>DCUS01000031.1:3238-28032 GCA_002327885.1 Syntrophaceae bacterium UBA2208
TGACGGCCATGTCTTTTTTTGCTGATCCCTCCAGCCTGGCCAGTTTCGATTCGAGGGCTTTCTGCTCTTTGTCGGTCAATACGGTGGGTTTAAAATTAGAAGCGTAGATATAATGTTTTACCCACCAGGCGGTAAGGAGGGCCGTAACGATTATAACCAGGGCTGCAATGCCCATTACTTGCGGTCCGCTAAAGCGGAATTTCTTGGCAGCGGGTTCAGCAATATTCTCGTTTTTATCGTTCATAAGGGTAAAATACATCATTTCCGTTCAAGTGTAAAGATTTCTAACAAGCGCCTCAGGCTTAAAATATTTTTCTCTTCCGGGTCTGATTTATTTAGCATGGAGGCGCTGGGGGAGGTGGTTTGGGTAGATATCCATCTTGGGGAAGGCTGGGGAGATTATAAGTCCGGAGTGAAATTCATCGATATCCTTCTGCAGGATATGACGAAATTGAAGGATTTTTTGAAAAGCCTCTCACAATAGTCTGCTTTCAAATAGTATACCGCAATTCGGTTATCATCAAATTATCATCAGGCGAAGAATTTTAGATAAGAGCCGATGGACTTGACTTTTTGGGCTGGAAAGCGACCGTAAAAGTCGTTCCGCCGGATGCAGTACACTCCTTTGCCTCCCTCACGTGGGGGCACCTGGAAATATCTCCCGGACATAGATCCCGATCGGTAGGAATATAGACACACCGTTTGCTTGTCATCGAGAGATCAAAGCCAAACCTTTGTCCATAGACCTTCATTCGAAGAAGGTCTAAACCCTTGCCTCCGGCTCCGAAGTCGAACGGTTTTTTCGAAGCGTATAGTTCTGTTTCTTTTGTGTGGAAAAGGCCATCAAAGATGTACGCCTGATTCTCTTCGGTCATTCCAATTCCATAATCCGTGATATGAAGCATAATCTTTCCATGTTTTTGTTCTGCCACGAGGCGAATGGACCCGCCATCCGGCGTATTTTCTACTGCATTTTTGAGGAGACCTTCTATCACATTTTGTAAAATGAGGGGATCGATAAGGACGAAAAGATCATTTTTCCCCTCGACATGAAATCGAATGTTTCTGTGGCCGGATAATTGTTTGACCCTTTCCAGCACATCCAGAGCGAACGGAAAAAGGTTGATGGACTGAAATTCTTCAGCCTTCCCGGATAAATATTGACTGAGCCATGCCTTGAGACCCTCGAGGTGGGCCCGGATATCGGTGGGCATCTCCGAAAGATCCTCAATCCGCTGCCAGATCCGGTCGAGGTTGTCCAGAAGGGCGCCTGCTTCGAGTTCCTGTGAAATTCTGAATATATCATCTGTTTCTTTGGAAATATTGGAAAGTCTCTCAAGGTTTCGTTCCAGGACCTCCATGGTATTCTGAAACGTTGCATGGATGGATAAAGGTTTCAGTTTCTTTTTCAAGAGACGCAGATTTCCCTGGATCACGGCAAGGGGCGTCCTCAACTCGTGCGAAATGAGATTGACGGCCTTTGTTTTTGCTCGATTCAACTGCTCGAGTTGTTGGTGGGATTTGATCAGCGCCTCTTGGGCTTGAATGCGTTCCGTAATGTCATCGAGGGTGACGATATATTCTCCTGTGGTTAGCCTGAAAGGGATAAAATGAACGATTTTTTTTGATCCATCCTTGCAGGTGGCGGGAAGCGTTCTGGGGACCCTTTCCCCCGGTTTTGTGCTACGCAGGTAATCGATCCAGGTTGAGATGACTTCTCTTCTGGACCTGGGGTCAGGAAAAGCCTTTCTAAACCATTCGAAGCTGTTTGGCACTTCGTCCAGCTCATAACCGAATATCTCTTTGAATTTTGGGTTGATATATTCAAATCCCCCTTCCTGATTGATCATAATGATGCCAAAAGGCGCATTTTCTGAGAGCGTTTGAAATCTGTTTCGCTCGTTCCGCATCACTTCTTCAGCTACTTTTCGCTCTGTCACATCCCTCAAATAAACGAGATAAACGGACCTGCCCCGATAGAGTATGCTTGCCGCCGAGACTTCAATATAGATGACCTCTCCGTTCTTGGTCAGGCCCTTAAATTCATATCGAAGAGGGACAGGGTCTCCTCTATGTCTTCGCTGATTGATCGTTATGACTCTGCGCTGATCATCCGGATGGACTATTATGAGGACAGGTTGGCCAATCATGTCTTCCGGTTCCTCATACCCAAATATCTCCACGAATCTTCTGTTCACATATTGAATCTTTTCACCATGGATGATGGCGACCGCATCATTGGAGCTTTCGATAGCCGTCCTGTAACGTTCTTCGCTTTCGGCGAGGGCGTCCTCGGCCATTTTCCTGTTTGTGATGTCCATCATGGTGCCCTCGTAAAACAGAGGCTTCGCCCGGGCATCCCTGACCATCCTTACGTTTACGGAGATCCACTGCAGGCTCCTGTCCTTGTGGTACATTTTGACTTCATAGTTCTGAACCGCGCCTTGGTCAAAGAGAAGATTGATTAAACGATGATGATCATCAGGGTTGACATAGATGCTTCGTATGTTTTTGACGCTCAGGATGAGCTCTTCGGGCGAACCGTAGCCATGGATCTTAGCAAGAGAGGGGTTGGCGCTTATAAATTGACCATCCGGAGCAACCTGGAAGATTCCTTCCATGGCGTTCTCATAGATATTCCTGTATTTTTCCTCTGTTTGTTTTACGATCACCTCCAGTTGTTTCCGTTCGGTGATGTCCCGGACATAGATGGCGATCCTGCGGATCTCCAATCCATTCTCTATGACCGGATAGAGGCTATTTTCGAATACCTTTTCCCCAAGCTTCCCTTCGAACCGCACTGGCTTTCGTGTCTCAAGAGCCGTTATGACCTTCTCCTTGCTGCTCTTGACACGATCACTGGGAATAAAGTCATAGATCGATGTGCCGGAGAGTTTCTCCATGGGAACACCATAAAGACGGGCTGCGTTCCTGTTTGCCGTGAGGATAATCCCATCCCGATCCATCAGGATGACGACTTCCGCTGTGGCGTTGAAGAGATCCAGGAATATTTTTTCCATTTGTTCCCGCTCTTTCCGGCAATGCTCGAGTTCCACAACCCTCCGGCGGAGCGCTTCTATTTCTTCAATGAGAGGTATTTCTTTCTCTTCCCGATCAGCCATGATGAAGTCCTGATATTTTGAGTCTATCCTATTATAGAAGATTTCTTTAAATTTATGGAAGAAAAAAATGAGAAAAACTGGATTCCTGCTTTCCTGAACTTCCTTGAAATTTCCCACAGGGAGTCTTAAATTTATATTGGAGGTGATTTTAATGAACTCAAAGAAAATACTGGGCTATATCAGCCTATCATTGATTTTGACTTTTTTAATTCCATGCCAGGGATGGACACAGGCTTTATTTCCTTATGAGGGGGAAGGAGGAGTCAAGCCAGGAACACACGCTCCAGTCATTATCCATTCTTTTGCTGCGGAGCGGGGGCATTACGGATATATCTGGAAAATCTATCTTGAGGCGGAGGACCCGGATGGGGATATGCTTAGGATTGCGTCCGTGGTGGATCAACCGGGTGTCGGTCGCTATCCGACCGATTGGGTCTACCTGAGAAAAGAATATGGAAACCGTCTTAAAGGGTATATTCAATGGAATACCTTCAGCTCGAGGTCATCTTATTTAAGGGAATGGACACCTATTACGCTGAAAGTTTCAGTTTTCGACAAAGCAGGAAACGAGAGTAATGTAATTGTTTTTCCGTTTATATTCGAATTAGGGAGGGGCCAATATGAGCCCACACCTCCCTGGCCTTTTGATCAAGGTGATCTTTCGATGCTGGGTTATATCCATATTCATCTCGTCAATCCTCAGGAAGGGTATGACCGCTTTCCCCGCCGTGATTTTCGCCGCTAAATGCGAAAGGGAGGGCTCGTTTTCAAAAACAAAGGGCAATCCACTCTGCCTTGTTTCTCATTTCAACACATCGTCGAATATCTTATCTTATGGCCGGTTGTTTAAAGTTCAACCACAGGAATTCGGTGGCTTTCCTAAATATCGCAATGGAGGTGTTCAGGGAATCTGAAGCGCTAAGTTTCCTCCAAGGGTTGACTTCTCCCCGCTTAGTTTAATATACTTTTCTTAAGATTTAGGGGTTTGTTAGCAGAATGCTTAGGTTTCGAAAATTCCACAGATTACCAACTCCAATCCCTCTAATGATAAAGCGGTTAGGGATAACCAAACGGTGGACTGTGGTTTTAAGACTGATACCCCTGTTGAGGGTCAGGTAATCGATGTATAACGAATTTTATGGTTTATCAGAAAAGCCTTTCGAATTACTCCCGGACCCCAAATTTCTCTTCCTGACAAGCAGCCATCGAGAAATCATTGCCTCGATGATGGATGGGATAAGAAATCGAAAGGGTTTTATCTCAATCACCGGGGAGGTGGGAACAGGTAAGACGACCCTCATTCGTTTTTTATTAGGTAAACTTGAAGTCGAGGAAAAAGTGAAAACAGTCCTTATCTTTCACCCCACGATCACTTTTAAAGAATTATTGAAAAATATTCTCCTGGAATTAGATCTTGAAATTAGGAAGGCCGGCAAAAAAGCTCTTTTGGAACAATTCAATGAGTATTTAACCCGGATGATTGCCAAGGAGGAAACCCTGGTGATCATCATTGATGAAGCCCAGGACCTTTCCAAAGAGGTGATGGGAGAACTCGGAATGTTGCCAAAGTTGACAGCCCTTCAGATTGTTTTCGCGGGTCAACCCGAGTTTGATGACAAACTTAACTTACAAGGTCTGAGGCAATTGAAACAGAGGATAGGGATCAAACGCCAAATCAAGCTCTTCACCGAGGAGGAGTCTAAGGATTACATCGAGCATCGGCTCAGATTGGTCAAAAGCAGTAGCTCCGAGAGATTTACGCCAAAAGCCATTTCGATGGTTTGTTCACATGCCCGGGGTATTCCACGCCTTATTAATGTCATTTGTGACAATGCCTTTCTGATGGGCTATAGTTTTTCTCAAAAAAAGATTGACGTTGATATCATTCGTGAAGTCATCAAGGACAGGGAAAGGCCTTTTTTTAAAAAAACCGCCTTTTTGTCCATTGTCAGACCTGTCAAAGAATTTTGCTTGCCTCCACCCGGATCAAGTTTTCTATTGAATCGAACGTCTCTGCTCGTCCTGTCTTTTCTTTGTCTGGCGGGATTTGCTTTTCTGATCTATCGATACTCCCTGCCAAAATCTGTTAAAACGTGGGATATCGAATCTCTCAAAGCCCCTCTTGTCATGACCCAGCCCCCGTTACCGTCACCCTCTCCGCATAACGTGACGAAAGAAATCCCTAAAAGCAATATTCATCGAATCCCTGTCGAGACGAAAACTGACTCCCCTGGACTTCAAGAACCTGTTTCTCTACCCGCTGCTCCTCCTCCCCTCATGGGTGGGGAAAAAACATCAACAGAAATTGTAACAATCGAAAAGGGGCAAACCATCTATTTTCTGGCCCAAAAATATTACCGCATGGTCAACAGTACCCTGATGACCCTCATCTTAGATTCAAACCCGGAAATTAAAGACGTCCATCTCATTTTGGTAAACCAAAAAATTAGGGTGCCTAAAATTACAGAGGAATTGTTGACCATCAGGACTCCTGAGAATACCTATAAAATTAATGCTGGCACCTTTGATAGCTCTTATCCGGCGAAGTTCTACAGGGATGAGCAAGCATTAAAAGAGAAAATAATTGAGATTCTCCCCCGGAAAGTATCACCCAAGGAAAGATGGTATCAAGTGGAAATTGGAAATTTTAGCAGTCAAGACGAAGCCTTAAAGATGATTGCTTACCTTAAAGGAAAAGGACTGTTGCCTGCTTATGGAGGTCTTCAATAAATAAAGTGAAATGGCCTATATGAAAAAGCAATTTTGAAGAGGGGGCCATTTAAAATAGACTCGAACCCCATTTTAGGAGCCGAATGATCGGGAGATGAGTTGATGAGGCGCGAGAAAATATTAGAGCAGAATGGGAGAGGATGATAGTGGAAATCATAGAAATTTTGTTGAAATGTCCATTTAGCTGGGAAAAATTAAAGGAGATGAAGGAAAAGAAAATTGAATTTTGGGCAGCGGATGGCCTGAACCTCTTGCGAATCATCGAGATAGATGAAAAGCAGAAGAGTTTTTATATGGTTAACCAGTCTGGAAAAATAACATGGCCCTTGAAATATCAGAAACTGGAAGAAGTTCATAATAAAATTCACAGTGGGGAAACAGATTTGATCTCCTACGAAATTGATAAATTGGTTCCCACATGGGGAAACTATATCGTTGGTCTGTTTAAATATCTTGGCTGCGACAAGGTTTAAATTTTATCCCGTATCATCCCGAAAGACCCGGTCTTCAAACCGGGGATGAAGTCAATTTCAAATCTAAGGATAAAGAAAAGCCCCAACCTGATAGTTCCCGCTGAGAATATGGTAAAGATATTGGAAAGAAAAAATGGATTTCTTGGATTCAGGCAAATCATTTCCGCCTGTCTCATTTTGATGTTCATCCTGTCCGGCTGTACCCACACCCGAGTCAAAATATATCCAGAGGAGATTCCTCCGAAGAAGACCTCTCCGGAGAGAATCCCTGAAGAGAGAGCGGCTCCGGTTAAAACCCTTCCGGAGAAGACCTACGGCGAAACAGTGTCTGAATGGAGATCGTACCGGGATTTGACGAAATGGATGGAAGATGATTTTTCTTTTGACACGAAAAGATACGAAGAATTCAAAGGGACGTTGCCCGTTCCGAGAACCCCGCAGGAGACCTTCCGACTTCAGTCGGGAATCTATATCGACGCCGCCTTTTTCTTAAAAGAAGCGCTCAACCGGATTAACCCTTCCTATGACGCCCGAATCGTTGTTCTCGTATTCCGACCCTATGGATTTAATCATTATGTCTGCTCTTTTAAAGAGAGCGGCAGGCTCTTCATCATGGATTATGGAACGCCCTATCCGGTGGTCACCGGAGTTCACGGGCCATTTTATTCGCTTGAGGAATATAGGATATTCTATAAAAAACATCATCCAATAAAAAGAGAGATTGAGGCCATTACCTATTTAAAATAAAAGGTGGGAGAGTTGTGAATAGCCCTTGAGTCACTCGTAATGATGTGCCCTGGAACTCGAGTTAATCCCACTCACTCAAAAAAAGGGTCTCTGGGGTCGTCCCGAAATTTAGTTCCAGTTTCCTTGTTTTTCTTTTCCCTCGCCATTTGGTCAATTAGGAAAATGACACCCTGTTCGGGAATTTTCAACTTGGTTGGGATTTCCGATGGCTCGCTCGATCCCTCGCACATTATATCTCCTCGAATTCTTGGGGAGTGAGGATTCGGCAAGGGATCCCGTTTTCCTGAAGTGCCTCCGGCGGAATACTGAGCAGGCCTTTGTCTCCAATGATTAGAAAATCCGCCTCCACTTCCTTGCAAGGGGGCCCGCGAATCGCCATTGTCGAAGCGTGTAGACAGCGATACAAATTACAATTGCGACCTTCTTGTCGCTCCGCCATTCCCCATCGGGCCTACTCTAACCTTTTCCGGTGCAAGAGATTAAAGAGGGTTTTGGGAAGTTCAATGAGCCTTGATTGGACAGCCAAAATATTGGCGGCAGGAATCGAATAAGCGCCTCCTTTCCCATCATTACGATATTGCAAAGGAAATTTCAAGTCTTTTTCTTCTGGATAGTATCTGGATAGTATCTTCGGACCGGAAATGTTTCCGGCGATCTGATGGGCTTTCCAGTTCGGAATATCGTTGAACCCCCAGTCCCCTACAAGTGAAATTCATCCTTAACCCGGAGTTTAATCTCATCCAATAGAGAAGGCTTAATAAACAGGGAGCACCTTTGAGGAAGGCTGTCGAGAAGACCTAAGACCTCTTTGGGGTTCAGTTGGTTTCTGCGTATGGAGCGTAAAAGAATGCCAATTGTCCCATGAACCTTGTAACCCATTCGTTCGGCAACCATTCGAGCGGCAGAATCGTCTGTCAGAAAAATAGCTGCCGGATCTCTTTCCATCAGGGCTAATGCCTCATGCTCTCCTGTATCAAGCGAGAGGGCGCGGCACATTGCAATAAGGGTTTGATCGGTTGGAAATGCATGAGGCAATACGACAAAAGGAGGATTAATTTTTTCAAAAAGAGTTGGGCGTTTCGTCTGGACTTCTTTTATGACAGCAGGGCATAGCAGGATTTCTTGGAAGTCTTCGATAAGATAAAGAACACCGAGTTCATCCAAATGGATAATGGGGCCAGCATCACAAACCGCTTTGAGGGAAGATCTACTCCTTTCCATGAAGGCCCCATTCCACATCGTCACGAATGAATTTTTCCATCAGTTCAGGGCGATGGGTATCTAAGAATCGTCGCAAGGCCTCGGAAAGAAGTTCTCCTTTGTCTCGGAACCAGCCTTCCCTAACAAGGGATTCGGCTTCTTTGTAAAGCTTATCGGGTATTTTGGTCTGCACCGTTTTCATTGACCCCCTCCTTAATTTTTAAACAATTATACCACACTCATTCATCTTCTTCTAATTGAACCCTTTCCCTGGCCCAAATCCATATGTCGCTATACTGGCCTCAACACTAAAGAGGATATCTTGGGCTCCACCCTGCCGGTGTGGTCCCGCCAGATTGATTGAAAGAAAATACCTTTATGTAATATACCTGATCTTATTATAGCGGACGGTATCTCCGATAGATATGTATGCCCTACCGATTAACAATGCAAATTTACACCCTTTCTATGGGTGCGTCAAACATTTTTCAGCAATCATACCTACCGGAGCTGTGGCACAGGAGGGGTTTCCTACTCGCCGCACTGCTTTTCCTCTTTTTCCTTGAGGACACGGAATGTTTCGCCGAGGGAAATCCAAAAATTGGGTCTCCCCCCCCCCTTGAATTCAACACTACTAACTCTCTCATATATTTTGTCTTGAAATACTACTGTTGCACTTGTATATTTTTACCAACATAACACAACCAATGGATATTTACCCCAGATCCACGCTTCGATAATTCCAACTATCTCAAGATCGGAGAGAAGGTATGGGCGAACACAAGGAAAGGAAGACTGAAGAAAAGAAGCGGAACCCGAGGAAGAAGACCTCACCAAAGGAATTTCCGGAATACCTTTATTGCACCATCGATGGCTGGCAACGAACATTTCGCTTCGGAGTCAACCGTTTCCGTTCAAAAAAGGAAATCCAGAATAAGGAAGAACCTTACGACGAATGGGACCATCTACAGATTTTTGCAACCATCCGATATCACGATAAGGCTATTAAAGGGAGAAAGAGAACCGGTCAACGTGTCGAGCTATGGCTTCACCCAACACACGTTCCAAGAACTGACTGGCGAGACGATCCAGAGGCCATTGGTCGACAGCAAGCTATTTCTTTGGCGGGATGATGGTCTCTTTGAATGCTTTAGCGGGTCTGATTTTCACGACGGTCTTTGCCGGGATCTTAATCGTCTCACCGGTGGGGGGTTCCGACCTGTCCTGGCTTTTCTCTTGACGAGGACGGACTTTCCGATGCCGGGGAGAACAAAGGCTCCTTTTTTCTTGGTTTCGGCAATTGCCAGCGCCGCGTATTCATCAATGAAGCATGCAGCCGCCTTCTTGGAATGTGCCTTAAAATCCAAAGCGGACTTCCTGGTAACCGGTAACATTCACCATTTCCCCGAGAAGAAGTTTCACCGCGCTTCAATTCTCACACCTGCCGAATTCGTTTCCTATGTGGTGAAAATAATCAAGTAAAGAATCGAGTATGGAAGAATTGATGACTGCCCAAGAGCTTTCCAAACTCCTAAAGGCCAGCCAGATGTGGCCGTATCGGACTGCAAAGAAGGGACTTATCCCTCATTATCGAATGGGAGATCTCGTCCGTGAAGAAGAGGAGAAAAGATACATCGAAGGACAAGTATTGGTCTAGAAAGGGAGCGATATCGGTGGGGTTTATGACCAACCGGAGAACATTGGATTCTTGGGGTATCTGTATTCGAAGCTGCCGAAGAAAAGAATAAAGGAGCGGATGGATCACTTCAAAGAGCAGGCCAAGCAATTGATCGAAATAAGGAAATCGGGTCGTCTTCCTGACAAAAAAATCTTCTTCTAAATTATGACGCTCCCGTTGGGTTGATCAGGCAAAAAAAATCACCCAATTGGTATATAAAAATAATGGTTGAAGGTAAATATTTTTATAAATTGTCCTGGCCAGTATTTGAGTTGACGGACAATGTCAAAATAACTCTTCTTTGCGACTATAGCACCTACTATCCTTCAATGGTAAGTTGATCTGGGAGTTGATGATTACCAAAGAAAATAAACAAAAAAGCAGAGCCAACCCTACCTTCTGGGTTCCCTATTTAATTTTATTATTTCCATTTATCAATCGACGCCGTTGAAGGGTAAGCCATTTTCCAAGCTTGCATCTGTGGATTAATATCACCTCCCACTACGATAACATTCACATACTTTCTTGGATAAACCGCAACGACCTCATCATCCTTTTTGTCCAGATATTCTTTAGGCCATAAATATTTCTCTCCGTACATTTCTTTCCCTTTTAATATTGGTTCTATAAATTGTTTATAAAACGGGTCGGTTTTGAATTCTCTAATCGTTAACGTGGCGCGAGACCAGATGTAATTTTCTACTTCTCCCTTACTCTTTCCTTGTTGTGCTAATAGTTTCGCTCTTGGGGGAGAAGTTAAAACTACAACCCCATTAGGCCACTCAAATTGGGCGATGTCTTTAGCAATATCGTCAAGATTTTTTGAAAGGAGATAATTACCCGTATGACTCCATCCTCCGCTAAAAATAGTCACCGTACTTTCATTCGATTTATACCCTCGATCTACGGCAAAGGATTTCCATGGGCTCTCTTCCTCATTCTCAGCAAAACAGAAAGTGTAACAACCGACATTTCCTATGTTGCCCATTAAATTGACCCCCGGTGTTCCTCCCCCCAGGTTTATAATAAATAACCTAAAGGCTCTTCCGATTGTAGCATTGGCGTGATTTCCCGGACCCAGGGCAAAAAGCCCTGCATTCATCCCAACAGACCTTCGTATCGGACCATTAACCACCTGCATAAAGGAAAATGAATTGGAGGAACGCACTGCTGAATCATAATTAAATTGAGAAAAAGCCTCAACGGTTGCTAATAAGATAGGCATATATTCTGGTTTGCAACCAGCCATGACCCCATTGATAGCCACTTTTTCTACCGTAACCTCCCACTTTTCCGGCCACATCTTTGTTGTTATTACTTCATCAGGACGATGGCTTGTTCCCTTGAGCATTTCAGAAACATTCTCTTCTGTAGGGGGAATGATTGGAAGTCCATCGGTCCATCCCTTTTTATAGAAGTATTCTTGTATTTCCGAAAGCTTTCCTGTGAGTGCAATTCGTTCTGGTCTTGGGGGTTTATAGACCCCGGTCTTCTTCTCCGTATCATTGAGGGGGTATGTTAAGCTTTTGACAATGTTTTCCATAATCTCCGTCATCTGCTTTTTTGTAATATTTTTAGGAGGGTATGGGACGGCTACCCGACGCATAGGTGCTCCTATTTGTATGCAGGTGGTTTCTGCATTATCGATGATGGTATCATAGACTAAGACAACACCTGGAAGACCACGCTTCTCTAACCCCGAAGCAAATGTAAGAGCTGATGCAGTAGTCCCCCATGATGGAGCTCCGCCATATATGAAAGCATTCCCTTCCCTTATCATTTCATCCCATAAATCGGGATCAGGGGTCATAGAAGCTGATGGTTTATTTCTCGATATTACATCTAATGTTGGGAAGCGTTTACTCAAATATTGAGCAGCTTCAACCAAAACATCTTCCATCTCAGAACCAGCTGGCCAGGAATTTATGATATAAACTACCTTATTGTTTAGATCCGGAGGGCGGGAGGCAAGAGGTATCAGCTTCACCTCTGGCATATGAGCACGGGGGTTAAGGGCTGTATAATGGATTTCTCTCTTTTCCATTTTGGATGTGGCTGTTGGGAATATCGTTTGGCAGCCCATAAAAAACAATAATGTCAGAAATATGCACCCCAATAATTCTCTTCTCATTTTGGCCTCCTTCTTCCAATTGGTTTAGAATATTTCGACAATTCTTTTTTAAAAGGGATCTGAAAGTTTCCCATTTATTCAATAGAGTTGAATTTATTTCTCATTTTTTCTCGAAATTAAGGGAGGGAGAGTGTAATGTTCCTGACGATCTAAAACTGAATCAATCAGATTAATAAACGCATTAATATGTTCAGAAATGATTTTCTTGGTGCGAGATAGATCCTTGGCTTTTAACGCTCTTATAATCTCAGAATGGTTTTGAATGGCATGTTCCATCTTTTCATTATGACGTAAAGCCATTGCTCCATATAAATAGATCCTATCCCTGATAGCCTCAAGTGCTCGAGTGAGTACTTTACTCTCACAAGAATCATAGATAATTTTGTCAAACTCCATAAAACTCTCTGCAATTCTTTCTATAGAACCTTCCTTTATTGCCTTTTTTTGTTCATTTAAATTTTCTTCAAGTCGCTTGATTTCAATTTTTGTGATGTTTCTCACTGCAATTTCTATCGCAAACAATTCTAAAGACCTGCGTAATTCACAAGTTTCTTTTGCATCCTTTCTATCGAATGATGCTACGGCAAATCCCCCTGAAGATAATTTTTGAACTAAACCTTCCCTTGAAAGTAGGAAGAGGGCTTCCCTTACGGGGGTTCGGCTAATTTCAAATTGATTGGATAGTTCGATCTCAGTGAGTCGTTGAGAGGGTCTAAGATATCCATTAAGGATGGCTTTTTTAAGAGCTTCGTAAGCTCGGGACTGAAACGTCTGTCTCATAGATTTGTTGTAATTACTTTTCTGATTTTGCATACAGAAATTGTATAAACTTATTTAATGCCTATGTCAACAGTCACCCTCATAGAGGATAAAAATTATTTCCTTGACAAAATTGCAAATTTTTGTATATAAAAGTTGTATGCAAATTTGGTCCACAATATTTTGAGATGGAGGAAGGAAGATGAATTTGAAGGAAAGGGCTGTTCAAATCATAGAGACGGATGTGTTGGTGATCGGAGGTGGTATTGCAGGATCTTTTGCGGCGATCAAGGCAAAGGGAGAGAATGCCAAGGTGGTTGTCTTCGAGAAGGCAGCTGTGGAACGGAGCGGGGGGGCCTCAGGTGGTCCCCTACACTGGCATGGGGTTAGGGCTCCCAGTTTGGGGATAAAAGGCAAGGAAATGATCGATACCTTGGATAAAGCAGGTGGGAGGGGTTTTGTAAAAGGTCCCCAAGTCTTAGAGGGACTTATAGATAAGAATTTTAATGCCATTATGATGAAGGAGGCATGGGACTGCATCTGTGATTTAGAAAATTGGGGAGTCAATATGAAGTGGGATAATGGAGAATATTATTTTCTCCCGGACCCTGTTACAGGGGCGATGACTGAGTTGCGGTTCCACGGAAATGGGTTGAAAAAAAAGCTTTTTGAACAAATGAGACGATCTCATATTGAGATCTATGAAAGGACTATGGTGATCGATCTTCTGACTCAAAATGGGGGAGTTGTTGGAGCAACAGCATTTAATATTCGCACGGGTGATTTCATAGTTTGTAAAGCTAAGGCAGTTATTATGGCTACGGGGTGGCCTACCCGCACCCATCACCCGATTCAAGGTCCGACGACCGGGATGTATAAGATGATATTTAACGTTCCGGACTCAGGAGATGGTCTTGCAATTGCCTTCAGGGCAGGGGCAGAGTTGGTAAATATGGAAATACCCCGCAGGGATCGGGCTCTTATGTGGGAACATGATGCCTTTATAGGAAAAATAGGGGCAATAAATCAGATCCAGCCAGGTATTCCGATCGTCAATGCGAAGGGAGAAAAAATAGCAGTTACATCCCTTAGATTATCTGATCAATTAAAAGAAGAGGAGGCAGGGAGGGGGCCCTGTTATCTGGATACCACCAATCTTCCCGAAGAGGCTTATCAATATATAGAAACCGCCCGTGGGGATGAATTTCCGATTGCCAGCCGAATGTACAAGATGCGGGAACTTGATTTGAGAACCCATAAATTTGAAATGTCGGATTATAAACCTTACTTTTTTTCCGTTTATTCAGGTGTTCTTATTGATTCCGACACTCGAACGAGAGTAAAAGGACTATACGCGGCAGGGGGCAATGCGGGAGCGGGGGCCCAAACAGGGGCCATGTCTGGGGCCGCTGTATTCGGGGCCATAGCGGGTAAGAATGCAGCCAAATTTATCTCAAGCATTGGAGAGCTCAAAATAGATGAGGGTCAGGTAGAGGAACAAAAAAAATCTATTTTTACTCCAATCCTCCGGAAAGAGGGGGTTCCCCCCTTAGAGTTGGAGATGAAACTTAGAGATATTTTGGAACGTTACGCTGGGATTTTTCGAAGCGAAGGCCGATTAAATCAAGGGATATGGAGACTAAATTCAGCTCGAGATAAATTCTTCCCTGAAATGATTGCGAAGACTCCTCATGAGCTCATGTCAGCCCAAGAAGTCAGGAATCTATTCCTCATTGGAGAAGTTCATTTATTGAGTGCAAAGGAACGTAAAGAAAGTGGGATGGGTTTTTATCGGCAGGACTATCCAGAAAAAATGAATGATCCTTGGAAGAAATCAATTATTATTTGGAAAGAAGGTAGTGAAATAAAAATTGGACACAGAAAGATGCCAGAATTAAAAAATGAATTGAAATAAATTTGAAACATTGAATATGACGGATCGAAGAGAATGTAACAAATCCAATCTATTAAGCAAAGCTATTCGATAAAAGAAAGGGGTTATGATGGGGTTTAAAATTCCTCAAGAAAATATCATTGAAACCGATATTTTAGTGATAGGGGGTGGAATCGGTGGTCCCTTTGCAGCAATATTCGCAAGTGAAGGCGGAGCTCGTGTCGCACTCATGGAAAAGGCTGCTGTAAGTCGAAGCGGTTCTGCTGGGATGGGGATTGGAGGTCATCACCAACTATTGAGTGATAAGGCTACGGTTGAGGATGTTGCAAATGATATTTGTAATGGCGGAAGGAAATTTATTGGGACTTTAGGTCTCCTTCCAATCGCAAAGGGCTTGGTTAATGAGAATCTCGTTTATATTGGTTACAGAGATAATTGGGAAACGGTGCGAGCTTTAGAAAAATGGGGTCTCAATATGAAGTGGGACAATGGCCAATACCGGTTTCTAAGTGTCGATAACTTGCGGTATCATGGTCGAGACATTAAGAAAATCATTGCTCGGAAGTTGAAAAATTCATCAGTGAATGTCCTCGAAAGAACGATGGGTATTGATTTACTGACAAATAAAGGGGCTATCGCTGGAGCGACCGGTTTGAACATGCGAACTGGCCAGTTTGTCATTTGTAAAGCTAAGGCCATTGTATTGGCTACGGGCATCCTTTCACGCATATTCAACCCATGGCACCAGCACTCACTTGGAAGGTTTAGGATGCTTTATCATTATCATGCGGGTTCAGGGGATGGAATAGCAATGGCTTTTAGAGCAGGAGCAGAATTGATCAATATGGAAGTCTCAGGAATTGGGGCGACATTGGAGGGTTGCAGGTTATCTGACAAAATTCCTCTAAGTCATGCTCCTGCTCTTCCTGGATTTATTTTTGATGCTAAAGGAGAGAAGATAGAAGGTCGTTTAAGTGTAGAGCTCCAACGGGAGAAAGAAAGGGCTGGTATGGGGCCATGCTTTACCGATGTTTCAACCAAAACAGAAGGATTTCATGTGGAGTTGGAGGGTCGTACCCAGGATTCCTACCCCATCCATCTAAAATTTATTAAGGAAAGGGGATTAGATATAAGGAAAGATAAATTTGAGATTGCTGACTATAAACCTGAGCATAATTCCATTATTGCTGGAGTGATTTTTGATGAAAATGCTAGAACCAACGTGAAAGGTCTGTATGCAGTGGGAGACATGACCGGAGGCTCCACCTTCATGGGAGTGGCTAATGCGGCTGTGTTCGGGATGCGGGCAGGCAAGCATGTCATTGAATATGTAAGAGAAGTGGATCAAGTCGACGTAGAGGAAAGTCAATTAAATCACCAAAGGGATAGGATATGGGTATCAACAAAAAGAAAGAACGGGGTCGAACCTTTAGAGCTGGAGGTAAAAATCAGAGATATTGTAGAACGATACTGTGGTCCCCCCCGCAGCAAAGGGAAAATTGATCAGGGGCTTTGGCGACTAAGGTCAGTAAGAGATAAATTTTTACCTGAGATTGTAGCACGCGACAATCATGAATTAATGTCAGCCCAGGAGGTGAGAAATCTTTTCCTATTGGCTGAGATTTATCTGCTGAGCGCAAGAGAACGTGAGGAAAGTGGAATGAGAATATTCCGCTTGGATTTCCCCAATAAATCAAATGATCCCTGGAACTCAGCAAACATAGCCAAATTGGAAGAAGACGAAATTAAGATATACCAAAAGAGTATGCCTCAACTGAAGCCGGAATATAGGAGGGAGTAGGATGCCTGTCAGGATTGATTATAAACTATGCACAGGATGCAAGACTTGTTATTCGATTTGCCCCATGGATGTATTTGGTTGGGACGAAGAGAAAGATCTTCCGTATTTGGCTCATCATGATGAATGCTGGCATTGTGGTAGCTGTTACTTTGACTGCCCAAAGAGAGCCATAGATATAAATTATCCCGTTTCTTTATGGTAATTATTGAGTGAGGTCAATTCTAATATAATAGAAAGATTAATGAATAGTTTTAATCGATAATCAGAGAAAGGGGGAAAGAAAATGCCTATAAAAATTAATTATAAAAAATGTAATGGCTGTAAAATATGTTACGACATCTGTCCGATGGATGTCTTCGGCTGGGATGAGGAGAAGGAATTGCCGATCCTCGTTTATGAAGCGGAATGCTGGCACGAGGGGCATTGTGTTATCGATTGCCCTAGAGAGGCCATTGAAATCACTTATCCGGTTATGCTCTGGTAACTTTGGGAGGAGAAATGAGGGGGGAGCCAAAATTTTATTTGGTTTGATTATAAGAGAATAAGAAACTATTTTTTAGATCATTAAGGCAATTAATATAAAGGAGGAAATGATTATGAAAAAATTCGTCAGGCTTATTTTTTTAGGAGTTTTAATCTTAACCATTCTGACTACAATTGGACATTTATGCGCTAGTGAGAAGGAATATCCTAACCAACCAATTTCATTAGTCATTCCCGGAGATCCAGGGTCGGTCACTGATTTGATATCGAGGGTTCTTATTGACTTACTTTCCCAATCTCTGGGGCAACCTATAGTCCCTACGAACAAGCCAGGTGGGGGTATGTTGATTGGAGGAAATACCGTTGTTACATCCAAACCAGATGGCTACACCATTGGAATGCTAATGGTCCCTACAGCAATCCCTGAAACTTACCGATATTTTAGAACTCCTCCTTATTCAAGTACGGATTTAAAGCCTATTTGCAGGGTAGCAAACTTTGTGGGTGTTATGATTGTCAAATCAGACGCTCCCTGGAATAGTCTTAAGGACGTTATAGAATATGCAAGAAAGAACCCAGGGATGAAATTTGCTATAGGAGGCAAAGGGGGGTCTCCTCACCAGTTGATGCTTACCATTGCAAAGAAAGAGAATATTCGTTTCATAGAAGTCCCTCATTCATCGGATTCGGATCAGCTCATGCAAATACTGGGCGGTCATATTCCTATTACTATCGTCACTTATCCAACGGCAAAAGCTCAGATTCAGGCCGGCAATGTTAAAGTTTTAACTGTCTATTCAAGTAAGAGGTTTGAGTTATTGCCTAAAGTCCCTACAGTCGTTGAATTGGGATATGTACCAGGCCATTACCCTGCGATCGGCCTCTTTGCCCCGAAAAGTATCCCTGATTCCATTGTTAAAAAGATAGACGAAAAAGTAAAGGACATATGTAATATGGCTTCCTTTCGGCAAAAGCTAGAAAATCTTGGCTTTGAGGTAGACTACGAAAATACTAATGAATACCGAGAAAGCCTCCAACGATATAAGGAAGACATTTATACTCATTTAAAAGAGCTCGGTTTTGTGAAGGAATAACAGTCGAAAATAATTGATTTCCTTGTACCGTTTTTTATCGAAGGGACAATTGATGAATTCGTAAAAAGTCCAACCACGTGTCATTGCGAGGAGCTTAGCGACGAAGCAATCCCATAAAATCAAGCACTTGCAGAATACGAGATTGCTTCGCTTCGCTCGCAAAGACCACTTTAGGGACTTTTTACGAGACCATCACAATTGTAAAACCTAAATCTTTGTCTTGGTTCCCGTCAGAAATGACGCTGTAAAGAGTCCAGGGAGTTTAAATCTCCTCCTTTAGCCTAAGTGAATTTAAAATTAATAAAATGGGAAAAGGTGATCAAATCAGTAGCATCATACTGATCTTATTAGCGATTGTTGTATGTATCGCTTCCATGCGGATTGGTCTGGGAACCTTCCATTCCCCAGGTTCTGGATTTGTCCCTTTTTTCGCTGCCGTCTTTCTTGGCCTCTTTTCATTACCAACCCTAATCAAAGCGTACTTGGAAAAGAATTTTAAGAAAGGTTTACAGCAGGAACCAGTCCATTTAGGAAAAGTGATCAAAACGATTTTAGCTTTATTAGTATATATTTCGCTTTTATCCACACTTGGCTATGTTGTTGGAACTTTTCTTTTAATGCTATTCCTCCTTAAAAGGGTTGAGAATTTAAAATGGAGATGGGCTATATTCACATCCATATTTACGGTAATGGCTAGTTATTTTTTATTTGATATATTGCTCCAATGTATGCTCCCGGTGGGATTCTTTGATGTTAAAAAAGTGATGTTATGGATTTTTTAAATAGCATTTTGCTTGGATTTCAGGTGTGTCTGCAACCGATCAATCTCATGTACTGCTTTATAGGAGTACTTTTGGGGACATTGATTGGAGTGCTTCCAGGTATTGGACCCTTAGGTGCAATTGCTCTGTTGCTTCCTACTACGTTCAAGATTTCTCCAGTTTCAGGAATGATCATGATTGCTGGGATTTACTATGGTTCTATGTATGGTGGGTCAACCACTTCCATTTTATTGAACATTCCTGGAGAATCTGCTTCTGTAATTACCACACTTGATGGTTACCAAATGGCAAGGAAAGGGCGAGCCGGTCCAGCTTTGGGCATTGCTGCTTTTGGTTCCTTTATTGGAGGGACGCTTAGCATTATTGGGCTAATATTCATTGCCACTCCTCTGGCCAAAATTGCTTTAAAATTCGGCCCTCCCGAATACTTTTCATTGGTATGTTTAGGGCTGATCATCACCACATTCCTTGGTCGGGGATCCATAGCCAAAGCCTTAGCAATGGTAGCCTTTGGGCTTATTCTTAGCTCTATTGGAATTGATATTGTTTCTGGCCAAACAAGATTTACCCTTGGGATCTTAGAGCTTAGTGATGGTATCAGTATCGTTCCAATCACGATGGGCCTCTTTGGTATTTCTGAAGTTTTAATCAACATAGAAACAACTATCCATCAAGAAATCTTTGAGACAAAGATCAAAAATCTTCTTCCCACTCTTAGGGATTGGGCTAACTCTATTGGGGCTATCTTGCGGGGCTCGGTGATCGGGTTCTTTTTGGGGGCGTTGCCAGGGGGAGGGGCTATTCTTTCATCTTTTGTTTCTTATGCAGTTGAAAAGAAAATATCAAAACATCCCGAGAAGTTTGGAACGGGAGTCATTGAGGGAGTAGCAGGACCAGAAACGGCCAACAACGCCGGAACTGGCGGAGCGTTTGTTCCTCTTTTTGCGTTAGGGATTCCATGCAATCCGGTAACGGCCATTCTTTTAGCTGCCTTAATGATCCATGGGCTTCAGCCAGGCCCCCTCCTATTGAAACAAAACCCTGATTTGTTTTGGGGGACAATCATAAGTATGTATATCGGTAATATAATGCTTCTTGTTTTAAATCTCCCCCTCATAGGAGTTTGGGTTCGGATATTAAGAATTCCATATCGAATATTATTCCCTTTGATCGTCATATTCTGTATCATAGGTGCATTCAGTGTCAGTAGGAGCATATTTGATATCGCTATCATGATACTTTTCGGGATTTTGGGTTACTTCATGAAAAAATTCAAGTACGAAGGGGCACCTCTCATTCTGGCTTTTGTCCTCGGCCCCATGTTTGAAAAAAATCTTCATCAATCTTTAATCATCGCCGATGGTAGTTTTATGATCTTTTTCACACGTCCGATTAGTGCAATCGCTATTTTAATATGTTTTTTTCTACTCATAATATCATTTATCCCATTTTTCAAGAGACAAAAAATTGCAGATTTGCTTGAAAAGACAAAAGATTAGATAAGAAAAGACAGATGATTTGAAGTGGAAAGCATGATTTTATTTATGCTGAATATAACTTTCGATTTGAAAGACTTCGGCCCCAATATATCTCTTAAATCCCACCTACCAAACCCCACCCAAGACTGGATATATGGGGCCATTTTTATTTCAAGATACCCTTGTTACGAATCTTTTAGGAGATAAAAATTCGTATGATTTTTCTATCTTTCTAGCAAGAAATGCAGCACATGTCAATCAAATAACTGAATTGGTTTAGAATTCCAAACAAGGATGTTCTAAGAAAATATTAGAAGTAAATGGTTAGATATGGGAAACGATTTAATGCACAAAAAAGGGCTGAGGTAAAAGCCTCAGCCCCAAAAAAGGAGGTATGAAAATGAGACGTTTTTTTATATGCGGTTTTTACGCCATTGTCAAGACTTTCTGACTCTGCCTTTGTTCCTTTTTATATAATTATTGATTTCCTCTTTAAACTTTCCCCTTAGCTAAAATTCCCCGTTAGATATAGTTCCGTTCTTTTATCCTTGGGGGCATAAAAATCCTTCCGCTTTAGATTGTCTATCCCTAAAGGATTTCAGATTAAAATATACACCTGTTTGTGATTTTTGGAAAAGAATAAACAAGGAAGAACTCACCATCACACTTGACAATGTCTTTATATTCAAATCCTGACTTCCACATTTATAAATCCACTGGGACATCTGAGCTTGAGAAAGCAAAAAAATCTTAGGTGGCAATGTGAGGGCAAAATTGATACCGAACGATGCTAAATCAATTGTCAATAAACTGGTTGCCAAGTAACTGGATGGTTAGAATTTGGTTAGAGTTTAGTTAGAGTGACAAAAAGACAAAAAGCTTACTTGTAAAAAGCAAGGCTTTTCAATTAGTTATGGAGCCCACGGACGGATTTGAACCGCCAACCCGCTGATTACAAATCCCTCCGTTGGAATCAACATAACACATTGATATCTAAAAATAAATAAACAATTTTAGGTGATGGTTCTTTGCGGAATTTAAGATTTTTAAGTGCTTGAAAAGATGAGTGTGTATTTTCGAGATCACCAAAATATTTCAAATAGATTCGACATTATTTAAGTTGCCGAGTTTGCTCTCTCCTCTTAATCTTCGGGAAGGAGTTCATGAATTCCAGCACATCAGACCTTCTTGTCGCTCCGCCATTCCCCATCGGGCCTACTCTAACCTTTTCCGGTGCAAGAGATTAAAGAGGGTTTTGGGAAGTTCAATGAGCCTTGATCGGACAGCCAAAATATTGGCGGCAGGAATCGAATAAGCGCCTTTGTTTCCAACCTTTCGATATTCCAAATGAAATTTCAAGAATATTCTTCGAGGACAGTATTTGGATAGTGTCTATCTCTTCATCGGACTGGGAATGTTATTGAAAAAATAAATCCTCCAATCATATCTTCTCTGGGTATGTCAAAAAAACAACGATTTAGCTTAAAATTCATCTTGACAATATAAATTATTATTGACAATGTAAATTTATATTGTTTATCAAAAATTATTGTTGACAACGTAAATTGTTAGTCTTAATATAGTAGAAAAGGTGATAACAATGCCTCCCAATTCTCAAAAGCAAAATCCCCTTAGACAGTTTAAACATTCTGCTCCTGTCGAGGAAATAGTAATAAAACGATTGGAGGATTTAGGATTCCTATTGGAAGAGAAAGAGTTTTCATTTGGTGAATCTAATTTTAAGTCTAAAGTCGACCTCATATTGCGTCGGGGGAGAAGAAAATATGCCGTTGAGGTTAAGTACTCCCACAGAATACAGGTGGCTCTTAGCCACCTTCTTCCTAGAGGAATATTGCTCCTCCAGGCGGCAAAAAGGCTTAAAGGCTATATACCAATTGTCGCTGTTGTTGTAGAGAAACTCGATCAAAGGGATATACGCCGCGTGGCAGGTTTCGTTCGCCATTTTGCCCCTGAAGTGGGATGGTTACTTGTGGACGAATATGGAGGCGCTGCCTTTAAAGACCCCGAAAAGGACGAATATAGAATTTTACCACAATTGGACCGCCGCCCATCGATGCACATTGTCTCTCCTGAATCAGATTATCCTTTTTCAGCTCGTCATTCCAAACAATTATCATTCAGCGACTTAGATCAATGGTTGCTCAAAGTGTTTTTGCTCGGCCAACCTGGGATCGCTCCAGATTATTGGGGCGGCCCGCAAGGCATTGTCCAAAATGCTTTTCAGCTCTCAAAGTTGTCTGGAGTGTCCCGTTCCGTTGCTAATTCCTGGTTCAATGCGATGGCATCCAGTGGCTATTTAAAAAGAATGGGAAGCAAGGAGGCAATTCTCCTGAGACCCAATGCTCTTATAGAGGAATGGAGAGGAAAATATAGATTTGGCGATAACCGTATTCTACCTTATCGGTCCATGTATCCCGTTCCTAAAAGTGATGAATACTTCCATGATGTTTTGGGAAGAATAAAATCCTGCAATGAAGACACTGTCCCATTAGCGATTTCCGGACATCAAGCCTGCAAACAATTTGGGGTCAAACATTCTTCTGCGAAATCGATTCACGTTTACTTCTGGGGTAATATTGGCCTTGTTGCAAACTCATTAAATCTGGTACCCGCTGAGGCAGCGAATGAGGCAAATATCTTCCTTGTTGAACCCAAATATCCTAAATCAGTTTTTGGAGGGAGAGTGGTAAGAAAAGGTGTCCCCATTTGTGATATATTACAATGTTATCTTGATCTCTTCAATCTGCCAGACCGGGGGCGTGAACAAGCAGATTTTATCTATGAAAATATTCTCCATAAAATGTTCGAGAAGGGCAGGTTGAATTAAATTCATGGCGATACCAGAAGAGATCGAGTTTTTGTATCGAGTTCTCTCTGCGATTCGGCATAACCTTAAAGATTTTGTCTTAGTTGGTGGGTTTGCTTCTTATCTCTATCAATTCCACGAGCGGACGAAACCAATAGATCTGTCTCCTCTGCTTACCTATGACATTGATTTGGCGTCGGCAGAAAGAATTTCGGTTCGTGGTGGAAAATCGGTGCATCAATCTTTATCGGAGATAGGGTTAGAAGAGGAGTTCACGGGGAACTGTAGGCCCCCTTTGGTCAAATATTTTCCGAAGGATAGAAAACCTTCAATGTATGTTGAGTTTCTAACGCCGTTACGTGGCTCGGAAATTAAACGAGGGAGGCCTGACACTACACAAAATATTCAGTCTGATTTATCAGCCCAAAAACTACGGTTTCTGGATTTGCTTCTAAAAAATCCATGGGAGATAAATACTTTTTTTATCCCTGCTCTTAATAAATACCGCAAACTGGTCGTGAAGATTCCTCACCCCGGCATGTTCATCATGCAAAAAATACTGATCTCTGAAAGACGTACTGGCAAAAGTCGACCAAAAGATTTCGCTTATATTTATCAAACATTGTCCTATTTGAGAGAAGATTTGGAGGTAATAGCAAAAGAATACAAAATGCTCATAGATAACCCGGAGTGGAAGAAATGGTATAAAAAGTTTATCAGATTATCAAGAGAGATTTTCGGCACCTCTCAGGGAGATGGCCCTATTGGAGCCTCAGAAATTCTTGTTCAAACTACCCCAGAAATGATATTCGCGGTAGTCAATCGTTTCATAGATTCTTGCCCGAAAATATGAAGACGGCAAGGAAGAAAAAAAGTGAGTGAGCCTTCATCCCAAAGCCATGAGGTGCAATCTCATGGCTGGAAGGAACGGGATGATGCCCACTCGAAAGTAAATCTACCATCAAATTTCAAATCATTCAACCAGGAAGGAGGTTGACCCCATGAAGAAGAAAGAGACAGAATTTCTCACCGAGGAAGAAGCCCATGCCATTCTGAGGGTCCTGGATCGAAGAACCCTCCATGGCAAACGTGATTATGCCATCCTGTTAACCCTTCTCACCACGGGATTACGAAAAGCAGAAATCTGTAACCTCAAGATTGGGGATATCAAGACCTACCGGAACCAAGCTGTTGTTGATGTGATTGGTAAGGATAAAAAATTCAGACGAATTCCAATGAAAAATGAAACCCTCCTTGCCACCACAAGCCTCGTAAGGGAAGAAAGAGAACCGGTCAGCGCGTCGAGCTATGGGTTTCCCCGACACACGTTCCCAGAACGGAGTGGCGGGACGATCCAGAGGCCATTGGTCGACAGCAGGCTATTTCTTTGGCGGGATGATGGTCTCTTTGAATGCTTTAGCGGGTCTGATTTTCACGACGGTCTTTGCCGGGATCCGACCCATTCTCGCTTTTCTCTTGACGAGAACGGACTTTCCGATGCCGGGGAGCACAAAGGCCCCCTTTTTCTTGGTCTCGGCAATCGCCAGCGCCGCGTATTCATCAATGATGGATGCAGCCGCCTTCTTGGAATGTGC
>DCUS01000012.1 GCA_002327885.1 Syntrophaceae bacterium UBA2208
TGATTTAAAGAGTGGACGAATTGTGGTCGTGGCGGGGTTCCAGGGCGTGGATGAATTAACCAATATCACCACCCTGGGTCGGGGAGGTTCTGACACCACAGCCGTAGCCATCGCAGCCGCCTTGAAAGCAGACGCCTGTGAAATCTACACAGATGTCGACGGAGTTTACACAACCGACCCCAATATTTGTTCCAAGGCGAGAAAGTTATCCAAAATTTCTTACGACGAAATGCTCGAGATGGCCAGCCTTGGGTCGAAAGTATTACAGATCCGTTCTGTGGAGTTTGCCAAAAAATATGATGTTCCCATTCATGTCAGATCATCTTTTAATGATAATCCTGGGACAATTGTTTGCAAGGAGGAAAAAGAGATGGAAAAAGTGGTGGTCTCTGGCGTCACGTACAATAAGAATGAGGCGAAAATCGAGGTCATGGGACTTCCTGATATCCCGGGAGTCGCGGCCAAACTCTTTAAGCCCATAGCCAATGCCAATATCGTGGTCGACATGATTATTCAGACCTCCAGCAGTGAGAAAGGGTGTGCCGATATGGCCTTTACCGTTCCAAAACCCGATTTTGCCAAGACTCTTCAGATTGTCAGAGATACGATTAAGGGGTTCGGCGGGAAAGAAGTTAAATCCAATGAAGATATTGCAAAGGTTTCCATTGTAGGGGTCGGCATGAGAAGCCACTCCAATGTGGCGACTCAGATGTTTTCAGCTTTGGCCAAGGAGGGAATTAATATTCAAATGATTTCCACCTCAGAGATTAAGATTTCATGTATTATTGACTCCAAATATACGGAGTTGGCCGTCCGCGCGCTTCATGATGCCTTTGATCTGGATAAACCGGCCGTGACAGAAGAAAAATAATCAATGAACAATGATCAATGGTCTTTTAGAATGGAAGGGGCGATAACTTGAGTAACACAAATTCAATCAAGATCTACGACACCACACTCCGTGACGGCTCTCAGGCAGAAGATATTGCCTTTTCTCTGGAGGATAAAGTCCGCATTGCACAAAAGCTGGATGAATTAGGCATCCATTATATTGAAGGGGGATGGCCCGGTTCCAACCCCAAGGATCTTCAATTTTTTCAAGAGGTCAAATCCATCCCTTTATCTCAAACAAAGGTCGCTGCCTTCGGGAGCACCTGCCGAGCAGGAACGTCACCGAAGAATGATCCAAACCTCCAAGCCTTGATCGAAGCGGGCGCAAAAGTGATCACCATCTTCGGAAAATCCTGGGATATTCATCCCCTCGAGGCGCTGAATATCACGCTTGATCAGAATCTCGAGATCATCCACCAGTCCGTCCGATTTCTTAAAGACAGGGTTTCAGAAGTGATCTTTGATGCAGAACACTTTTTCGACGGATTCAAAAGCCACCCCTCTTATGCCCTCTCAACACTCAAGGCCGCCCAGGAGGCGAAGGCAGATTGGATCGTCTTATGCGACACCAATGGAGGGACGTTGCCGGATGAGATTCAATCCATCATCAGGGAGGTGATGAAAAAAATCAAAACCCCTCTTGGGATCCATGTCCATAACGATACCGAAATGGCTGTCGCCAACACCCTTCTCGCCGTCAAAGAGGGGATCAGGATGGTCCATGGGACCATTAATGGGTATGGCGAAAGGTGTGGCAATGCCAACCTCTGTTCCATCCTCCCAAATCTTAAATTGAAGATGGGGATCGACTGCGTCACGGATGAGCAGTTGAAGAAAATCAGGGAGGTCTCGCGGTTTGTCTCAGAATTAGCCAACCTCCCCCATTCTAAATACCTGCCTTATGTCGGGGATAGCGCCTTCGCCCACAAGGGTGGCGTGCATGTGAGTGCCATTCGAAAAAGTGACGCGACTTATGAGCATGTTTCTCCGGAACGGGTTGGAAATCGTCAGAGGGTTCTGATCTCTGACCTTTCAGGTGAATCGAACATTCTCTATAAGGCGGCTGAATTTAAAATTGATATCCAGAGCAAAGATCCAAAGGTCCGGGGAATTCTTGATAATCTGAAGCAGCTGGAAAATCAGGGCTTCCAGTTTGAGGGAGCAGAAGGGTCTTTTGAGATTCTCATTAAAAAAGCCCTTGGACAGCATAAGAAATTTTTCGAGTTAATGGGATTCCGCGTCATCGTGGAAAAGAGCGAAGAGGAGGGCGCCCCTCTCTCGGAAGCCACCATCATGGTGAGGGTGGGAGATCGCGTTGAACACACTGCGGCAGTCGGAAACGGTCCGGTCAATGCGCTCGATCATGCCATTCGGAAGGCCCTGGAGAAATTTTATCCTGAATTGAAAGAAGTCAAACTCCTGGATTATAAAGTCCGAATTCTTTCCTCCAGGGATGGAACCGGAGCGCAAACAAGGGTTCTCATTGAATCCGGTGACGGGAAATCGAAATGGGGGACCGTTGGAGTCTCCGAAAATATCATTCAAGCCAGTTGGCAAGCCCTCGTCGATTCCATTGACTTCAAACTTCTGAAAGAAAAGTTGTGATAAATATCAAATGTCAAAGCTCAAAGTCCAAATAAAATCCAAACCTCTAATGTCAAAGATTTCTTAAATTTGGAATTTGACATTTAGATTTTGAAATTTGGCATTCATGAAATACTTTTCCCTCCAGCAGCAATGGGTTCTATTTTTCATTGCCCTCCTCATCCTCGGTATTCTCATTTTTAAATTTTACGATCACTCCCCTCTCCCTCCCGAGGAAACTGTAAATGAGATTGTGGTTGAGGTTTTAGGAGAAATTCAGAACCCGGGAATCTATTTTTTTAAGAGCCCTCCCGGGTTAAGAGAGGTGATCGAAAAGGCAGGAGGTTTGGAGAAAAATGCCCAAATCGATTTAACCTTCTCCACAGAAGTTTTAGAAACAGGAACCCTCCTCACCGTCACGAAAGAATATTCTCAAATCCCCCCTCCTCCCTCCCCGCTTCCCCCAGAGGAGAGGGAGAAAAATGAGGGGCCCTTACAAAAAGGGGGGGACAGGGAGATGAAGCTTGAAGAGATAAAGATAAGAATCGGCAGGATGGAAGCCAATAAATTACTCGTTTTTTCAATCCCTCTCGATCTCAATCGTGTCTCCGCCGAAGATCTCTGTCTTATCCCTGAGATCGGTGAATCTTTGGCCCAAGAGATTATCGGTTATCGTCAAAAAAGGAGAGGATTCCAAAACATTGGAGAATTAAAAAATGTAAAAGGCATCGGTGAAAAGAGATACCCATCTTTAAAAAAATTCTTTATTGTGAGATACTAACTCTATCCCAAAAGGTTAAGACTGAAGGAGTAAAGCAACTTTTTGACAAACCAACATTACACAAAATTTAAAAAGGGGGCGTGAAGGGGCTCGATGACCATAAAAAGAAAAAGAATTGCCATTCTTACAGGCGGAGGGGATTGTCCGGGTATTAATGCAGTGATCAGAGCGGTAGCCAAGAAGGCGATGCTTGAGAAAAAGATGGAGGTCATCGGCATCGAAGATGGTTATCATGGAATTATCGATAATCGATACAGAACGCTTGATTATAACGATGCTTCAGGGATTCTGACTCTTGGGGGAACCCTCTTGGGGACTTCCAAAACGGCTAACCCATACCGGTATGCTCTCCAGAAAGGGAATCGATTAGAATTTAAAAACCTTTCGAAAATAGCCATTAAAAATTTAAAGAATCTCGGGTTAGACGCCCTCGTGTGTATCGGAGGGGATGGAACACTTGGAATTGCCTATCGGCTTTTTAAGGACGGGATTCCCATTGTTGGAGTCCCTAAAACGATCGATAACGATCTGAGAGGGACAGATATCACTTTCGGTTTTCATTCTGCTGTATCCATTGCAACAGAAGGGATTGACAGAATTCACACCACCGCCGAATCCCTTCATAGAATTATGATCGTCGAGGTCATGGGACATAAGGCCGGGTGGATTGCCCTCTATTCCGGGGTCGCAGGGGGTGGGGATATCATTCTGATTCCTGAAATCCCGTACCACCTCCAAACCATTGCAGAAAAGGTCAGAGAAAGAAATACGAAGGGAAAAAGGTTTAGCATCGTGGTGATTGCCGAGGGAGCGAAACCCAAAGGCGGGGATATCGTTATACAAAGATTTGTGCAGGAGAGTCCTGATCCGATTCGCCTCGGAGGTATTGGTTTTTTACTTGGGAAACAGATAGAAAAGGCCACGGGTCTTGAAACGCGTACGGTCGTGATGGGGCACCTTTTAAGAGGAGGGTCCCCGATTCCTTTTGACAGAATATTAGCAACGAGTTTAGGCACGAAAGCAGTGGATTTGATTGAAGATAAAAAATTTGGATATATGGTGGGAATAAAAGAAAATTCTTTAATTGCGTTTCCCCTTAAAGAGGTGGCCAAAGGACCCAAACTTATTCCCTTCAATCATCCCATGATTAAAGCTTCCCGTTCCATAGGGACTTCCTTCGGAGATTGATGATTCCTCTGGATGTTCAGATCTTTTCCTCCAACCCCATCGCTTCCGAGACCAGATGGATCACCTGTTCAAGGTTGAAAGGTTTGGAGATAATAAGATCGATTCCGCTTTCGCCCATTTTTTCTCTATCTAATTCCACTCCCCATCCCGTGATCATCGCGATGGGAACTTTTGGATTGATCCCTTTGATCGTTTTTCCCACTTCCCACCCGGAAAGTCTTGGCATTCCCAGATCGGTGAAAACGATATCGAAGGGTTCGGACTTGAACCGCTCGATCCCCTCTTCGCCATTGGAGGCAACGACCACCTGATGGCCGTTGATCTTTAGCATTCGAGAAAGAATATCCCGGACAGAATCCTCATCGTCGATCACCAGGATACGTGCCGGTTTCGACTCCTTAATGGAAACAACCTCCTTCACGACGGCTTCTTCTCCATATCCCGTCGGAAGATGAATGATAAAGGTCGTCCCCTTTCCCCGTTCACTCTCAATCAGGATCTCCCCGCCATGGCGTTTGATAATGCCATAAGATACGCTCATCCCCAAACCAGAATTCTTCACCCCTTTGGTGGAGAAAAAAGGGTCAAAAACCCGCCTCTTTACTTCTTCCGTCATTCCCATCCCCTTATCGACAATCCTCACTTCCACCCAATCCTCTGATTGAGGTTGTGTGGCGATGGTCAGTTTCCCTCCCTCTGGCATGGCATCCACCGCATTAAAAATAATATTGGTCAGCACCTCCCTCAACTCAGAAGGATTTCCCATGATCAGGGGAATATCTCCTAATTGGGTCAACAATTCAATCTGAATCCCCTTCTTTTGGGTCTGACCCTTCCAGCGGGGTTGGGTAATGTTGGCAACTTCCGTAACGATCTCATTAAGAGAAAGAGAGATAAATTCCCGGTCCCTTCTCACCCCTGTAAATTCCTGTATCCGGCGAACCGTCTCTGCTCCATCTTTTGAAGAGCGCTCGATCGCCTTCAAACCTTCTCGAATTTCTTCAGGGCTGAGACGGTCCATCTGATAAAGAAGGAGTTGAATATTTCCTAAAACCACCGCCAGAACATTATTAAAATCGTGAGCCACTCCACTGGCCATCTCTCCCATGGCCCTCAATTTCTCAGCTTGTACGATCTGGTCTTGCGCCTGTTTTAATTCTTGCAGCGTTTGTTTTAAATCGGAAAAGAGTTGAGCGTTCTCAATGGAAATACTCATTTGACTCGCAAAAGAGGAAAGAACTTTGAGGTCCTCTTCGTCGAACCCGTTGAGTTCCACGCTCTCGATATTTAAAACCCCAAATACCTGATTTCTCACTTTTAAAGGGAAAACTGCTTCTGACTTGATGGAGGGCTCCGCAAGAATATACCGAGGATCTTTCGCTACATCCGGGGCACAATAAAATTCGCCGGTATTGGCCACCCACCCCACAATCCCATCGATCCCGACCCTAAACCTATATTTTCTGGACTCTTCAGCATCTCTGCCAATGATCTGCTTGATGTAGAGTTCATTCCTCTTCCCGTCCAGAAGAAGAATTCCACAGGCCGCATAACCAAAATGGTCCTTCAGAAGTTCCAGTGCCTTTTTGAACAGGTCATCAAGGTCTAAGGTGGAAGAAAGAGTTTTCCCAATCTCGTAGAGAGCCGTGAGTTGCTTGATTTTCGCCAAGGAATCTTCATAGAGTCTGGCGTTTCCGATGGCAATGGCTGCCTGGTGAGCAAAGTTGTAAAGGAGATCGATCTCTTTTTGCTGGAAATGGACTTCTGGAATCGAAGACCCGATCACCATAGTCCCAATGATCATTTCCCTGACGATCAAAGGCACGCCTAAAATCTCCTTAAAATGATAAGCATTTAATTCCTTCATCCGATCGGGGTGGCGCTCATAATCCTTGTAGAACACGGGAGATTTCTTGGCAATTACTTCTCCGACCACGCCGCTCCACGGGGGGGAAAATCCTTTTCCGATTAACGATTCAGGCAAACGATGAACAATCGCAATGGCATAATTCTGTTTCCGATTATCCCAGAGGGCAATCGCTCCCGACTCCGCGCCTAATAGTTGGACCGCGCTCTCCATGATCTTCTGAAGAATCTCTTTCACTTCAAGCTTTAAGGCAATCTCTTGGCTGATCGAATAGAGAGTCTTTAGTTCTTCGAGACGCTTGATGTTCTCCGTATAAAGCGAAGTTCTCTCCATGGATCCACTGATGATCTGAGCAATGGAGTTGAAGAGATTCTTTTCAAATGGGGTGAATTTCGAAATTTCCTTGCGTGCGATATTTAACGTCCCATAGATCTTATCTCTTGATTTGAGTGGGATGACGGCAAGAGATTTCAACCCTTCTTCAATCACTACGGGAATGGCCTCCGGATAGTTGGGATAATTTTCAATAAAGAGGGGTTCTCCTGAAAGGGCAACTTTTCCCGTGATCATATCCCCTAACTTCACCCGTCTTAGGCCCTTTAAAAAAATCCTGGAAAACCCCCGGTGGGCGACAAAAGCTAAATCTCTTGCCTTCTCATCGAGAAGATAAAAGCCTGCGGATCGAACCCCTGTCATTTCCATCATCTTATCCAGGCTTTTATTTAAAATCTCATCGACATCGACAGATTGATTAACGACCTGGCTAATGGCGTTGAGGATGGAAAGCTCCTGATTGAGCCTCACTCTCTCCTCTTTTGATTTTTTTCTCTCAGCACTCATTCGACCCTCTCTCCCAGGGTGCTGGATTTACTCTCATTCCACTAAAATCAGCCCGTAGATATTTTTTTCTTGCCCGCGGGTTTTCACTACGTCGATACGAAACCCATTATCCCTCGCTGTCTTAAAAACATCGATGCCACAGGCCTCCATCGAAGGTCTTGCCTCGTATCCATGTCGACAGGAAGTCGTCAGGTCGCACTCTTTACAAAGCCGGCATGGACCAGACCCCATGCTCCATGCCTTGTAATACCCGTCTAAAAATATTTTGATCTCAAGGCGGACAAGGGCCTCGTTGAAATTCTTCCCCCTTTCTCCTTTCGCTAATCTTTGATGAAGTAAAATAGTCTTCTGGTAAGAATCAATGACCTGGCGAGTCATGTCCGGGGTGGGAGTATGGGGAGGGCAGCAATGACTCAACCCGAACCCGGGACATCCAAACTGACATTTCATCCTAACCCATTCGGCCGTGATAACGGAGCGGGGATCAATCATCCTGGCTTCATCCACTCCCATCTCTAAGGCCTCCTTACAATAGACCTCAACAGGCTCCATCTTATCTCCTTCCCCGAAAGTCTTCTCCAGGGTTGATAAACCTCAGTGAATGATGAGCAAATATTCCACGATGAAATGATAAAAACGGCTCGGTCTCGGCGAAGACTAAGATTTCTTCGGTGTGTGCTCTTTGACTTCCTGTTGAGCCTCTTCCCACTCCGGGCTCCCCCTCTCCAAGCATTCGATAGCCTTTTTGAAATGAAGGATGGCGTTTTTTTCATCCCTTCTCAACTTGAAATATTTCCCAAAATAGAAATGGGACATCCCTTTTTGCCCCATTCTACCGTAAATGGACCCCAGATTATGATGGACGTCTATGAAAAAAGAAGCCTCCTTTTTTACCTTTAAAAAAAGAGGGAGGGCCCTGGAAAATTCACCTTTCTCTTGATAGGTTCTCCCAAGATAATACAGAGTGAACAAATCATTGTTCCGGCCCGCCCCGGTCGAAGGTCTCGATCGTACGGCCTCGAGGTCCTCCATGGCTTGACTCAGTTTCCCGGAAAGAAAATGGGCGACCCCCCGCTCTATTAATATATCCAGATCGTCGGGAGCAATGGAGTGGGCAATCTCAAGGGCCTCTATCGATTTATCAAGCCTTCCCATTTTTCGATAAGCAAGACCTAACCCATAGTATCCATCCAGATCCTTAGGGTTCGCATCGACAAAGGACTGGAAATGAGTGACCGCGACATGGGGGTCCCTTTCTTCCACAAAGGCTTTTATCTGAATCCTCTTAAAATTTGGAATTGTTTTGAAAGGGCCGGAGGGCTTTTGCTTGATCTGAAGAAGATTTTGTAAAAGAGAAATCCGATCCTCCGCTGCCGGATGGGTTGAAAGATAAGAGGGTATTTTGGGGGCCAAAGCCAAACTCATCCTCACTATTTTATTCAGAAAAGAAATTATCCCATTGGCATCGTAGCCAGCCCTCATCAAATAATTTAGGCTGTTTTGATCTGCATCGACTTCCATCTCTCGAGTATATTTTAATGCAAGGGCTTCTGCTGTGGCCATCGCCATGGTTGCCCCCGCTTGAGAGCCAGCCCCCCCTCCGCCTGCCAGCATGGCGGCAAGTACGGCGACCATAGAAGCAATATTAATTCGCTTCATTCTCTCGATCAATTGAGAAACATGTCTTGCAGTGACATGGGAGATCTCATGGCTGAGCACCCCTGCGATTTCCTGTTCGTTTTCGGCTAAGGCAATGAGCCCCGTGGTAACGAAAATATAACCGCCTGGAATGGCAAACGCATTGGGATCGGATGCATTCACAACATAGAATTTAAACTCAAAAGGGGTAGGCCCCACTTGATCCACCAAAGAATATCCCACCCTCTCGATAAAATTCAGAAGGGTGAGATCCCTCACCATTACCATCTTTTCCTCCATTTCCAGGAGGATCTGTTTCCCTAATTTCTTTTCCTCCTCTACGGTCATAGCATAGACCCCCTTTGAGATACTCCCAAGAAAAAAAAGTAAGATGAGGAAAGAAATGAGTTTAAACCAAAATCTCTTTGGAAATCCCATGATTCACCCTTAACTGCTTAAATACTAACACTTTCTTTTCATCTCTACAATATAAAGAAAACGGGGGAAAAGTGATGGCAGAAAATTTTCAGGCGATAACATACAAAAGTTTAAATCTAAAAAAAAGCCCTATATATCCTCTCCATTTGGGTGGGGTTTGGATGGTGGGAGTCAGAGGATATATAGGGCCTAAAACAGCGATGAGTTATAATTTTCCTTCTCCCCCTTTAGCAAAAAGAGGGATTGCCTGCCGGTAGACAGGAGGGAACTTGGATCATTGTTCTAAACACGGCTTGTAAAATGAATGATCTCCTATTCGGATGACCCTCCACTTTAGCCATTCGAAACTCTGTTTTAGAAATTGTCCTTCTTTAGGCCGAACTGTTTTTTTCCCTTTCTTCTTTTGATTAGCCGAATATCGTTCTCTAAAATTCCCAGACATAACCGATCCTCCTCATTTTACCCCGTTACAAAGCCCCAGCATTTTTGCTGGGGATAGTGGAAATAGAATGCAAAAGGCCCTACCTGAGGGTGGGGTCAAAGCCCCGCTTCTTCTAACAGAGTTTACATTCCCTTCCAATTTTTAATGGTTTCATTGAAACGTTGAACGATACCGTAGAAGCCACGGACGGATAAGGGTTCCCATCCTTCCTTCTTTGTTCTCTGATGCCGGAGCGCGTAAGCTTTTCTGTCCACCATGACTGCTGTCTCGGGGAATTCCTTCAATTCTCCTCTCTCGCGAGCCTTAATCTTTTCCAGTTCCTGACCATGTTCCTCCTTCATTTCATGTTCGGTAAGATTTCCTGTGATCCAGGCCCAACTCATCGGATAGACGTCCGGATTGAAGATGACAGAATAGAAATGCCAAACGATAATGGTGAGGGTTGCTAAAATCGCCTCGTAAAAATGCACCGCCCGGGCAACATCCCATGTCCACATTGGAAAAAATTGAAGCCATTCTGTTTTAAACCACAGGATGAGGCCTGTCACCGTCATGACGATCGTTCCCCAAATCAGACCCAGGTATTCCAGCTTCTCACGAAAATTAAAGCGCGGCATTTTAAGCTCTTTGGCTGGACGGTTGATGAAGAAGTTGTTCTTCAAGGTCTCCCATAGATCTATAGCATCTTTCAATCCTGGGATCATATCTTTGACAATTCCCCTGCCTCTCTTTGTAAAGGCTAAATATAAAATGTGATACCCCCCCAGAAAAACCGTTGCAACCCCGCAGAGACGATGTAAAAACCCTCGGAAGGTCATTCCCATTGGAATATCCGTAATGGGAGAAACCCAGAAGGCGGTCGAATAGCTCAAAGCAAAACCTGTAATGACAAGGAGTGTAAAATTAACAGCAAGATTGAGGTGCTGCATTCTCTCATTCAATGTCATTCTGAGGTATTTCTTTTCCATGGCGATCTGCTCCTTGCTTTTTAATGTGCCCGGTCAATCGTCTTTCTCAACCAATCCATAAAATTAAAGAAAGTCAGGCCTCCAATGACAGCGACGATCAACAAAATGTAGACGACCCTCACCCATCCGACCACCTTTTCGCCGAATTCTTCTCCTTTAATCGATGGAATAGCGTGTATCTTTCCTATGGCAAAGTTTTCGGAAGCCCCGGGATGACAGTTTCCACAAGTCTTCTGCAAATTGTCTTTATGAATCATCGACTTGGGATCTGACGAAGAAAGAATGGCATGGACTCCATGACAACTGGCACAGTTGGCCGAAAAGGTGTCTCCCCCTCGATAGGAGAGGCCGTGAAAACTGTCATAATAGGATTTAACGGGAACGGTGGTGATCCGATATTCTTTTGAGATCCGTTCTGCCGCATGGCATTGGGGACATGTGGTCATCGCAATCCTTCTCTCATGGACGGGGGAATCCGGGTCTATTTTTGCCTTGATCCCGTGGAAACCGTGACAGGTCGTGCAGGTGGGAGAATCACTTCTTCCCCTTGCTGCAAGAGTCCCATGGACGCTCTCAATAAATTGTTTAGTGATATCGGGATGGCAAGAGCCACAGGTTTGAGGAATATTCGACCGGAAGATTGATGATTGGGGATCGATCAAGGACCGTAAGCTATGGCTCCCGTGGCAATTCGTGCAGGTGATCTCACCCGTTTTCCCATGCACACTTTCCTTAAATTCCTCTTTCGGAATGGCCGCTCCTAAAGCATGTTCTCTGACAAATATCGCATCCGCATGGCAGCGATTACATGTTTTGTCAATGTTGGATACGTGGACCATCGATTTCGGATTTTTACTTCCCTGAATATTATGTTTTCCATGACAGTCATAACAATGGGCTGCCCTTTCCGTTCCCTTCATGATCATTTTGGAATGAAGGCCCTGTAAATATTCCTTCTCCGCTCCCCTGTGGCAGGCTCCACAGTTCACACTTTTATCGGCGGCTTTCTTTCCTCCCTCTGCATGGGCATCGTCCTTGATACGGGTATGGCAGTCTGGACAAGAGAGGATTCCATGGACCGAATTTTTAAACCCTGCCTCTGATACAAAAAGAGGAATACTTCTCCCCCGCGTATCCTGCTTTTTAAGCGACTCATCCTGGTGACAACCAAGACAGAAGGAATTGTCGCTCCAAGCGACTCCGATCATCCCCCCAAATATCAGGAAGATGGGAAGGACCCCCCAGAGGAACATCCAAGCTTTGCTTCTCTCTTCTCTCCGTTTCATGCTGGAACCCTCCTTGGGATAAGGAAAGGGAAAAACCCCTCTTTTTTTAAATTCTCTCTGTCAATCTTTTCAAAAGCACACTCCACTGCCGACTTGATCTCTCCCGGGTCAACCGGTTTCATCGCTTGATAAAAGATTCCCGCCCCCCGGAGACGTTTCACCAACCCGAGTGAAACCTCTGAAGAGATGACGATGATCTGGACCTTATCGTCAATCTTTTTAAAGAGAGGGACTAAATCATACGCTTTCACTCCTTCAATCTCATCATCGAGGAGGACCACATGGAGGTTTCCTTTTCGCACCTTCCGAATCACCTCACTCACCATCTTTGCCATCTTGACCTTGTACCCAATACTATGTAAAAAACTGGAGAGCGATTTACCCCACAGATCATCCTGGTATGCGATGAGGATCGTTTTCGATTTCATAGAAACTCCCCCTCTGTTTAAGTCGCCCGGATAGGTAGTTCTCCTTTTCTAAAGGAGGAAATCCCCGTTCCTATGAAAGAGGAGAGGAGGATTCCTGCTGGGATCAATTGGGCTAAGACGACAATTACCCCTCCGGTGAAGAAAAAACAGATTCCTAAGAGTCCAACTCCTCTGATCCCTCCTGCGCAGGCAATTCCCAGAGAGACGCATGAGATCGCCAAGACCAGGATGACACTTAACAGTATCAAAATATTTCTCATTTTTGCAAACATTATTTTTTCCAATCCTTATTTTTTTACAGGAACTAGTTCAATTCCCGGGAGCGCCACTTTCTCTTCGGCAGCACTTTTTTCTGGAGAGCTCTTCTTTGCGATCAAGCCAGTTGTTGTTCCGACAAAGGAGAAAAACAAGATGATTGCGGGAATCAGTTGAAGGAGAACAATAATCGCTCCAATGATGATGAAAATCCATAGGACAACCCCTGCATCTTTAAAGCTGATAGACCTTGCAAAGGCGGGTGTGGCTATGAGGGTGATCAACCCAACCATGAATCCTGTTACCCAGACCCTTCCTCCTTTCAACATGCTTGACTCCCCCTTTCTGAATAGTTTAGTTTTAGACATTGCATTTCATATGCCAACGTGAAACCAAAAATAAAATTTGATTTATTTACTTGAATTTATTTGTTTTTTTATAGGCAGGAAATTTTGGCAATCAACGTAGATGTATATTTTTTATATACAATTTTATGCACTAAATGAGCAAAAATTCACTAATTAATAGAATTGATTGATTTAATTGATTTACTTAAAGAATAAAAAAAATATACAGTTGAATATCTAATTAAAATCCTAAACTGCGGGCTAAGATGGTGAATGCAATGATTGGAATGAGCCAACAAAAAAAAGCTATTATAAAACAAAGGCTTACATCATCTGTCTCAATCTTTTTTATCTCTCCGTATTTAACAATTAGGATTGTACCAAGGGCTGAAATACCCACTATCACAATAGACCAACCCACAATCAACCATTTAAAGAATTCTGACAAGTAACCCCCCAATCGAAAATAGGCAATGTTCAATTATCAAATCTTGAT
>DCUS01000094.1 GCA_002327885.1 Syntrophaceae bacterium UBA2208
TCTTTCTCGTTTTAGGATTGCGGGATTCCTCGTAAGTTTTCTTAATATTTCTTCTCTCGTCGAGATGGGATTGGATTTCATCTGGATCAAACCGTGTTGCCTCCCCCACCCGATGGAAAGGGAACAACCCTTTCTCTGCCTGCTTATAGACCCGGACTCGGTCCCTTTCAACCAGGTAGTTGATAGGTGCAAGAGCGCGCCTCGAATGGTTTTAATATTTTCTTGCTTAAAAAAGACGATCGATCTACAATCTAAAATACTAAAACAAACGCATTAAATAAAATGACATCACCCCCACCCAATTGCGACACCGTCTCGAGGGGAGGGCGGGGGTGGGGGGTAAAAGGAATTATTGCGTTTGTACTAAATGCTGATGGATATCTCAAATTATCATTCTCTTCCCTTGAGCATTGGTGGTATTTCAGCACTCATTTCCTCAGGGAATCTCGATTTTATTGCCCAAACGGAGAAGAGGTATGCTAACTTCATTTGCCCAGGGACAGCGCCCTTATTAAAAATAGAAGTGAACATTTTATCCGAAAAAATGGTACCCAATTTGGCGACAGAGATGGAGAGACCGGAGGTCACGTTCGATCAAGGAACAGATCGAGTGACTTTTGTCTGGCAAGGTCTTTCAGGGGAACTTAATCTGGTAAGCAGGGAGGCAAGAATGAGGTGTCCCTTACATCCTACAGGGCTCAACTCTTTTCTGCGCTTCGTCTACTCCCTTGTTTTGCTAAAGGAGCTCGGATTTTTGGTGCATGCCGCAGGTCTTATTAAGAATGAAAAGGGGTATATTTTCCCGGGCAAATCCGGTGTCGGTAAGACGACTATCGCTCGGCTTAGCCCTGGCGCAACACTGCTCTCAGATGATATTCCCCTTGTCAAAACGGGGGGCGCCCCTTTCATCTTTGGCACGCCCTTTTGGGGAGACCTGGCGGTAGGAGGGGAAAAGACTTCTGCTCCCTTGGCGGGAGTCTATTTTCCAGTCAAAGATAAAAAAAGCTACACGGAAAGGCTTAAGCCAAGGCAAGTATTTGAAAAGCTTTTGCCGAATGTGGTATTCTTCTTCAAAAATGAGAAGTTTTCTAAACAACTGTTCAACCTATGCTTTGACTTAGCAACTAAAGTTCCTGGCTACGAACTTCATTTTTTGCCGGATCCTTCATTCTGGGAGTACATTGATGCTGGATAAATATGTGGTGAAGAATAATGAGAAAACTGCCCACAGAATTATAGATGGAGAGGCAGTAGTCGTCAATTTGAAAGATAGCACCTTTCACACTTTAAACGCAGTAGCAACTTTTATCTGGGAGCAGGCAGACGGGCGAATCAAGGCGGAGCAGATAATTGAAAAAATATGCCAGGAATTCGAAGTGGATTGGGATACTGCTGAGAAGGATTGTCTGGAGTTCCTCGGTGAGCTGGTCGGCAAAGATCTGGTCTTTTTATCACAGAATCCCGTAGAGGGGTAGTGTGATGCAAAGAAGTTTATTCGAGCGTCTGAGGGAAAAGGCATCCCAGAAGAAAATCCCCTTAGTCTGCCACTTTGACCTTACCTACCAATGCAATCTTAAATGCGTCCACTGCTATGTGGCAAGGGAAGAGCGCCCCGAGCTTACTACATCTGAGATCAAGGACATACTGGATCAACTTGCTGAGGTAGGCACGCTTTACCTTATCTTGAGCGGAGGGGAAATTTTTATCAGAGAAGACTTTTTTGAGATTGCCGAATATGCCAGAAGATTACATTTTGCCCTGAAGCTTATGACCAATGGGACATTGATAGATGAGGAGGTCGCAGATCGGGTTGCAGCTTTATATCCTGATCTGGTTAGCATCAGCATTTATAGCACTACCCCCGAAATCCATGATGGAATCACTTTGGTTCCGGGCTCTCTTGTCAGGACTATCGGGGCAGCAAAGATGCTGAGAGAGAGAGCGGTGAAGCTCAGGATTGGCGACGTCCTGATAAGGCAGAATATAAATGATTACCAAAAGGTTTATCAATTAGCTCAAAGCATTGGAGCAAGCTTTCAAGGTGACCCGAGAGTTACTCCGAGAAATAATGGAGACCCTTTTCCCTTAAGGTTTCAAGTCAATGAAGATGATTTGTTCCGCGTTTGGGCAGACCCTATCTTTAGCGCACAACCGGGGTATGAACCTGAAGGACTTCGCTCCCATGGGGATGGGGGGGATATTCTCTGTGGAGCAGCCCATATGTCATTCTATGTTTCGCCTTACGGGGATATTTACCCCTGCGTCCAGTTCCCTATTCTTTGTGGAAATTTAAGAAATGACTTTTTTGAGGAAATCTGGTATCACTCACTGCAGATGTTAAAGGTGCGTTCAACATCCCCTTCACGACTTCCGATTTGTTCCAAGTGCAGCCTTGTGGAATACTGTCGAACCTGCCCGGGACTTGCTTATTTAGAAGAAGGGGACTTTCGAGCACCTTCAAAGACGGCCTGTATGGAGGCGAGGATCATAAGAAATATAAAAGAAGGAGGGTAACGAGGAATGCGGAAGGAAGAGAAAGAGGAAGAAAAAGCAAAAGGGGAAAAAAGAAAACCCTACCGGAAGCCCGCATTGACTGAGGAAGAATTATTTGAGGCTACCGTACTCGCGTGCCAAAAAATGCCCGGGAATCAGTGCCGCAGTAGTAATAAATGGTCATAGAAAAGAGAAGCAAGCTTTTTGAGTATCGGCTATTGGGCGATTTCTTCTCCTAATGCTGTAGAAATTTGGGGATAGCAAAAAATATAGAGCAGGTGTCAGTCTTTGCCTCGGACTCTTGGGACAAAAATTGCAACGCCAAGACGCATTAATGTCAAGACCCATTGATGATAGTGACTTATTGAAGTTGTATCAGGAAGTTCTGGAAAAGGGCAGTTGTTTGCGGTTCCGGGCCCTGGGCGGCAGCATGGTTCCTTTTATCAGGCCTGGAGATTTGCTCACTACCAAAACGGTGAATCCAATAGACATCTCTACCGGAGAGGTTTTACTATACCAAAGACAAGGTAGATCTTTCGTCCATCGCCTAATCAAAAAGAAGACCATTAATGGGACCCCCCTATTTATAACCCGCGGGGACCATTTAACTTTTTGTGACCCTCCCATCCCCGGTTCTCAGATACTGGGAAAGGTAATTTCTATAGAGAGAAGTGGACGCACGATTCACTTAGATACACCTCTTCAGCAGATGCGGGGGCGTTTTCTTGCTTTTACCTCCTCCTGGTTTTATCCATTATTTCGGGTCATCGAATGGTCTTTTCAACTCCCTCGAAGACTCACATCGAAGACTAACTTAGGACTCAACAGGTTTCGCCTGATTCGAAAATTAACGAGCACTATGCGAAAGTTACTCCTGGCTCTCTGAGGTTTCCCTTATTTGATAAATATTTTTCTAAAAAAATCATCTTGGTCATCCATGGTTTGATAAATGGAAAATTTTACAGGTAGCTTCCCATAACTGTAAAATTTAATCATCTCCATCATCCTTGAATAATCCTGAATGGAACGAAATATCCTATACCCTGCGATGCTTTTTGTGCAAAGTTGATAAATGGATCCGTTTATTAGGGGAGCTTTTCGCATCCTGGGTTCCTAATTCTCATTTTCACCTATCTTCCACTTACGAAGTGGAGGAATTGTGCGGCATTATATAGGGCCGGTATGTTTAGCAATCCGTGCCAACATCTTTGGTCCGATTTCTTCACCTTCATGAAATGCGAATATATAATTGGCCAACCGGGCCGAGCAAGAACACTGTGAAAAGTGCCTGACTGCCGTTTGACTATCCAGCCAATGCGAAGCAAGGCAGCAAGGACTTGAGAGGTTCTGCTGGATGGCCATCGGCCCATGCTGAAACCGCGAATACTTCCTTGAGTTCTGGAATTTCTTCTCCATGTTCAAGCCGGTCAGCCAAGACTCGCAAAGCTAATGCTTCCGCCTTTGAAATGGCTTCATTCCGGCTATCCCCATACACCACCACTCCAGGAAGGTCTTGGATTTCAGCAATCCAACGACCATCCTCTTCTTTCTCGAGTTCGATTTTCATGCAGTCACCTTATGAAATATTATATCTCACTTCGATAACGGTATGCAATTTTGTACATTTATCCGTTTTCCAAAAATATTTGACAATCCAAGCATTAAATATTATAAGACGGGACTTTAACCCAAAGGGGAAAATCAAATTCAAATGGAGGGAATACGGCAGTATCAAGGAAACCCATCACAGGGCACTTGCCCGCCAAATCGGCTCGCCTCGATCAAAATTACATAGCAAAATTATTCACTTGACAAATTCTTAAGATTATGTCAAATATTGTCACAGGTTTCTGTCGTGCTTTGAGTACTGGAAATCGTAGGAGGTGAAAACATGAGAAAGGGATTCTATCCTAAAGTTTTTGTCTATCTCCTTTGTATTTCTTTTCTTCTTTTAACCAGTAATTTTTATCATGTGATTGCCGAAGCGAGAGATATGGAGCGTCCTATCGGAGAGATGTTTTCCAAGGGAGAGGTGAAGTTTGAGATTAAAGAGAATGTTTGGAAGAAAGTGGAACCCTCCAATTTTCCAATTTTTCAGGGGGTTAAAGTTAAAACCGAAAAGGGCGAGGCTCTCATCAGATTGACCAACGAAACCCACATCGAATTAAGGCCAAATACCCTCCTTGCATTTGATGAAGCTTTCCGGATGAATCTCTTTAACGGGAACATCCATTTCCGGGCGAAACCCGCCGCCGAAATAAATTTTAAAGTGGGTAACCTTTCCATTGTCAGTTCAATGCCTTTTCAGGCCTCCAAGGGGTTTTCAATGTCTCCTCTCGCCACAGAAGAAACGATTGGCTCCATATCCGTTCATTCCAGTGGAGCGGTGACTGTAAAGAGCCTCCAGGGCCCATTAACGGTTTTGGATCAATCCCGTCTCGTTATTGCGGCACTCTCTTCGAAAGACTCGATCACCATTCCGTCCATTACAGTAAAGAGTGCTCCGAAAACAATGGTCGCACAGGCTGGTGAGACAGGATCCGGCAAGGGGGATGATAACGATGATGATGACAATACCATATACTGGATCATTGGGGGAGTATTAGCTGCCGGGGCTGCCGGTATAGGAGCCTGGGCATTGGCAAAGGATGGGGGCGGTGGGCATGATTACTTCCCAATCTGCCGCCCCTAAATAATATTAATATCAATGATATAGTTAAACCTTATCCCACTCATTCAATTTTAGAAACCCAGCCAAATAGGGGGCAGTCCAGAAGCTGGGTTTTTTTTCAGGGAGGAGAAATGATTCAGAGAAAACTTTTTTCTCTAACACTCATTCTCCTCTTTGGTTTCCTTCTCATTTTCTGTGCCTCCAGCCCTTCCCCTGTACCGCAAAAAAGTCCTGCCCCAGACCAGATGATAGAGCAGATCGAATCCTCCAAACAGGTCAAAGCCATGAATGAGAGGATTTTGATGAGCAGCCTTTCCTCCAAAAAAGAACCTTATCGAGATTATAAAATCGGACCGGAGGATCTTCTCGAAATCTCAGTCTTCGAAGAGGAAAAGTTAAATAAGACCGTACGGGTCAGTTCGCAAGGAAATATCAGCCTCCCCCTCCTGGGAATTTTAAGAGTCAAAGGCCTCACCGCTTACGAACTGGAAAAGGAGATCCGAGATCTCCTGGTTGAGAAATATCTCCAGGATCCTCATGTCGGCGTTTTCATCAAAGAGTACCGGAATCAGCAAATTTCTGTGATCGGCGCAGTGGATAAGCCGGGGGTATATGATGTCAGAGGGCAGAAAACAATTCTGGATTTATTAGCCATCGCAGGGGGTCTTTCATCAGGCGCTGAAAAAGACGCAGGACAACTGCTCTTTCTGATTCGACCGCCCAGGCCGGAAGATGAGGTGTCCGACGAGAAAAAGGATTCAGATGGCCAAGTTCCTAAAACCTTTGTAATCGATCTCGAAGAGCTATTGATTAAGGGTGACTTAGCCCTGAATCTGCCTTTGGCGCACGGGGATGTGATCAACATTCCGGTCTCCGGAAAGATTTTTGTGGGAGGTGAAGTAAGAAGACCGGGTGGGTTTCCTTTAAAAGGAAAGAAAATGACGGTGACACAGGCCATCGCCATGGCCGAGGGGTTGAAACCGGAGGCCGACGGGGCCGAGACGAGGATTTTCCGTTACTCAGAGGGGCAGATGGGAAAAGAGATTGTTTCCGTGAATCTCAACTCGATTCACAAAGGGATGGGAGAAGATCGGCTCCTTAAAGAGAATGACATCATCATTGTGCCGAAAAGCGGCGTGAAAACATTCTTCATCGGACTCCGAGATACCGTGAAAGGCTTAATCGGGTTTGGTTTTTCCCTCGGGTCTCTTTAATGAATACGAGGAGAATGATATGAATCACTTCAGGAAGAATTCTCCGGAAGAATATTACCAGCTTCCTCCCCCGGGATACACGCCTCCTTTTATTCAAGAAGAGCGGGAGGTGAACCTCAGGGATTATTGGAAGGTGATCCGGAAGAGGCGTTGGACGATCACCGCTTTTTTCCTGATCATTTTCATCAGCACGGCCATCATGACTTTCACGATGAAGCCGATCTTCAGGGGAACGACGACCATTCTGATCAACACAGAAAATCCGCAAATTGTCGATTTCAAAGAAATCTTTGCCGTCAACACGATGGACCTGGACTATTACCAGACTCAGTACAAGATCCTCGAAAGCCGAACCCTGGCCAAGCGTGTCGTTCAGTCCCTCAAGCTTCCGGAACATCCCGAATTTCTTCCTGGACCTCCACCCCCTTTTTGGGAGGGTTTATCAAACATTTATAATTCTCTTTTTGGCCTATTCCCCTCCTTTGCTAAAAATAACTTATCCGAGAAGAATCCCTCCGGAACCGAGATGGAGACCCGGCTCGTCAACAGTTTCCTTAACAAATTGAAGATCGAACCGATCCGAAATTCCCGTCTTGTTAAGATTCATTTTGATTCACACTACCCGGAACTCTCCAGGCAAGTCCCGGATCACCTGGCTTCGAACTATATTCAACAAAATTTGGAAAACCGTTTTGCGGTAACCGAACAAGCCAAGACATGGTTGACACAGCAGTTAGATGGCCTCAAGGCAAAGGTGGAATCGGCGGACGAGGCGCTTCAAGCCTTTGGTTTAAAGCATGACATCATTTCACTCGAAGAGAAAGAGAACGTGACGATGCAACGGCTGACTGAACTGAACGAGGCGTTGATCAAAGCCGAATCAGATCGCATGGCCAAGGAGGCCCTCTATCGACAGACCAAAAATCAGAACTTCGATGCGTTCCCCTCCATTCTTGAGAACAAACTCATCATGGACTTAAAACAGGCCTACATCCAGTTCGAGGCTCAATACATGAAGCTTTCCGAGACCTTCAAACCTGGATATCCGGAGATGGTCCGCCTCAAAAACCAAATGGACACCATTGAGAAACAGCTTAACCAGGAAATCAAAAAAATCATCCATGGCATCAAAAACGACTACGAATCAAGTCTGAAGCGGGAATTTTTAATCCAAAAAGCCTTTGACCAACAGAAGGTCAGAGTGATGGAGATGAAGGACAAGGCCATTCAATATAATATCCTCAAGCGAGAGGCCGATACCAATCGGGAACTCTATAAAGGTCTTCTTCAGAGGATGAAAGAGGCAGGTGTTTCAGCGGGCATCACCGCCAGTAATATCCAGGTGGTGGATCAAGCCGAAAATCCGATCAAGCCTTACCGGCCCAATAAGCGTTTAAATCTCATGCTTGCCGCCGTGGTAGGTCTCTTTCTCGGTGTGGGGATCGCCTTTTTCTTCGAATATCTCGATAATACCGTGAAGACCTCGGAGGACGTTGAACAGCTCATCCATTTGCCCTCCTTTGGGATGGTTCCGGAGATCTCATCTGAGAGACGGAAGCGATTGGAGAAAGGAGCCTCCTTCCCGGTGGAGCTGATTACCCACGGTCATCCCAAATCAATGCTCTCCGAAGCCTATCGGAACATCCGCACGTCCATCCTCCTTTCCTTCTCGGAGAGGCCGCCCAGAAAAATTCTCCTGACGAGCCCCAATCCTGCCGAAGGAAAGACGACCACGGTGATTAACACAGGGATTGCGCTGGCTCAGACCGGCGTCCGGGTCGTCGTGGTCGATACGGATATGAGGAAACCGAGGATTCACAAGATTTTTGGTGAAGAAAATGAGGTGGGGCTCTCAAACTTCCTCTCCGGCAATGCCGAATTGGAATCCATCTTGAAGAAGACGGGGATTCCCAACCTTTTCTTTATTCCCTCCGGACCGATTCCTCCGAATCCTTCGGAACTTATCGGGTCCAATCTTTTCAAAAGCATGATGAAATGTTTGGAGGAAAGATTCGACCATATTGTTTTGGATTCCCCACCCGTCCTCGGATTTGCCGATTCCACGATCCTCTCCACTTTTGTTGACGGCATCATCTTAGTGGTTGCAGGGGGGAAGACCCCCCGGGAAACGCTCGAACGAGCCAAAGAAGTCCTTCAGCAGGTCAGCGCCAAAATTCTCGGAGTGGTCATCAATCGGGTTGACATTCGCCGAAGTGACTATGGGTATTATTATTACCGTTACCATCACTATTATGGGAAAGAGGGAAAGAAGGGGGAGCTTCCCTACACCCCGAAAGAGGAAAGGATTTCAACCTGAGAGAATAGCTGTTCATGAAACGGCTCCTGTTTTCCATCCTGATTCTAATTCTACTCCTGTTTGTAGGCTATCACGTCCTTTCGATGTGGAAGGGCCTTACTCTTTATCAAGAAAACCTTTCCAGAGAAAGCCTTCTCAAGGCCATTCAAATCAACCCTTCCTATTCCGACCCTTACTACAAGTTAGGTCTTTTTTACCAGTGGGAGATTCGAAACATCAACCCGCAAGAGTCGCTCAATTATCTGCTCATGGCCATAAAACGAAATCCTCTTGAGCAGGAATACTGGCTCAATCTTTCGAAAATTTACAGAAGAATGGGGGAGGTGTCGGCTTCTGAAAGGGCTCTTAAAAATGCGATCTTAGTTTTTCCGACAAGCTATCAGGGAAGATGGGTAAGCGGGAATCTGTTCCTGCAGGAGGGGGCGATTGAAAAGGCGCTTCCTCATTTCTCCTATATTCTCATGAATTATCCGAATCAAAGTCATCTCGTCTACGATGTCCTGACAAGAGCGATCAACGACTTGGAATATATCCTCGACCAAATTGTCCCCCGAGACCCCTTTTCCTTCAGGCAATTTCTCTCTTACGTTTATGAGAGGGGAGATCAGGAATGGGTTCGGAAAGTTTGGATGAGAAGGGAGAGCTTTGGTTTTAAAGCGGATCGGAAAACAACGCTTCAATATGTCGATTTTCTAATCGCCCATCAGGAGTTGGGCGAAGCCTTTCAGGTCTGGAAAGCAAGACTCCATGAGGAGGGAAAAGCAATCCCTTCGGATAACAACCTGATCACGAATGGGGGGTTTGAAGAAGAAAAGATCCTGGGCGGAGGGTTTGATTGGAAAATTTCGGAACCCACCGGGGCCAGGATCTCCCTTGATCCTTCAACTGCCTTTGAGGGAAAGGGTTCCCTTAAAATTGTTTTTAATGGAAAAGAGAACGTCAATTTTCAACACGTCCACCAATTCGTGCCATTAAAACCGGATACGGAATATATGCTCAAGGCCCGGTTGAAAACGCAGGCGATTACAACCAAAAGTGGTCTTAAAATAGAGGTGTTGGGGATCGGCTCTCCTTTTCACAAAACCTCAGAATCTCTGATTGGGGATCATCCATGGACAGAGCTGGAAATTCTCTTTCGAACGCCTCCCCAATTACAGGGTGGAATGGTCAGGGTGAGAAGAGAAAAGACTGATAAATTCGACCGATTCATCGGTGGAACGGTCTGGATCGACCATGTACGTTTACTTGAAAAGTAAACTCCGTTAGAAAGGGCAGGCTGGCCGTAGGCAGGAATAAGGAACTGAGGCTTTCTAACAGGGTAAACCTCCCGGGCATGGATGAAAGATTACTATAAAATCCTTGGTGTGAATGAAGATGCATCCACGGAGGAAATCCGGGCCCGCTGGATCGCATTGACAAAACATTATCACCCCGATCTGAGAAAGACGAACCGAGAAGATGGAAAGATCAAGGAGATCAATGAAGCCTATGAGGTCTTGAAAGACTATTCCAAAAGACTGGATTACGATCTTCAGAGAGCCATTAAGAAATCAATTGGTAAAAAAATCCAGGCAGAAGAGAGGAAGGTGTCTTTAACAAAAAAGGCCATTTTCTATACCATTCTCATGGTCTTTCTTCTCATGGTCGGGTTCATCCTTTTTAAAAGCCAACAGGTTCCTGTCCAACCCAAATCTGAATTGAGATTTGAAATCAGTAAAGTTCTTGAAAAAAGATCTGTCCCCCCGGTCCCCTCCCCACAGGTGAAGGAAGAAGTCCCTCCTCCTTCCTTATCTCCGGCAGAAAAGGAATCGAAACGAAAAGAGGAAGCTGTTCCGAAAAAGGTGATGAAACCGGAGCCGCCGGAGAAGGTGGACAAAGAGCTTCCGGAGGAGGCCATACCGGTCTTCCTTCCGTCTGAGGAGACGTTGCTGCCGGAAGCGGAGGAAGAAGAAGAGGCTCCGAAAGAGATCGCCCCTGTCATCTCTCAAGAAAAGACCCGCCCTGATCCGCCCAGACCCATCGTAACAGAACCCCAACCTGTGCAAAAACCTCAACCTGTGCAGGAGGCTAAACCTGTGCGAGTCCCGGAGACTCCGGCTAAGGCGGAAAAGGTGTTTTTTCCACTTCCCCCCTTTCTGGCGAAAGAAGAAGAGGTGAAGCAATTTCTCTCCAACTATATCAACCGATACATTCGAAAAGATATCGATGGATTTCTTTCTTTCTTTTCTTCGAAAGCCGTTCAGAATCAGAAGGACGATTTTGAAAGGATAAGAAGCATTTATACGAAATTTTTCGATCAGAGCGAGGAACTTCGATATGGGCTGGAGGGATTGAAAATTGAAATTTATCAGAATCTGGTGGAGGTAAAAGCTCGATATAGAGTCTATCAGAGATTAAAAAAGCAGGGTGTGGAAAAGCTCTGGAAAGGAAATATCCGCTGGGTTTTGGTGAAAGAGGAGGAAGCTCTTCAGATCAGTCTTCTGGATTATCAAGATGAAAAATCTCCTTAGGGAGAAGAGGGGAGAGTGGAATGAAATTTAAAAATTTAAAGAGTCAAATCCTTCTTGTTCTGGTGTTGCCCGGGTTAATTTATAGTGTCCTGTTCACTCAACCGTTTGCTCGTGATCTTTCATCTTCCCCCTCGTCTCCTCCTCTCATTGCAGCCGAGAGTGAGATAAAAGATTTTTTTGACAAATATGTTGAACGGTACAGATCGAAGGATATCGAAGGGCTTCTTTTGCTTTTTTCCTTGAAGGCATTACAGAATCAAAGAGACGGCCTGCCGGAAATCAGGCAGGCTTATCGCGACTTTTTCAAAGAGAGTCAGAGGCTGGATTATCGCCTTGAAGATTTCAAGATGGAAATTTACCAGAATGCCGCAGAAGTCAAGGCCCGGTTCAGAATTCAACAAATCTTAACAAAAGGGGAAGGAGAAAGAGTCTTTCAAGGCCGCATTCGTTGGGTGTTGGTGAGAGAAAGTGGAGCCTTAAAAATTCTTTCGCTGGATTATCAACATCAGAAATCCCCTTGAAAAGGAGGAGAGCGATGAGAAAGGTCATTTATTTCTTGTTTTTTATGTTAATCATCCCTGCACTGATTGAAGCTCAAATCACTCCTGCACCGTTCACGGAGGAAGAGGTGCGACAATTCATCAACGAATATAAAGAGAGGTTTGTTAAACTGGATCTTGACGCCTATATGGCCCTTTTCTCAGGGGAGGCCACTGAAAATGGGATGCTCCCTTATGCGGATATCCGAATGGCTTATAAGAGGACGATTGCTTGGAGCCAATCGATTCGATATCAGGTGAAGATCTATTCCGTCCAGACCTGTGAAAAGAACGCCTTTGTTCAGGGTCGGTATGAAATCCTCCAGCCCTTTAAAAAAGGGGGCAAGGCAAGACTGATGAAAGGAGATATTCAGTGGGTTCTCGCCCGGGAGGACGGATCCTTAAAAATCAGAGAGATTAATTACGGAAATGAACGTTGAGATGATTGACATTCACACCCATATCCTGCCTGGGCTGGATGACGGCGCCAGAACTCTTGAGGAATCGATCGAGATGTGCCGAATGAGCGATCAGGACGGGATAAAGACCATCGTGGCCACTCCCCATATCCTGCCGGGAATTTACCAAAATAATCGGTCCACCATCCTCCCCAAAGTTGAAGAGCTACAATCTGCAATCTGCAATCTGCAATCCGCAATCACTTTGAGGGTCCTTCCCGGGGCTGACGTCCATTTCTCTTCGGATCTTCTCGATCGTTATCGAAATCAGGAATTGATGACGGTGAGCGACCACGACCGGTACCTGATGGTTGAATTTGATTCCCAGAGTATTCCCTATCGCGGCGAGGAAGTCCTTTTCAGCTTGATCACGCATGGAGTCATTCCGATCATCACTCATCCGGAAAGGAACTATGAATTGACCCGGAATCCCAAACGATATTATGAGATGATTAAAATGGGCTGTTTGGGTCAGGTCACGGCCATGAGCTTAACCGGGGAGTTTGGTTCTCAAGTCAAGAGAGGCGCTGAAAAACTGCTTTCCCATCGGCTTATTCATCTGATTGCCTCGGATGCCCATTCCGTCAATGGGAGGCCGCCCATCCTTTCTGCCGGGCTAAGGGCGGCTGAAAAAATTGTGGGCAAAGAAGAAGCCCGAAAGATGGTGACGGATTACCCGGAGGCAATCATCAACGGCCGAAGGCCGAATGTTCCGGAACCGATTAAACTATGATCAACCATTCCATTAAATTTATCCTGATCGTATTAATCATCTTCACCCCTCTTGCCTTCGGTTCATTTGAACTCTGGGCTTTTTCTCTCATGCAACTTGGCATCCTTCTAATCATTTTTCTCTGGACGATTCAATTCTTACTCCCGCAAACCTCCGTCTCCAGTAAGCAACGGTTTGAAACCGATCCCTACCAAACGCCTCGCCTGTCCGGCAGGCAGGCGCAATCCGCAATTGTGATGGTTCTTCTTTGTGTATTTCTTCTCCTCCTTCTTTTTCAAATGGTGCCCCTGCCATCCGGATGGGTCAAAACCCTCTCCCCCGGAACCTACGACCTTCACTCTGCTTTGAGCTTTGAGCCTTCAGCTTCGAGCTTTCCTATTTCTTTCGTTCCCTTCTTCACGAAAATCGAATTCTTTAAATGGGTCAGCCTGGTCGGATTTTTCATGATACTTCTTCTCTGGAGGCCATTGGGTGAGAGCGATAGAGCAAGAAACCATCTGATCCTGGTCATCGTGCTGGTGGGGACCGGAGAAGCCCTCTACGGGATATTCGAATTTTTCAGCGGGCATCGTCACATCCTCCATTTAGATATGTCGGATTCGCTCTCTTCGGTGACGGGGACGTATATCAACCGGAACCAACTGGCGGGTTACTTTTCGATGGTGATCCCGTTAAGCCTTGGTTTTCTATTTTCCCGGGAAGCCTGGCAAAGGGGACGACATTCGGGATGGCGACACCAACTCACTTCGCTGGATGGAAGGACCCTGCTGATTGGGTTTAGCGTGGTGGTCATGATTCTGGGTCTTCTTTTCTCGGCGTCCAGGATGGGAATTGCCAGCCTCCTTCTTTCTTTCAGCCTCTTCAGTTTTTTATTCAGGGGCCATGAGAAAAGGCAGAAATTTTCTAAAACATCAATTCTGATTCTGGGCTTAGCCCTTCTTTGGGCCGCCTGGATCGGACTCGATGCCGTAGTCAGCCGGTTTTTTACTGCCTCGGAAGATTTTAAAACGAGATTTAATATTTGGATGGACACGTTCCAGATTTTCAAAGATTTTCCTCTCCTCGGTTCCGGGCTTGGGACATTTCTGCAGATTTTTCCAATGTATCGGTCTTTCCATACAAGAGGTCTTGTGACCCACGCAGAAAATGATTTCCTCCAGTTGGCTTCCGAGATAGGAATCATAGGAATCGGCCTGCTGTTCGGTCTGTTCCTTTATCTTTTCATCAAAGCCGTTTCAAAAATTCGTTCTCTATCCTATGGAGAACCGGAGAGATACCTCGGGATCGGTTGTTTGGTGGGAATTCTGGCCCTGATGTTTCACAGTATCGTGGAGCGTAACATCCAGATGCCCGCCAACTCCTTCCTCTATATCATACTGTGGGCAATCGTCCTCAGAATATCTCCCGGGAGGGCAACCCGAATTATAATGAACGACCCCTAAAAGTCCTTATTGCGAGGAGTCCCACGTGTGGGACGACGAAGCAATCCGCCATAGCGAGATTGCCACGCCCTTTGGGCTCGCAATGACAGCCTCTGTGTATTGGAAATGTAAACTATTTCATGCTCTCCTTAATAACCTTAACGTTTAAAAAGGATAGAAAGTGCGCTTCCAACCTTTTACAATTGCGGATTACTTTTAGAGTTTATGGATAACAGACGATGTTATCTAGGGCGATCTTTGTCATATGCTTGATAACTGAGCAGCAATACACTTGAAGGTGCCGCTAACTCAATATGAGAATAATCTTTTCGATCCTATCCATCGCATATGCCACTGGAATCTTTCTTTTTGCCGATTCCTCTATGGTTTCTGATTTATCTAAATTTAACCCTTACAGCCTTCTCCATATTCCGCTTTATGGTATTCTCACGTTTCTCCTGGTCCTCTCTCTCATGCCCTTAAAATTTAACCCAAGTGGCTCCATTAACCCAAGCAACCCAACGAACTCAAATAACCCAACGGACCCAAGCAACTGGAAAATCTATTTTTCCCTCTCCGGGGGAATCGCCTCGATCATTGCCATCGCCGACGAGATCCACCAGGTTTATGTTCCCGGACGTGATGGCTCCGTAAAAGATGTTTTACTCGATATGATGGGTATCAGCCTTGCACTGTTTCTAATCTTTCGATTTTTAAAGACTCAAACATCCTTAATCCGTTAATCCCTGTCACTGATCACTCAACACTCCTCCTTTACCGCATACTGGAGCAACGATTATCAATCC
>DCUS01000213.1:0-22622 GCA_002327885.1 Syntrophaceae bacterium UBA2208
GGACTCCGTGAGGTCACTACCTCGCGGCGCAAAATCCGTGATTTTGTCGAGGAGTTCCAATTGAAGCAGGGACGCAAGGTCTATTTGTTGGGGGAAGGAAGATTGATTAATCTTGCCTCTGCGGAGGGTCATCCCTCAAGCGTCATGGATATGAGTTTTGCCAACCAAGCCCTTGCTTCTGAATATTTGGTGAAGCATCATCGAACTCTGGAGAAAAAGGTTTATCCTGTTCCTTGCGAGATTGATCAAGAAATCGCCCGAATCAAACTTCTTTCGATGGGTATCCGGATCGATCCACTGACCAAAGAGCAGGCCCGGTATTTATCTTCGTGGGAACAAGGTACATAGTTCTCCTTCAAGTCCTTCCCGTGAAGCTCGAGGGGGAGAGTCCGAAGCAGATCTTTTAGCGAACGAGGTTTCGGGGGGGCCTCTTCTTATTCATCCACGGCCATCGGCCAAGATCTTTTGCGTAGACAGATAGATTTCAATGAGACGGAGAGAGACACGTCAGATTGCTGTCGGTCCTGTTAAGGTCGGTGGAGGGGCGCCCATCTCGGTCCAATCGATGACGAAGACCGATACGAGAGATATTCGAAAGACAGTCCATCAGATTCGACGTCTTGAGGAGGCAGGTTGTGAAATCGTTCGGGTGGCTGTGGTGGACGAGGAGGCAGCCCGGGCAATCCCTGAAATAAAAAAAAGGATACGAATTCCCGTCATTGCCGATATTCATTTTTACCCTCGTTTGGCCCTGATGGCTATGGAATCAGGAGCGGACGGTCTGCGAATCAATCCTGGGAATATTGGGAGGAGAGATCGTCTGAAGCCGATTGTCATGGAGGCGAAAAGTCGTTCCATCCCTATTCGTATTGGGGTGAATTCCGGTTCTTTGGAAAAAGAGTTTTTAAAACGGTTCGGAGGGACGACTCCTGAGGCGATGGTTTCAAGCGCCCTTCGGACCATTGAATGGATGGACGACCTCGGTTTTCACCTGGTCAAAGTTTCATTGAAGGCCTCCGACGTGTTAAAGACCATTCAGGCCTACAGACTGTTTTCAAATAAATCGGATGTTCCTCTCCATTTAGGAGTGACAGAAGCTGGAAAAGGGTCTGGGGCCATTGTCAAATCCTCCCTTGGAATGGGAGTCCTGCTGAACGAAGGCATAGGAGATACGCTCAGGGTGTCCCTTACCGGGAGTCCCGTTGAAGAGGTTTGCGTTGGTTACGAAATATTGAGGGCCTTGAATATTCGCAAGCGGGGGGTTGAAATTATTTCGTGCCCCACCTGTGGTCGTTGCGAAATCGATCTCACAACCCTTGTGAAAAAAATTGAAAGGGGTGTCGCAAAGATCACCACCCCTCTCACCGTGGCCATGATGGGATGTGTGGTCAATGGGCCGGGGGAAGCCAAGGAGGCCGATGTCGGTATTGCCGGTGGAAAGGGAGTCGGAGTTCTCTTTAAAAAGGGAAAAGTGGTCAGAAAGCTAAATGAGAAGGAATTTGTCCAAGTTCTCCTCAATGAAGTCAGGGGGATGGTGGAAGATAAACAATGAACGATGGACCATGGACGATGAACACTGAAGGTTCATCGTTTAATGTTTATCGTTCATACGAAGTTTCTTCGATACATAATAAATTCGTTGAAGCACGGTGAAGTGGGTGAGGATGGCCAAAATCCAAAGAATCGGCTCCATCCACAAGAAGAGCGTTCCGATAGAGAGAAGGATGATTCGTTCCGCTCTTTCCATGAGCCCAATGGTACACTGAATTTCTAACGCTTCTGCTTTGGCTCTTATATAAGGGATGAGAACCGTACCCATACTAACAAGAGAAGTGAGAATGACGAGACCGGGATCTCCTTTTATTAAGTAATGTATCAGGATAGCAAGAAGAAGAAGAAGATCCGAATATCGATCTAATACTGAATCTAAAAAACTCCCCAAAGTTGTCGCTTTGCCCAATTTTCTGGCAACGACGCCATCAAAAAGGTCCAAAAGGCCCGAAAGGATGATTGCCAATCCGGCGAGGAGCCAGAATCCCTTGAGGATGAAAAAGGAAGCGACAAGAGTTACAAAGAAACCCATGAAAGTGAAGAGGTTCGGATTGCCATGTTGTCCCAAGAATATTTTAAGAATAGCATAAAGATAAGGGTCGAGTCGATGCCCGATTTTGTTACCAATCATTTTTAAAGTTATGAAATGCCATAGGAGATTTTTAAAGGAGAACATAACATTTTTAAAAGAAAAGTCAATGGTTTCATCTATTTATTCTAATATTCCAGGAGGAATTTATGTCATCGCATGTGATTTCTACTACGGAGTTTAAGAATTTAAAATTGAAGGGTAGGGGAAAGGTGAGGGACATTTATGATCTTGGCGATCGGCTTCTCATTGTCGCTACCGATCGAATGTCCGCATTCGATGTGGTCATGCCCAATCCGATTCCGGATAAAGGAAGGGTGCTGACCCAGCTTTCTAAATTCTGGTTCGATTTAACAAAGGACATTGTTCCTAATCATGTCATCTCAACAGAGGTGGGAGATTACCCTGAAGATTGCCAGCCTTATCATGAGATGTTAAAGGGCCGCTCCATGCTGGTCATGAAGACCGAAGTCCTCCCGGTTGAGTGCGTGGTCAGGGGTTACCTCTCCGGCTCAGGCTGGGAAGAATATCGAAAAACTGGAGAGGTTTGCGGAATGGGGCTCCCGAAGGGCCTCGTGGAATCGTCGAAGTTAGACAATCCTATTTTTACCCCTGCCACCAAAGCAGAGATGGGTCTCCATGATGAAAACATTTCCTTCGAAAAAATGGAAAAAATTGTGGGGAAAGAAATGGGGGAGAGATTGAAAGCCCTTTCGATAGCCATTTATGAAAAGGGGCGAGAGGTTGCGGAAAAGAAAGGGATCATCATCGCCGATACGAAAATGGAGTTTGGGGTGAAAGAGGGAAAAATTATTTTAATTGATGAGCTTCTGACTCCCGATTCCTCCCGGTTCTGGCCTAAAGATGAGTATCGGCCCGACGGTCCCCAGAAAAGTTTTGATAAACAGTTCTTGAGAGATTATCTCCTTTCCATCCAATGGGATAAAAATCCGCCTGCCCCCCAATTACCGGAGGACATTGTTCAAAAGACAAGAGAAAAATATCTCGAGGCTTACGAAAGATTGGTTGGGAGGCCCCTGTAAAAAGTTTACAGAAACTATCTTTTGTGTATCGGTTACGAAGCCCGTTTCGGTTATTGGTCAAACGGTTATGGGTGACGATGCTGGTATCGAAGCACGAAGCTCGAAAGACGAAGCTCGAGCATCCAGTTTCCATATACGAGCCTCCCTGCCTGCCGGCANNCAAGACGGTTATCCAATTAGAAATGATATATAAAGAACTTCTTCAAGATAAATTTCGGGGAGCCATCCTTGGGTGTTTTCTCGGAGATGCCTATGGATCGGGCTTCGAGGGGATGAACCCGGAGAAGGCCAGGTTCCATCTGACCGACCTATCTAAAAAATATCCAAGGCGTTACACCGATGATACAGACATGACGCTTGCGGTGGGTGAGTCCATTATTCAATCCGGTGGGGTGAGCCCAGAAGATATTGCTAAACAGTTTAGCCTCCATTGCGTTCTTACTCGTGGATATGCCATCGGGACGATCAAAGCTGTCTTGGCCCTGAGGGCCGGGATCAAATGGTATGAGGTGGCACGGATTGTTTTTGAAAATGGTTCGTTCGGGAATGGAGCGGCCATGCGGGTTTCTCCCGTGGGACTATTTTATCATCATGATTTGGAAGCGCTCCGAAGGGCTGCCATTGAACAGGCCAATATCACCCATGTTCACCCCCTGGGCCAATGGGGAGCCGTGATGCAAGCTTGCTCAATAGGATTGGCAGTAAGTCAAAACCCGAAGGAGGTTTTCAAAAAAGTGGAAATGGTGACGGACCTGAAGGAAATCCTTTGGGGTGGGCCGGTTGAATATATGAAAGCCTTAAATAAAATTGAAGAGGTGGTGACTCAAGAGAAGAAACTCCAATCCCAGGAGATTGCTCGATCTTTCGGAAACGGGGTAGAAGCTCATTTCTCTGTTCCCAGCGCTTGCTATATTGCAATCACCTATAGTCCGGATTTCTGCGACGCCATTCGGGCAGCCATATCTCTCGGAGGTGATGCGGATACGATTGCAGGGATGGTTGGAGCCATCGCGGGCGCCCATGTCGGGGAAAAGGGGCTTCCCGCAGAATGGCTTGAACAGTTAGAGGACGGGCCCCGAGGCCGCTCGTTTGCCAGAAATTTGGCTGACAGGCTATTCGAAACCTGGTGGAAAGTTTATCAAGACTCCCCAGGATAAATCAGAAACGATCAAGACAACTCTTCGTTGACGGCTTGCTCTTATTGACTGGAAGTTTGGATCCACCTGTTTTACAGATAAGGCGGTTGATTCCTGCAGAATTGGAACCTGAAAGGTATCCGGTGAGAATCCTCAGGAAGATTAACCCCCCCAGGGCATTTTGGAGTAGACCTCAGATATTTTATCGCGAAACTCCCGGAAGAATTTTTCGTGCCCTTTTTCCCAATCGGAAAGCATTTGGAGCGCTTCCTTGGATTTCCCTTCTGTTTGGTCGGACATCCTTTGATAGAATTCGCTTAAATCCTTTTCAATCAGCCAGGCCGTGTTAAAAATGGTTACTTCCGGTACCATGGAGCCCTCTAAACATTGTTGAAGAAACTCTGATTTAGCCCGATTGTCAAAATAGTTGGTGTCCCCCAAGACCACACTTTTTTGGATAAGAGGCTCGATTGGATTTCCCTGTCTCAACCCTCCTAAAATATTTTTGATAAAACGAATATGATGGTCTTCCTCTTGAATTAATTTCTTGAAAGCGCTGATCGCTGCCCCCATCCCCATTCTCTGGAGCGAGTTTTGGAAAAAAGCTTTTCCGGTTTCCTCTTGCTCGAGGGCATACTCAAAGATTTTGATTAAATTCTCTTTGGCCGACATAGTTTCCTCTCCCGTTTTTTTTAAGTTTACTTCTTAGATGACCAAAAATCAATTGTTATCCCAAATATTATCCAGATTATCTTCCCTCCGGGGTTAGAAATGGATGTAAGTTGACAGGAAGTGGAAAGGCGGGGTATGATTTTACAAGAGAGAAGATCATGGAAGGAATCATTTACTCCGAGAAGCCAAATCTTAATAAACCGCATTTAGTCATTGGATTTGAGGGATGGCCCAATGCCGCCGAGGTTTCCTCTTTTGCCCTTCAGCATTTGATTGATCATTTCAAGGCAAAAAAATTCGCCTCTATACCAACGGAGAATTTCTACCAAATCTCTTCCTTACGACCCGTGGCTACCATCAAGGAAGGAAGATTAATAAAATTAAAGTTTCCAGGCAATTATTTTTACTATGTCAAGAATGATGGTCCGCTTGATCTCATCCTCTTCTATGGGATTGAGCCTCATCTCCGGTGGAATATCTTTTCGGATTTTATTCTCGATTTGGCAGAAAAGTATGGTGTTGGCCAGATCTTTACCATTGGAGGGACTTACGATTATATCCCTCATACCTATCCCCCCATGGTAAGCGCTCTATTCAATCATGAGAGATTGAGAGAGAAGGTGATCGAACTCGGATTGGGGTTGACCGAATACTCCGGACCCGTCAGCATCCACACTTTTATCCTGGAGGCGGCTAAAAAGAGGGGAATGGAAGCAATTAGCCTTTGGGGACACGCTCCTCAATATCTTCAAACAAGAAATATCAAAGTAGTTTGTTCTGTTTTGAGAAAACTGATGGATTGGATCAAAATAGAGATCGACCTTTCGGAGCTTGAGAACGCAAGCCATTATTTTGAAGAGCAGGTCAACCATCTCGTCGAACAGGATCCAAAACTTCAAGAGGTCATCAGCAAATTAGAAGAGGTCTATAAAGGGTCTGAGAAAATTCCACGCCCATCACAAAAAGAGGAGGGGACCAAAGAAGATAAAGTGGTCTACATCCAGGCCTTCCTCAAGAAGATGGAGGATGAAGAGAAAAAAGGAGGTTAGTCTATCCATACCCCATTTGGTTTTTTCGGCCTGTTGGGTCGTTCTTCAAGAACGAGGAAAGAAAAGAGAGTGATCCTGACATGGGTAAGACTGTCAGGTTCGGGCCTCATGAGGAAATGGAGGGATTCAACCCGTCCACCCGAAGGAGGAGACGGAAAATGAACGATGGGTGCGTATGGAATCAAGAAAATGACCCCTCTGATTGTCAGATAAATCATCCAGACGGAAGCGAATCCTGTTATCCCTAAAAGACTTAATTCTTTCCATCCGATATCAAAACGAAAACCAAATCTGTAATGATACCCTTCTCTCAACACTTCATCTTCATTTCCAATGACCACTTTTTTCAGGCGCCTTCTAATGTTTAATTGTGTGATTTTCGATAATGGAGAAAAAGTCGCTTTTTTTGACAAAAGTCCATCAAGACTATTTAATTTCTCTTGAATAGACAGTTGCCTCCAATTCTCGGGAAGGTTTACATCGACTTCACTTTTATCTAAAAACCACTCATGGCAAATGGGAAGCCCTGCTCCGACGAGAATGGATAGCACCAATGTGAATCGAAATAGAGTCTTTTCTAAATTCATTCCTTGCAGGATTGGCCTATCCCCGATAGTTGAAAATATACAAAATGTATCCCTAAATTTCCAGGATGTTAAGATGGTTGGCCGGCGGGCTGATGCTCATGGGCTCGTAAAAAGCCATTTTTCTTCTCTCAACAGGGAAGGCCAGGGAGATAGTCGTTTTTGCCTTCTTTTCATCACCTTCCAATTCGATGATCCCCCGATTCTTCAGAACCATCTCCCTAACCAGTCGTAACATTAACTCCAACGCTCCGTCCTTCTGAATCGTTGATATCAATTCCGGCTCCTGATCTCCCGCAAAGACGATCAAAACCTCAATTTGCCCCCCGTGTCCCTCGAAACAGGCTTGTTCCTCCGAACCCTCTTTTTTAAAGGGAGAGAATACTGTTGAAAGTTCAATCTTCCCATGGGTCGGCGTTGCGGCGATGACATATTGGAGAACAGAATTTAAAATATATCTCAAATGTTCATCAGGAACGATGATTTCGGGGAGATCCTTTTCAAGTATTTTAAATAACCTCACTGCCTTCTCTTTGAGTTGGGCCTGGTTTTCCTTTATCGATTCTTCGAGCAGGGTGTTCACAGTATTTGTTTTTTTGATCAGGGTGGTTACCTGAAAATAATTGAGAAGGCCATCCAGCAATAAATCGGTCTGATGGATATCCTCGGACACCATTCGTCTAAAAAGCTTGCCAAATTCCTTATCTCTGAATCTATCCTGAGAAATCTGTGTAAGCTTTTGGATAGAATCCAACGTATTTTTAGTGTGATGAATCCACCCAATCAGTAAGGNNAGGAATTTGAACTGGCCGGATGATAAGAAAGGGTCGCTTTGGTTTCCCACCTCGTCCCTGGATGTAATCCCAATATAGTAAGTTCCTGGCTCTGTAGGGAATTCCGGCCACTCCTCCGGGATGAGTAACTCGGTTTTGCCGGCCACCTGTTTGGAGAGGATGCCAGGGGTTCCCTCCCATGAGAAATAATTGGGATCAAATTTCGTGCGGTCCTGGCTAACATACACTACATAGTTTGCTGCTTCAGGAACGGGCTCCCACCAAATGCGTCGTTTTCGAATAAATGCCATACTCACTCCTCCTTTCTTAATGATCAACAAAAAACGAAGTATTAACTCTTTTTATATTTAAACCTAAAATGCTTCAAAAATCAACTCAAATGAGGGCCAGGTTTTTGGTGAAAAAGTTGTATGCCAAGATTGGTTCCCCAGAGTGTGGTGTTCGCGCCTAATGGGCTGATCGGAATAACTTAGTCTAACCTCACCCACCTGGGACCCCTGATTTTTACGCCCAAACCGAGAAAAGAACGTTGAAAGGTCCAGTCCCATTCGCAGTCACATTCGTGGCAGAAGTATTGTTCTATTTTACAGTACTCCTCTTCAATGTTCTTGTGATTGATCATTTCAATATTATTCCCATGACAGTTTGGACAAATCATGGTCTTTCTTAGTTTCTTTTTCAATCTCCAGTGCGTGAGGGACGAAATCAGTGCGCGGCGCATCAAAGGACCTACTCTGATTCATTTTTCATTGGGAGCGGCCAACCCCCAAAAGAAGAGCCCTAAGAACAAGCCATAAAATACAAAAATTATTCCAATGTGTCCAGTCTTTTTAAAAAACTAAATTTAACGACTAAAGCGCATCAGGGGGAATAAATATAGAAAATTTGAACAAGCAAAGAATTTAATTGACCGGATCCTAAATTTGGATATTAAATACACCTATGGGAGTAAGTGATCTTTGGGTATTTGGGTGGGGGATGGTGGGAGTCATGACCTGCCAACAGAAGAGCCCTTTCCGTCTTGAAGAAATTTAGGCTGGAGGGCTTTTTTTATTTAATTGCAAAGGGCTTGATATAAAACATCAGACATTGAGTTGGGAGCAAAAAACTCCCATTCGTTAACATTGGTCGGGTTTAAGACTTCTGCATTCTTAGAGTAAAGGACAATCTGTACAGAGCGAATGGCCCTCTCCACACAGTTTAATTCAAACAAAACTAACGTATAGCCCAAATTCTGAAATTCTTCTCCCCCCCCTGTTACCCAATGAGACACGCCCTGATCCGTGTAAGCCGATTGTACCCAGACCCGAACCATATCTTTGGTGGGCCGAGTTAGGGTTTCTGCATCGTAATAGTATGATCCGTCCTCATTGGTGCCATAATGTTTCCAGAAGGAGCCTGCCCATCCCTGCCCAGGACCAAAAATGAGGAGCCCGAACAGAATCATAATGAGTTGAACGTATTTTTTCATTTCTTTTTTTTTCGGAGGACCTAAAAGAAATTTTTTAAAAAAATGATGATTTTCGCAAGGATGTTCTTTTTACAGTCGTCTGATTTACAGTTTTCATTCGAGATGTGTTTACTGTCCATTGGGGATAGCCTCCGATCTCTTTTTTTATCTTTAAGCGCCATGGCCATGAGCAACGTTCCTCCCAAAATAGCGACGGCTCTCGTCATGGCGGTGCGGATATCTATCATTTTTGCAATGTTCTCTTTGTTTGGCGTCGGGGTGACATAAGTGCCTTTAACGATAGAAATCTTCGGAGCAGTAAAAAGAAAATAGAGTAAAGCAACAGCCCCTATGATTAAAATAATCCTTTGTTTGTAATTCACATGAACTTCCTCTTTAAGATTGATACATTCCATATAGCTTATTTCTCTTTTTTTTTCACCCCGAACACCCATCTCCAGTTAAGCCCGATTGTGTCCACGGAGAAATGGAAGCTCGGAGTAGGCGGATGATTCGAGAGGGTCAGTTCTGAAGCTTTCTTAATTCCCGTATCTTTTCTAACGTATCTTTATAGAGGGGTTCCTTGGTGGGATTGAGCTCAATGGCTTTCAGGGCCAATCTTTCCCCCTCTTCAAGGTGTTCACGCCGGGTGAAGTATAGCCATGCAAGATTATTATAGGCATCCGCATTCCGGGGTTCTTTTTTTATGGTTTTCTTATAATAGGTTTCTGCCTTCTGGAATTCGCTTTTTTGAAAATGGGCATTTCCAAGATAAAGATAAGCCACCGGAAGTTTTTTCGAGGCCAACTGGTATTCTTTAATAGCCTGGTCAAGCTCACCTCTTTGTTCATACGCCACCCCCAAATTTAAATGTTCTTCAGGAGTGAGGGGGTTCTTTAACACAATGATTTTAAAAGAGGAGCAGCCGGCAAAGAGCAAGTGGAAAGCCAGGGTGAGGGCCAAAAAGAAGAAAATGGGGGTCCGTTTTTGTGTCAATTTTCTGCTCATCGTAGAGGGGCAATCCAGAGGGTCCAAAAATTTGTCCTCTTCCATGTTTTCATAAAACTCTTCGCGGCGATTGGTTTGAGTCGGTCCTTTCCTGAATTAACGATCATGCCATTTTCATCGTAACCCACAACGACCATAAAATGGTTCTGTTGATAAACGAGGAGGCCCAGATCGACCAGGACAATGATCGGATAACCTGAATCAATCTTGGTTTTAATATCCTCCATGCTTCCCTGATAATGGTTGACTTTCATCCCTTTCTTTTTTGAGTACAAAATCATATCGAGATTCAGAGTGCCTCCGGCTGAAAGGCTGTAGATGTCTTTTGCGACCTCCTCTGGAGTCACGTGGACACCCCAGTAATTCAGAACACCCGCCAGGGAGGCAGGCCCACACTGAAAAGCTTCCTGCGGATAGAAGGGGACATTCTCGATTAAATGGGAGGGCATGGATTCTTTAAAATACTGAGTTCCGGTGCATGAAAGCAGGGATGAGGCGATCAGAAGAAATACATAGAGGCGCTTCCAAGGAGAAGCGCCTCTTTTGATTAATCGGTTAAACAAAATGTCTGACCTATCCGTTTGGAAAAGTTGCCATTAAAGAATTTGCCAGGTCTACTTTTCTTTTTCAATGACCACCCGGTGGCCTGTGACATAAAAATAGACGACCACTCCGATGGCAATCAGGATCAAGATGACCAACACCCATGCCCATCCGTCGCCACCCACCTTTAATTCATCGAGATTAAGAGCAAGTTGATGGATCTGCTGGTCGTCAAGCTGGCTGAGTTTTTTCTCAATTTCATTAGGCGTAAAACCAAAGTTCTTGAGCCGCTCCCTGACCATCTTCATCTCGAGGACTTTTCGAACCTTATCAAGGTCAGAAGACCGATCAAAATTTAAAATGGAAACAGCTTCCGAGGGAGAAAACCCCGCATAAACTCTTGGCGTGATGCCAAGCGCAAACATCGCCATCACCAGATAACAAGCAACTATCTTCGCCCATGATGATTTCATCCATATCACCTCCTTTTATTTTATTTTGTCCACCTCTATCACTCAGCCTCGTGACTTAAATTTAGCTCTTAGAAAAATAATATGAAAAGGATATAAGAGTGTCAAGAAAAAATTTTAATTTAAAGAGGAGGGGGCGAAGAGGGGAGAGGGGACCGTGGGAAAATATATTGGAGAATGTATCTTTAATTGAATTATGCGGCCGTAACGGAAGGCCACTCTCTAATTCCGGACACCTCGTAATTGATCCTATTCTTGCCGCTTTTTTTTGCGCTGTACATGAGATTATCAGATTTTTTTAGGATTTCATCCACCGTAGAGGGAGGGCTGATAAACGTCACGACCCCGATGCTAAATGTGACAGGCCATCCATTTTTCTGCATGAGTTCCAGATTGATTTTTTGAATTTTATGAGTGATCGCTTCGCCCAGCTCGGTCCCGGTCTCCGGCAACAGGATTGCGAACTCATCCCCGCCCACCCGGGACACTGTGTCGGTCACTCGAATATTGTTCTTGATGGTGTTGGCGACTAACCGCAGCAGATAATCACCCGTGCTATGTCCAAAGCGATCATTAATGGCCTTAAAATTATCAAGATCGATATATGCCACCGTTAAAGGATGTTCATATCTGCGAGCTCTATTTATTTCCATATCAGCCAGTTCAATAAAGTATCTGCCGTTGCCAACTCCGGTTAAGAAGTCAACCCTGGATAACTCTTTTTCCTTCTCGATGGCGCTCTTTAGCGCCGAAAGAACGAAGGTAAGGATTAGAAAATAGCTTAATCTTGCGATACAATTCCAATATGGAATGGTATTGTCCAGGTAAGTGGCCCCTGAGGCATGTTCTGCGATAGACCATATCAGAGCGCTGAAAGTTGACATCAGGACACCCATCCATTTTCCGATACGCCAGGTCACCAGGAAGATTGGGATCAAATAAAATATCCAGCTTGACAGGTCTGGGCCCGCCAAGTAATTAAGAATCCCAACGCCTGCTAAGATGAAAAACGCTATCACAATCAAGATTGAATTGTGTTGATGAGAAAAGTAGTCATTTAAAAAATGGTAAAGCGATTCGATTTCAGATTCTTGCCCTCTCAGTTTTATGGGATGCTCGGGGACTCCCGATACCCGGATTGGGTCCTTCCTCCTGTGACCAAGAGAGAGGCTGGAATTTTCAGAATTCTGATGGGATGAAGATTGTGTGAGAACTGACATCTCAAATACTTTCATTTAATCTTTTCAAATCCTATCAGAATCGCCAGAAATAATATGAATCGAAGCAATGTGGTCGCATCCATGAATGTATTTCCCCTGCCCCTTTCTATCGAATAACCTCTCGCCAGTAAAGAAGGGATTTACCCGATCCGGAAGAGAAGGCTTGTTGTGAGAATATCTGGTTATTCGTTGTTCCAATGACGATGGAGGCTTCCCCTTTATTATTTACGGAAATGACGGGGTTCGAAGGGACTCCTTGACCAATCACAATATAACGCTGGGCAGAAGGTGTCCCAGACAGATCGGACAATTCATCCACATTTAATGCCCCGCCTCCGGTTTTATAATAAAGCACGTAGAATCTGGCGTCCCCCTCTACGGAACAACCCGTAGCATTTCCCTTGTAGGCAAAGGTCGTAAAATAGAGAATATTATCAAAGACAACCGGCCTTGCCAATACTTTTTCAACCAGCTGGGCTGACCGCTCCATTCTCATATACCATCCCTTTTTAGCGGGATCCGGGGTGAACGTATTGACCGAAGAGACCTCCTGCAATTCCTGGTTTTCCCTCCGTGGATAAACACCTAATCCGTCGTCCTTCACCGCGTAGAAAAACTCATTAGGGTTGGTGGTATCAACAGGGTACTCATGATCCCCTGTCCCGTAATATACCCAGGGGATTCGATATTCGTCAAAGGCCACTGCCGGTTGGTAAAAAACGGGATGTTTTTCCGCAGTGGAAGCAGGGGGCTGAGTCAACCGATACGCACTCCACAGGCTATTGCTGGTCTTATTGACCGTATTGAAGGAGACATTGAATCCCCACATCTGCCCTCCCAAATCACCGATATAGACCCGATCCACATAACCGTTGGCATCCGTATCCACGGATGTCGGAGGGGCTGGAAAAGAATAAGCCATAAATCTCCTTTCATCGGTGGCCGAAGGATCATATGAATATTCCCAGATCATTTCCCCGGTCTTCATGTCAATGACAAAGAAGGCCCTTCCAATCGAGGCGCTTTTCGATTTTGTTTCATCAGGATCAAGCCCTCCTCCAAAGAAGGCGACCCACCTCTCGTAAAGCGCCCCCATATACTCCACTTTTACTTTGCCGATGGCCGGATCGGACCAGCTTTGCCCGACTTTTGCAATCGTAGCGGCATCGTTAGACCTCGGGAATTCCCATAGAAAAACAGGGTTTAACGTATCCGTGATGTCGAGGGCAAAGTACTGTTTTCCTCCTTTTCTTAAGCCGCAGATCAGTATGGTTCTCCACTCCTCTGCACTTTTTGTTGTATCGGTCGGATGGCTGTAAATCCATACATCCGAAACCTTCGGGGAAGCATCAACATAATATGTGTGAGTCGAGGACATCAGTGGTAGTGTTTTCAGGACGCTTGGGGGAATAAACGCCCACTCTTCGACTCCTGTTGATGCATTGAAGGCATGAAGCATCCCATCATTTGCCCCTGCGATGATTATCTTTGTTCTATTTTTATTAGTTTCATAGAATCCCCCTGAACCACTGAATCCTGCATCTTGGAAGTTGGCATTGGGAGACCCCACGATCACGGCATTCGAATGGAAGATGTCTCCGAGTTTCCATGTTCGCTCTTCATCGTAATTTCCGTTTGCATTGATGTCAAAGGCATCGATGCCCCGGATGTGATTGATGAGATTTATTCGTTCCTGATCTGTCGAACTGCCTAAATCCGCATTGGTTATATTGCTCGGTTTGAACTCTGTCCTCGCATTATTTACATAGGTGTAAATTTTTCGGGAGCTTGGTGAAGTGTTCTTGAATTGCTCATCAGCATCCCAGATCAAACCCGAATCGAGAAGATATCCATTCGCATCCACCTGAAATGTCCCGTCACTGTTGAGGCGGTAGGCTTTCATGTTTCCTCTCCAGAAGGGGGTTTCGTCCGGGATGAAAGAGGAGACATAACCCACGTCCCCCTCCACAATTCGAACGAGCGGGATGGTGGGTGTTGTAAAAGAATAAGACTTCTCTACGATATATTTAAGAATGTCAGAAAGGGATTTGCCGAGCTGCGAAGCGTCTTCCGCAAGAAAAGCGTATCCTGAGAGGGGGGCCTCCCCCGGATCGTTCGATTCAGCATAATAATGAGATCCTTCTCCAAGATCATGGGATAGTTCTGTCGAACTCTGACAACTGGCTACCAGAGATGGATTATATCCCTGCAAATCACCCGAATTGGTTTCCTGGGGATTGTCCGTTCCTCCGAACTTGGCCGCCCAATTTAGCGTATATTTGAGGTAATGGGGCATGTCCCCGCCAAAACCGACCACGAAGACATTATATCCTTCGTCCGCAAGAGCTTTTGCCCTGGCGACAGTTTCTCTTCTCCGTTTATAATCTCCAGGTTGATTGACCCCGCCAGTGCCGCCACAGGCAAGCGTATCCTCTCCGTCCGTAATAAGAAGCACGAATTTCTTGCGGCACGCTGCAGCCGAATCGCCAGATTTGGAGTCATTCATACAGAGATTCCCTTCGCTGAGTGCAAAGACAAGGGCGGTTCCGCCACTGGCCCCCTCTTTTTCGACCGCTGAGTTGATTTTACTGTAGGAAGAATTGTCGAAGGATTCAACCAGCGTGTTGCAGCCACTCTTATAATTATTCCCTGAATCTGAATTTGAATCTTTATTACAACCATAAAATCTCATGTAGCCGAACCTGATCGCCAAGTTTGTCTCATCATTTAAGTTGATTTTCCCGTCGTTCGTGTCATCGAGAATGTCGAAAATCGCCCTTTTTGCGATAGCCAGACGGCTGCAATTGTTGGTATGTCCGGTTCCGGAAGCTCTATAGAAAGGGCCATTACAGTCTGTATCTCCATATCTGGGATTCCCACTTTGTGCCGTGCTGTAACAGGATTTGGTGTGGCCTGGCCCTGATTTTACATAGAATGGGCCATCCATGCCACAGTCTTCAAGATTATCGTTACTGTCATCACCGTCATCCGACCCTATAAACAGGGTTGTCCCCGCAGGGACCCAATTCATGCTCCCTGATAGGTCGAGGATGATCAAGACATCCGGTGGAACCCTGATCATAAAGAGGTCCGTATCGTCCGCATAGAGGCATGGGGCGCTCATCCCAATAGATATTACCATCAGCAACATTAAAAATTTTGGTTTCATTTCTTTTTCTCCTATTTGCTTTTCATTTCATGAAGGTTTTTTCCTCATTTTCAGGACCATCAGTTGTTATAAGAAGTTCCCGCATTATAAGGACCCAAACTTACCTGGACTTCTATCTCCTTCTTGGCACTCAAAAATTCCCCCGTCGCATTGATCTGGAAGCGTTTAAACTCCCAGTTGGAGTCAAATCCGGGTTTGAGCATCGCGCCTAAATTTTTCTGAGGTTGAGGAGACGAATCGGTCAACTTCCCGCTCCGGTAGGTCTCATCTGTTCCGATCGCCCCTGAATAGGCATTGATATCCGGGATACGACTGATTCCCACATACACTCCGCCTTCTGCCGCATAAAACGTAGAACTTCCGACTCGTTCATTCCCTGAAATTTTTGTTTCAAAGACGCTCGAACTGATGGAACTGATGCCAATGAGGGTCAGGACAATCAGCATGATTAATGCGATAACCAAAGCCACCCCTTTTTCATTTTTTAAAACGGACGTTTTCATTTATAATGTCTCCTCTCACGGGGTTAACCCCATATTTCTTATGTGAATATTCGAAGCAATTTGTCTCCTCCGGTACCCATCTCCCTCGTTCAGGTCGGGATCTTGCCTCTCCGTCCTTGCCCTCAATGCCACTCTGATGATACGAATATCGAGAGGATTTAGGGTAGGGTTTTCATTAGCGTCGAGGTAGGTAAACTGGAGATCTTCAATATTGTCCGCCTGGGGTTGAGGTCCATCCCCCAGGTGCTCATCTCTCATTAAAGTGTGAGTCCCATTGACCGAAGCGACCTGATAACTCAATGCCCTGATGATATAGACAGGGGTTCCCGCGGGATGATAGAAACCGAGAGGACCACTTAACGTGATGGTGCTTGTTCCACTGTCTATGGAAGTAATCCGGTGGCTTTCAACTCCACCGATGGAGATATATTTTCTATTTCCGGTATCAAACAAAGCATTTCCCTGACCATCCGTAAGGGTTGATACGGTGACCTGATTTTGGCCAATCCCTCCTTCGGCAGCGAGGGTTGAGGTTTCGTCAATCGAAGACACAATGGTGAGCGAACCCGCTGCGGGCGTATTTAAATTCAATACGTTATTAAAGGTGCCTGTGCTGTAAGAGACCGGCAACACCATCGAAACATTTCCGAAACCCGCCATTCTGATTTCGGTCATCATTCGATTGATTCCGGCTCTGATATTTTGTTGCATGTCGACGACCTGCTCCTGAACGGTAAAGGTTTTTTGCTGGTCGATAAATGTCCGATAAAGACCGGCAATGAGAAGAGCGCTGATCACCAAAGCGATCAGCAATTCGATTAATGTTAACCCTTTTTCTTTTTTTAATATCGTATCCATATCCATCCCATCCTTAAATTGACCTGATGGTTGCAAAGGAGATCGTTCGATTCATCCCATCATTCCATCTGATCGTATAAGTAATTGTTCGAATATTGCCGGCCACCACCACCGTATACGAACGATCGAAAGCAATCCCCGAAATGGTTGTGGTCCCGTCGTTGTGATTCCCTTCCTGCAACTCTGCGGAATCAACAGGTAGGGTGTTTAATAACTCCAAACGGTCTTGACCGACATAACTGGCCTGCGTTAAATAATGACTGAAGAAATTACCCCTCACTGCGACTATTTGCATGCCGGCAATGGCTAAAAGTCCAATGGCTAAAATGATGAGGCCGATAAGAACTTCAACGAGTGTAAATCCCTTATTGTTCAATTTTTGTCCTCCTTGTTCTTTACTTTTTGGTAATATTACTGCAAGTAATATGCCGACCCATTTAAAACACTCTAAGATATTGAAATTATAATATTTATTGAAGTTATTATTAAATTTATAGATTCATCTTTAGTTCCAAAAAGTGGCTCTCATAATACGAATTTATTGAATAGAAAATGGGATTTTTTGATTTTATATTTCGGAAGGTTGGTCTGATTCAGACCCTGATATAAAAAAAACCGATATGGATTAGAATTCCATATCGGCCTTAAGGTGGATCAATCAATTTTCTATTTAGAATATTTCTCTCCAGCGGAATATTTTAAACGGGATGAAATCATTCGTCCATTCTATTGAGTCACTGCAATAAAAGATGTCGGTATTACCAAAAATATCTACGTCAACACTATTAAAAGATGAATTGGCTGCCAAGACCGCTCCGGTTATATTAATAGATGTGCTACCTCCGGTAGAGCGGAAACTTCCCGTAACGATTACCACCCCGTACCATTGGAAGCTCCCTTGAATTTCAAGATCCCCTTCCACGAGTAATATGCCTGCTCCTTTACTGGTCCCTGTTAACGTTAATTCATTAACCTCATTCATATTGAAATAGACGATATTCATATTTCCTGTATAACTCAACACACCGGTGACTGGATCCAAAACAGGCGTCCCCCAGTTCATGTCTTGTAATGTCTTGTCTGAAACATATTCTCTACTATAAGTTGCATATTCCTTTAAATTATCTACCATCGCTTCTAAATCTAAATCTATGTTACTGGGGTCTGCATCTATCGTATCAATGTTTGGATGGCCGATTACAGTAACAGTTGAGGTTGTTACAATGCCAGGTTTATCAAACGTTCCGCATCGATCATCTCCTATGATATCGGTGCTATCCGATTTTACAGTGATAGGTGCTTGTGAATAAAGTGCAGCCGGAGGATTCAAATCAAGCCCTTTCTTGACCTCCGCCTCAATTGCTTTTCTCCCTCCATCCATGGCAAACCCATAACTTTTTACTATATACACAGGCTTCCAGCCGTAGATCACCACATTCATATTTGAATCTATCTTGTGTCTTACTTCCACTCCAAAATCCAATTTATCTTGCAAGCTTTGAACAAAGACGTGCTTGGGGTTACTCGAATCATATCCGATCCCTTCGGCCCTTGCTTGATTGATTGCAAGAAAAAGCCTCCAGTCAGGATCCAATGGGGTACTGTCGGTGATTTGACCATAAACTCCCTGTTTGAATCGCCCCTTCGTCTCACTTAATCCTGCTTCTGCAATGTAAAAGGCTTGCTCAGAGGACCTCTTGTTACCCGAAATAGCTGAATCATAACTCGAAGTATTCACAGAACTGATCCCAATTAATGTCAGGACCAACAATAATAGAATGGCTAAAATTAAAGCAACACCCTTTTCTTCTCTTAACCGCTTCATTCTAATTTCCTCCACTTTGATGAATTTTTCATAAACCAAGGTTTCTCACTTTAACAACAGAGGTTAACTCCCTTCTTCTGTATCCATCACTATTTAATTGGGTATCGGCATCGGGCATCTTTGTTCTTGCCTTGACGCTTGCGCTCACGATCCGAATATCTTCAGGGTTTGCCGGTGAATCGGTCACGGATCCATCCGCCAGGGTATATCGAAATTGGAGGTTCTCGATATTATCGGCGATGATCTGATTTCCACTGCCGGTATTATCGTTCTTGACTAAAACGGGAACCGTCGGATCGGCCGGATCCGGCATTAATTTATAGGTGACGGCCCTGATCAAAAATACCGGCTCATCGATGAGATGCCCCTCTAATAAAGGCGTTGTCAGAGTGATGGTGTTTGAGGAGACGCCTTGAACTAAATAATTGTTTTCTCCATTGAGGCTCAAATATTTCTGTTTATCAGAATTAAAGTCTCCTGCATTGCTCACATTGATTGCGGTCGACCCTGGCGCTACGGTTCCGGTCAACTTCGCCACCTCCACCGCGATGATGACTGTTATGGAGTCATCATTATTTCCTGTATTATTTGCATTATTCCCCGCGGTGAAGATATTTGTGAACCCATTGACATCCGTGACACCGAAGGAAGCCAAAATAGTTTCTCTCAACCCATAGCCAGCCATTCTTATCTCTCGGGTCATTTGATCGATCCCGACCCTCACGCTTTGCTGCATGTCCGCCACCTGTTCCTGAACCGTGTAAGTTTTTTGTTGATCGATAAATGTCCGGTAAAAAGCCGCTATCAGGATACTGCTTATTACCAAAGCAATGAGCAGCTCTACGAGGGTGACTCCCTTGTTTTTTCTAAGAATATTGTGCTTCATCATTGACTCCCATTTTTTATTCTGACAAAATGGTATTTAAAGAGATGCTGTGATTGGTTTTATCCAGCCATTCAATGGTAACCGAAACCGTTTTCATCGAACTTCCCAGCCCTGCCACATTATACTTTCTTGAAAAGATGGTGCTGGTGATTGTTCCTTCGTTGTGTTCCCCGATACTTAAATCGGTATCATCGTAAGGTATGTTTTTAAGCTCCTCCAATTTTTCCTGGCCCAAAATGGTGGCCTGGGTCACATTGCTGCTAAAAAAGTTTCCTTTTATTGAAATGATTTGCATCCCGGCAATCGCTAAGATGCCGATGGCTAAAATGATGAGTCCGATCAAAACCTCAATGAGCGTGAATCCTTTTTTATTCATATTTTGTCCCCTTTTAGCAGGTTACTGTGTAACAAAATTTGATCTTTGGAAGATTAATTCCCGCAAAAGTTGTGCCAAAACCCCCAAGAATCCCTAACTCGTTGATAGTTAATAGTTATTTAATATTTTATTGTCTTTCCTAAGGCTTTCTCACCCTCCCGAAAATTGTCTATGGCACTATGAATTTTTTAAATAGCAGGTAGAAGGAGGAGTTTAATTGCTGACCGTCGATCACTTTCATTGGGATAGGTAACCGTATCGCCCAGGATAGGCCGGTAATGCGTTTAAGGAATCAATCGAAGCAGATGAACAGGCCTCAAAAGCTTTAGAAAGCGGTTGATTTATAGTATAGGAAACCTCCCCCCGTCTGAGAAACAAGGCCCTGAATGGACTTTGAAACTGTGGTTTCGATCATTTAAAGGTACCCGCTCTAAAGCTTTATCGACCTGCCCATCTGTTTTAAAAAATGATCGATGGTCAGATTTAATTTTTATTGATTTTTCTTTAAATATTTAGTAATTTTAGTAGAGAAGAGGGCTGAATGAGCCAGCGGAAATTTCTTGCCACCGTAAGAAGACGGAAAAAAGGAGAGGACAGGTCAAAATCCAAAGAGGGCCTTATTGTTGTTGAGAGGAGGAGACATCCGAGAATCATTGTTGAACTTCCCATGGATTATTCTCTGGTCGATCATAAAGATAGCCATGGGGGGGTCGTCGCCAATATCAGCGAGGGTGGCCTCCTGGTTTACCTGCCCGAGGCTCTTCAGATAGGGACCCTATTAAAAATTGAAATACTTTTCGTTAAGGGGATGGAATTGAATGCCATCAAAGGGATTGCAAAGATAGCCTGGTCTGATTTAGCCATGAAAACCATCTCAAATGAGAACCGATATGGATTGGAATTTGAGTCTTTTATAGAAGGTGATCTGGATAAATTAAAGAAGTTATTAAAAGAGGTCGGGGAAACGCATAGCCCGTAGACTGGAAAGGGGCTGCTTAGAAGCGAAACGTCTATAGAGTCACCCTTGGCCGTGGGGCTATTCCTGACGAAGACTTATTTTCTAAATATAGTGAACGTTTAAATAAAGTAGTCATTGCGAGGAGCATAACGACGTGGCAATCCAATGAGATTGACGCCGTGGGAATGTCAACTTATTTATGACGTTTACTATAGCTTAACTCGTTTCAGTTAAGGTATCCAGGATCCCTTTGAGATAGCCAATACTCCGGCTGGCAACGGTCCGGGGATCGGGACTGAAATCGAAGACCTCCACGGAAAGATAACCCTTATAACCATTCTTCATTAACATTTTTAAAATCGGCACAAAGTCCAATTCTCCAAAACCCGGTCCCTTCCCATTGGCATCATTGGCATGGATGTGGCGAAGGTAACCGGATTCCAAAGCCCGGAGAAGGGGGATAGAGATGGACCTCTCCTGGACAGAAGTACTTCCGCAATCAAAGACCATTTTAAAATTGGGATGTCTCGTCTCCTTCACCAATTGAACGGCTTCTCCGACGGTATTAATAAAATTGGTTCGTGTATAAGCAAGGGGTTCAATACAATAGAAAACATTTCTTTTTCGGGCTGTCTTCAGACATACCTTAAAGGTTTCCTTGGCAGAGTCCCATGCCCCCTGGAGATCCCATCCCTCCTGAACCGTCCTCTGGTGTGGAGAGCCATGGACCAGAACCTTCCCTCCGATATCAGCGCAGAAGTGGATGAGCGCCTCCATATATTCTTGTGTTTGTATCCGGATGATTTCGTCCGGGTGGTTGATGTAAAGTCCCTCTGGCTTCATCAAAAGCCAGTGGAGGCCTACAATCTCGACCCCGTTTTCCTCTGCAGCGCTACGAATGGCGGTTCGTCTTTTCGGTGAAATTTCGGTGACGGAATCGGCCAAGGTGTAGGGAGCAATCTCAACCCCATCGTAGCCCAATTGAGAGGCATACTCAAAGACCTTTTCGATGGGCCACCCTTCGAACAACTCGTTACAAATCGAAAATTTAATTGGAATTTTTTTTCTCATTTTTTGTCATCCCCTTTCTGTGGATATCGGCACTGACAAAGTTTTCTGTTATTAAGCAAATTATATTCCTGAATTCTTTCACCTGTCAATTTTCTCTTTATACATTTTCTCTTCACTTGACTTTTATCTTTCATCCTCATAATAATGGATCGAATAGGAAGGAAAAAACAAGAGATGATTAGAGAGGGAGTTGTAGAAGCATTAAAGAAACTTTTGGTGATCGGGGACATTCCCTTCAATGTTCCTCCTCAGAGGGATTTGGGGGATTTCTCCAGTGCCGTCTGTTTGTCCATGGCCAAGCAAAAAAAGGAATCCCCGATGAAGATTGCTCAGGAGATCGCCGGGCAGTTGAGATCGAAACGCCCCCCTTACATTCAGGAGATAGATGTTTCTCCTCCCGGGTATCTAAATTTTAAAGTGGATTGGCCAGAATTGGCTCAGGACCTGATCCCAAAACTCCTTGAAGAGGGAGAGCTTTTCGGGAAACCCACTCTGAAAAAGAGTGAAAAGGTCTTTATCGAACACACAAGTGTGAATCCCAATAAGGCCATGCATATCGGTCACCTCAGAAATTCAGTTTTAGGAGACACCATCGCGCGGGTTCTCGGATGGAACGGTTTTTCGACAGAGGTCTGTAATTATATTGACGATACGGGCCTCCAGGTCGTGGATGTGGTGACCGGCCTGTTATATCTGGATCCTCCTTTTTATCAGGGGGATTCCGATTTTAAGAAGATTTGGGAAAAAATTCCGGCCCATCAGCCTTTTGATTATTTCTGCTGGGATCTCTATGCCCGTTTCCAAAATGAACTGGAGAAGAATCCATCCCTCCCTAAAAAAAGAGAGGAGGTTCTCCACAAGATCGAG
>DCUS01000213.1:22705-26653 GCA_002327885.1 Syntrophaceae bacterium UBA2208
AGAGAAGGGGGCCCTTCGATTTGAAACGAAAGGCCCTAATGAAGGTTGTTGGGTAGTTCCTTTCGGAGGCATTGTTGAGACGGGAGAGGGCATGAAGAGTTTGGACAAGATCCTCGTTCGGTCGAATGGAAGTGTCACCTATACTGGAAAGGATATCGCTTATCAGCTCTGGAAGTTTGGCCTTCTCAAGAAAGATTTCTTTTACAGGCCATGGAATTCCCAAGCGAATGGAGAAATGCTCTGGACCACGGCTCCGGATGGTGAACCGGGGGATCAACTTTCAAAAAAGTTTGGCCATGCGAAAATGGTCATCAATGTTATTGACATCCGACAGAGTTATCCTCAACAAGTGGTGATTGAGTCCTTACGACAGATGGGTTTTGAGAAAGAGTCGAACCAATCCATCCATCTTGCTTATGAGGTGGTTAATCTTTCTCCGCAGGCAGCCTGCCTTCTCGGGGTGGAGGAGAATGAAGAGAAAAAAGCATATGCCATGTCGGGCCGCTCCGGAACAGGGGTGAAGGCAAAAGATTTTATCGAAATGGTGAAGCAGAAGGTAAGAGAAAAAGCGGATCATCCACTGGAGGAAAATGTTGCCTCTGCCTTGGCCTCAGCAGCGATCCGATACTATTTACTAAAGTTTACACTGGAGAGCCAGATCGTCTTCGATTTTGATGAGGCATTGAAGACAACGGGGGATACCGGGATCTATTTAGAATACGCTCATGCACGGGCATGCAGCATCCTGAGAAAAGCCAGAGAGCAGAAGATCGATCTCCGGTGGGAAAAAACCGGAATCAACTCGTACCGGGATTATGTCCCGGACCAATTAACTGAAACGGAGAGAGGTCTCTTGGAGGTTCTATCGAGATTTCCCTCTTCTATCGTTAAGACGGGAAAAACGTTGAGAGTTTCTCAACTGACAGAGTACGCTTTTGATCTGGCGACATCATTTACACAATTTTATGAGCGCCCTGATCCTAAAGCTGAGGTTCAGACGCCATTTATTCATCTTCAGGACAAGGAACTTCAAACTTTTCGGCTCTCTTTGGTCATGGCGTTTCAAAAGGGAATGGCCAATGTTCTCACCTTAATGGGAATGCCCACTTTAGAAAAGATATAAGTTTAGAGCTCGTCTTCCTTGATTTTTCTTGACTTAATATGGAATTTTGTATAGAAGGTAAAGTATGATCCTGGGACTTGAAGAGATTGAACGAAAGGTTTGGGAAGAGGAAAAACTCTTCCTCATGAAGCAGGTTGGGATTCTTCTGATCAAGAACAATGCAATCAAATTTGGAGATTATATTTTAGCTTCTGGGAAGAAAAGCCCCTATTATATTGATCTGAGGCAAACGATCTCCAGTCCCATTACGATGGACTGGATCGCCAATTCTTTGACCCGAATCGTTCTCAATGAGATAGGGCGGGAAAAAATAGACAAGATTTTAGGGGTTTTTACTGCAGGGGTTCCTTTTGCAACGGTGGTGAGTCAGAAATTGGGTATTCCCTTAATTTACTATCGCCAGGCCAGGAAAGAACATGGCGTAAGGAAAAAAGTTGAGGGCATTCTGGAACGGAATGATCGAGTTTTAATTATTGATGACCTTATTACCACAGGGGAGAGCGTCATTGAGACAGCAGAAGTAGTGAGAGATCAGGGGGGCGTGGTGAACGAGCTCGTGGTCCTTCTGGATCGAGAACAGGGAGGGCAGCAGCGGCTCCGTTCATCCCGGATTGAACCCCATGTTCTTTTTAAAATATCGGATGCGATGATATGGCTTCACAAAGTTGGTTTGATCGAGGACAGGATCTATGAGACCTTAGTAAAATATATCGAAGAAGAGAGTCATACCACTGCAATCAGTTCATCCTGATTGGAAAGATGGGAGGAAGAGATGCCTATGAAATCCAAATGGGTATTAGTGATTCTTCTGATGTTTTCGTGTTTTGTTATTAATGTTTTTGGAGCGTCTGCAAAAAATACTGCCGTGCCGCACAGAATGGCAGCCTATGACGGAAAAACGTTTACAGGATTTCAAGACCCTGGATATTTATCCTATGATCAGGCGTTGCGAGAATATCTTGTCAAACGTATTGATCAACGGTTTGGTATTGCCCTTGACCCCAAAAAATATTCTGGATTTGAACTTCTTGAAATCGAAGCATTCTTCAAATGTAAAAAATCGAAAGAACCTTTCGATGTGTTTTTAAAAACGTTTCAAAAAAACCGTTAAGATTATTTTAGTTTAAAGAATTTAAACGTTTGAATTGTTTTAGATAGAATAGGAATATGAGAAGAAGGGGCTTTCTAAAGAAGCCCCCTTCTTTTCAGGCTGTTTTTTTCTGGGTTTCTGCTTTGGCTTTGGCGATGGCCTCGTCCTCTCGTTTGACATCCTCCAGGGTCTTGGGCTTGACCTTCTCCGGCATCGGCTCCAGCCCATATTTCCACTTCAAAAACTCAACCCCCGTCTTCGGATAAAGCGCATAGATCAGCGTATCACAAAGATCCCTGGCCAACCCCTTCGTCTCCTCCTTGGCCTTCTCCAACTCCGGCCCAATCAAATCCGCAGGACGACACGTGATCGACTCCTTGCCCCTCTTATACCCCTTGAGCACTAACTTCTTGATCTCATCCGAAATCGGCACCGGCGGCCTCCCATAAAGCCCATAAACATAATCCTGCGTCTCCATCGATACCATCTTATAACGACCAAAGAGTACATTTAACACCGCCTGAACCCCCACAATCTGTGACGTCGGCGTCACCAACGGAGGATACCCCAAATCTCTCCTCGTCTGCGGTAGCTCCGAATACACCTCGTCAATCCGATGAATCGCCTTCTGCTGCCGAAGCTGACTCACCATGTTCGAAATCATCCCCCCAGGAATCTGATGCCTCAATACACTCGTATCGATCACCGCCATCTTCGTCGTATCCAAATAATCCCGATACTTCGGCGCAATCGTCTCCAAATACTCCCCCAATTTCAATAACTTCGAAAGATCCAACCCCGAATCCCATGGCGTCCCCTCCAAAGCCACCACAATCGGCTCCACCGCCGGCTGTGACGACCTCAACGCAAAGGGCGCTAACGCCGTATCGATCACGTCCACCCCCGCCTCGATCGCCTTCAAATACGTCATCGACCCCATCCCACTCGTATAATGCGTGTGAAGCTGTATCGGTATCTTGACCGCCTCCTTCAATGCCCTCACCAATTCATAAACATCATAGGGAGCCAATAACCCCGCCATATCCTTAATACATAAAGAATCCGCCCCCATCCCCTCCAATACCTTCGCCTTCTCAAGATAATAGTCCAAATGATATACCGCTCCCCCCATCCTCCGCTCCGTTAACGAATAACAGATCGTCCCCTGAATATGCTTGCCCTCCCTCTTGATCACCCGAAAAGCCGTCTCAAAGTTGCGCTCATCATTGACCGCATCAAAACAACGAAATATGTCTATCCCCACCTCCGCCGACTTCCCCACAAATGCCTCCACCAAATCATCCGGATGATTCCGATAGGCCACCAAATTCTGACCCCGAAGTAACATCTGAAAGGGTGTCCTCGGCATCAGCCTCTTTAACACCCTCACCCGCTCCCAGGGATCTTCTCCCAAAAACCGATGCGCCACATCAAACGTCGCCCCCCCCCATACCTCCAACGAATGAAAACCCACCGAATCCAGCTCCTCCGCTATCGGTACCATATCCTCTGTCCTCATCCGCGTCGCAATCGACGACTGATGCCCATCTCGAAAGGTCGTATCGGTAATCCGTATCGCCCTCCNNTATTTTAAATATTTATAAATTCATCTAAATATGCGTTAACGTTAACATTTATTTTAAATCGTGTCAAGTAAAAAGGAGAATAAAATATGAATCTTTTAGGATTTTTATCTTGAAGTGATTTTTCGGCAGAACATCAAAAGTTCTTTGAA
>DCUS01000213.1:26660-44183 GCA_002327885.1 Syntrophaceae bacterium UBA2208
ATCAAAATTAGGTTGAAATAGTTTCTCAACCTCTGTTCACGGTTCACTTATAATGCTTTTCGCCGGCTGGGATTTTGATATCCAGCATATTTTCCTTTGGAGGGAGGACACAAACAAATTTTTCGTTATAAGCACAGGAAGGGTTATAAGCCTGGTTGAAGTCCAAAACCATCTTATAATCCGGTAGAATCTCAGCATCGATATACCTTCCCCCTTCATAAGTCTCTTTCTCGTTGGTCTTGTCTTTAAAAGGGATAAAAAGGAAATCGCTTAAAATCGATTTATAAATTTCAATATCATAATTTTTCCCATCCAAAACGAAATTAAATTTTCCGTATCGGATATAACGTTTGTTGGTCCCTTTGTTCGTAAGAAAGGTGGCGTAATATTTCGGATTGTTGATATGAAAAACATAACGTTCAATCGGGCCGTGAAAAACATATTTTGAATCGAAAGGATAGTATTTTAACCCTTTAAAATTCCTCTTTTCTTGAGGGATTAGGGGGGACCGCTGATGATTCTTAAAAAAATCGTTTCTTTCTTTTATCCAATCAAGAACCCGTTGTTCTTGAAGTTTGATTTCCTTTTGATCTTCTCCTCCAGCTGTCAACATCCTCCCTTCGGCCATTAAGAAAACCCAGGCAATGCCCAGAACTATAATGATTTTTTTTGCTTCCATTTTATCCCACTAACATCATTTTCATTTTAACAAATAGAACCTTGAGAGGCAAATCATAAATGGATTTCATCAATAGGCTTGACAGGGTTTCGGAGGTCGATTATATTATCGTTATTCTCAGTAGAGAATAACGCTTTAGGGGAAGGGTTCATGAAGGTCGGTTATAAGGTCTGGCTCGATAACAATGGGAAAGCTTTCGGGGACGGCCCTTGTGAGCTTCTGCGGCGGGTTGGACAAACCCAATCCCTTCACCGGGCGGCCGGTCAGATGGGCATGTCCTACAGCAAGGCATGGCGGTTGATCCGGATCCTGGAGGGAAGAATTGGTTTTACTCTTTTAAAAAGAAAAGTTGGAGGCCAATCCGGCGGAGGATCTCAAGTCACCCCTCAGGGGAGATCCCTTATGAATCATTATGAACGGTTCCGAAAAGAGGTAGAAAAAGATTTAGAGAAAATCTATCGAAAGCATTTTGCTTTATCCCCTCACCCCCCTGCCCGCCACGGGCAGGCATCCCTCTCCACCAAGAAGAGAGGGAAAGGTCGCTTCGACTCACAACCAAGCTGAGGGGGAAAGGACGCGCAAATGAAAAAGATGGCCCTGATTATCGTAATATTTCTTGCATTCTTTTTTGTCCAAAAGGGGATGGCCTCACCAACGAGGATGTTAATTTTTGCTGGCGCGGCAAGCAAGCCAGCCACAGAAGAAGCAGTACGAATATTTAAGGAAAGATCAGGAATATCAGTCGACGTGGTCTTCGGAGGGTCCGGATTTGTTCTCTCCCAGATGAAATTGACGAAAAGGGGCGACCTTTATTTCCCAGGATCCTCTGACTTTATGGAGGTTGCAAAAAGGGAGAGCCTGGTATTCTTGGGTTCTGAAAAAATCATCGTCTATCTCATCCCCGCTATCAATGTCCAGAAAGGGAACCCCAAAGCAATACATGCTCTTAAGGATTTGACCCGAGAGGGAATCCGCCTCGCTATCGCCAATCCGGAAACGGTCTGTGTCGGGACCTATGCCGTAGAAATTTTCGAAAAAATTCTAACTCTGGATGAAAAAGTGAAGGCAAGAAAAAATATCATTAATTACACGGAAAGTTGCGAAAAGACGGCAAACGCTATTTCTTTAAAAGCGGCTGACGTCGTCCTCGGTTGGAGGGTTTTTCATTTTTGGGATCCGGATCGCATCGAAACGATCCATCTTAAACCGGAAGAGGTTCCACGTATCGGTTACATCCCCATTGCCATTTCGAAATTCACCCAGAACAAAGCTCTTGCTCAAAAATTTATTGATTTCCTCCAATCCCCTGATGGTAAAGGAATTTTCCGGAAATACCATTACTTAATGGATCTTCAAGAGGCACGGCCTTTTACAAAACCTGATACTCCAGTGGGAGGAGAATATATTCTACCCGAGGAATGGAGGACCATCAAGAAATGAGCTTTCGTACTACCATGATTGGGGCAGCGTTATGTATCTTTATTTTCTATTTTGGCCTCATCCTTTCCCTTTTCTATTTGGTGGGTGGAAAAGGATTCTGGGAGGCCTTCTCCCACTCCAACACTCTATTTTCTATTCGATTGAGCTTGATCGCCGCTACCATCGCAACATTGCTTGCTGTGCTGATTGGACTTCCTTCCGCTTATGCCTTGTCCCGCTTCCAATTTTTCGGGAAACGGGTCCTGGATACATTTTTAGAAATTCCTTTAATCGTTTCTCCCATCGCTCTCGGCGCTTCTTTTCTCGTTTTTTTCAATACACCCTTGGGAGAATTAATTCAAACGCAAGGCATTTATTTTGTTTTCGAGGTCCCAGGCATCATCCTCGCTCAATTTGCTACGATTGCAGGCCTGGCCATACGATTGATGAAGGCCTCTCTGGATGAAATTTCTCCGAGGTACGAAGCCGTCGCTCGATCCCTCGGATCATCCCCTTGGCATGCCTTCTACGGGATTACTCTCCCCCTTTCATTTCGGGGACTCCTCGCTTCTGTCATCCTTTCATGGGCAAAGGCGTTCGGAGAGTTTGGAGCCACAGTGACCCTTGCAGGGGCCATGCCGGGAAAAACAGAAACCATGCCCATCGCTATTTTTACGGCCTTAGCCTCTGCCAATATTGACAAGGCCATTGTCCTGATTCTCATCTTGGTAGGCTTCGGACTTTTAACCCTTTACGGTGTCCGATTGACCGGAAAAAGATACCTCTATGATTAGGATCGAACGTTTAACCCTCCTTTTCGATACATTTAAGATAATGGATCTTAACATTCAAATTGAGGAGGGAGGATTTCATTTTCTTCTCGGCCCAACAGGAAGCGGAAAAACCCTGATCCTTGAATCCATTATGGGACTCCGTAAACCCATGGCGGGCAGAATCTGGATTGGGGAAAAGGAAGTTCAAGGGTTACCACCGGAGCGCAGAGGCGTCTCTTACGTCCCTCAGGATCTGGCTCTCTTTCCACATTTAAAAGTGAAAGAAAATATCCTCTATGGAATCAGGGCAAGAGATCTGGACATGAATATCTATGAAGAATATGTCCATGCCCTGGTAGAAGTCATGAAGATTGGCCCTCTCCTTGAACGATACCCGGCAAATCTCAGCGGAGGGGAAAAAAAGCGAGTCGCTCTTCTCAGGGCGTTAGCGCCAAAACCGAAACTCCTTCTTCTTGATGAACCCCTTTCTGGCCTGGATCCCTCTATTAAAGTTGATCTCCAGCATCTTTTAAAAAATCTTCATTCCTCTTTTCACCCCACCACCCTTTGCGTCACCCATGATTTCGAAGAGGCATACTTTCTCGGCGATGGGATGACCATCTTTATGGATGGGAGGGTGGAACAGGTTGGAAAACGAGATGATATTTTCTTAAGGCCCAAATCTAAAAAGGTGGCTCATTTTTTGGGAGCAAAAAACCTATACCGGGCAAACGTTATAAAAAAAGAGACGTCCTCTCAACAATGGATTCTCGGGACCAACGGTCTCCAATTTTCCATCCCGATGAGTTTGTATCAAGAGAAGATGGAGGTGGGGAGGGAGGTTGATCTCTTCATCCGGCCAGAAGAGGTCATGATACTCCGCGAGGCCAAACCCGTGAAGGACTCCTTAAAACGAAACATTTTCGAAGGGATCATTCTCGATATCGACGACAGGGGGAAATACCATTGGGTTTACTTCCAAACAAAGGAAGAAAAGGTCCCTTTTGAAATCTCCATCCCCAATTATGCTTTTCGAAATCTCAATCTCTCGATCGGTCAACTGGTCAGAATCGCCCTGAGAGAAGAATCCCTCTGGGTGATGAAATAGGTAGGGAACGGTTTAAATCCGTCCCTATTTTAATACCCCGAAATTCAAAAGACCCAACCATCCCCTTCTCTGCCCCTCTCCGATCACTTGGCCGCATGATGCTTTATCTGGGGAAGGATCCGGAACAATATTATGTCATCCGCATTCTTTGGGGATCCAAAAATCAGGAACATTTGGCCCTCCATTAGAAAAGATTGGAAGGGTCGCTGTCTCTGACTTAAGTTTTGGCAGATCCGAGTCAAATGGCTCATTGCTTCATCGCATCACAGGTGTTCAATTCATCGGAACCCCTGGAGATAGGCACTGAAAATATTGAATTTCCCTTGACAATTCAGCGAAAAAAGATAGAATTCAGTAGTTTAGTCAGAGGTAGATTGGTTTGAAGATTCTGGTCACGGGAGGCACAGGGTTTATTGGAAGCCATCTGGTAGAGGCTCTCCTGAAGAGAGGAGACCGAGTCCGTTGTCTCCTCCGCAAGACGGGCGATTTGAGGTGGCTGAAAGGTCTTCCCATTGAGACGGCAGTCGGAGATTGCAGTGATGAGACGTCTTTGAGGGAGGCGGTGAGAGAGGTCGATCAGGTCATTCATCTTGCCGGCATCACCAAAGCAGTAAAGGAAAAAACTTATTTCGAAATAAATGCCTTGGGAACAAAGAATTTGATTCAGGCTTGTCTTGAAAATAACCCTCGTCTTCAAAAATTCATTTATCTTTCGAGTCAAGCCGCGGCAGGTCCTTGTCGGAATGGAAATAAAAAGAAAGAATCCGATCAGTGCGAACCGATCTCACCCTATGGCCAGAGTAAACGGATGGGGGAAGAATTGGCTCTTGCCCATACCCAAGAACTTCCCCTCCTTATTTTACGGCCTTGTGCTGTTTATGGACCAAGGGAAAGAGACTTCTACACTTTTTTCAAACTTGTTTCCAAAAGGGTCAAACCCTGTCTCTTTGGTGAAGACCGGCATATCAGTCTATGTTATGTGGATGATATTATCCAAGCCATCCTATTGGGCACCCGGTCACAGGTGCCGAGTGGCGAAATATTTTTTCTTTCTGACGGACAGGATTATCGATTGGAGGAAGTAGGAGAGATCATGGCTCAGGCCATGGGGGTCAATGCGATCTGCATCCGTGTTCCTGTATGGGTCATTACTGGGATGGCATTTTTTTTAGAATATTTTTCTAAACTCTCTCGGAAACCCCCTCTCTTGAATAAAGGAAAGGTTGAAGAGGTTGTTCAGAAGAATTGGGTCTGTGATATCACCAAAGGCAAAACCGCTTTAGGATTTCAACCTAACATCTCACTTCTGGAAGGGGCCAAATTGACCTTCGAATGGTATAAAAAAGAAAAATGGTTGTAGAGGGGATGGGGAGGCATTATGGATGTTTTTGAAAAATGTTTAAAAATCTATGAAACAACTCAAGGGTTGAGAGAAAGGGGTTATTATTTCTTCTTCAGAAAGCTCGAATCCCCCCAGGACTCTGAAGTCGTGGTCAATGGGAAACGAGTGATCATGATCGGCTCTAATAATTATCTCGGCCTCACCATTCATCCTCGGGTAAAGGAAGCCGCCATCAAAGCCATTGAAAATTTCGGAAGCGGATGTGCCGGCTCAAGATTTCTCAACGGAACTCTCGAAATCCACGAAGAATTGGAATCGAAGCTGGCTCGATTCTTTCGAAAGGAAGCCGCCCTGGTCTTCGCCACCGGCTACCAGACCAATCTGGGAACCATTTCCGCCCTTCTTGGTCGGAATGATGTGGCCATTATCGATAAATATGACCACGCCAGCATTATTGACGGTTGCCGCCTCTCTTTCGGAAAAGTAAAAAAATATCGGCATAATGACATAAGGGATCTGGAAAGGATTCTTGAAGCGACAAAAGACAAAGGAAAATTGATCATCGTCGATGGCGTTTTTAGTATGGAAGGAGATATCGCTGACCTTCCCTCCATTGTCAAATTAGCCAAAACCTATGGGGCGAGGGTGATGGTGGACGACGCCCACGGGATAGGAGTTTTGGGAGAAGGAGGAAGGGGCACGGCGGAACACTTCGGCTTAGAAGATCAGGTGGATCTCATCATGGGGACGTATAGCAAATCTCTCGCCGCCATAGGAGGGTTTGTGGCAGGTTCAACAGAAGTGATCGATTTTATCAAACACATCGGGCGGTCCATGATCTTTAGCGCCAGTCTCCCCCCCTCTTTGGTTGCCTCAGTCAGTACCGCTTTAGACATCATTGAAGAGCAGCCCCAATTAAGAACACAACTCTGGAAGAACACCCACAAAATGCTCGAAGGTTACAAAAAACTGGGATTTGATACCGGCACCAGTGAAACCCCGATTGTCCCCATTATTATCAAAGACGGCATGAAAGTTTATAAAATGTGCAAGCTCCTTTTCGAACATGGCGTCTTTGTCAATCCTGTCGTCAGCCCGGCGGTGCCTCCGGGAAGAGAACTGCTCAGAACAAGTTATATGGCAACCCATACCGAAGAGCAGTTAGACAAAGTCTTGGACGCCTTCGAGAAGGTAGGAAAACAACTGGGACTGATTTGACGGAAACCAACGGGATGACAAGACAGGATCTCAACGTTGAAGAAGTAAAAAATCCAAAAGACCTCATGACCTTCATCCGATTTCCCTGGGAGATCTACAGGGGAAATCCATATTGGGTCCCTCCCCTCATTAAAGATCTGGTTCTAAAATTTAGTCCGGAACATCCCTTTCGCTCCCATGCAGAGATGATCTTTTTTCTCGCCCGTCGAGCAGGGAAGATCGTTGGAAGAATCGCAGGAATTATCGATCACCACTATATTGAATTTCACCAAGAAAAAGTGGGTTTTTTTGGATTCTTCGAGTCCATTCCCGGCGCTGAAGTTGCAGAAATCCTTTTCTCAAGAGTTACAGATTGGCTCAAAGACCATGGAATGGGAAAAATGGCTGGACCGATGAATCCTTCTACCAATGACGAATGCGGTTTGCTCATTGAAGGATTTGATTCTCCCCCTTGCCTGATGATGCCTTATAATCCTCGGTATTATCCTTCCCTGCTGGAGGGGTTTGGACTGAGGAAGAAGATGGATCTTTATGCCTACCTCCTGGAGGAATCTTCTTTCCTGTTGGACCGTCTGGACCGGATCACCCAGAGGCTGAGGAAAAGAGAACCTCAGCTTCACATACGGCCCATTCATCTCCGCCGTCTTGATGAGGAACTCAAGATTGTCAAGGACATTTACAACCAGGCCTGGAGCAGAAATTGGGGGTTCGTTCCACTGACGGATGAAGAGATCAACCTCCTGGCAAAAGAGCTGAAATCCCTTATTGTTTCCGATTTGGTCCTCTTTGCCTACTGGGGAGAAGATCCTATCGGTTTTTCAGTCTCCCTTCCTGATTATAATGTGGTTCTCAAACATCTAAATGGAAAGCTCGGTCTTTTAGGTCTGCTCAAGTTTTTCTATTATTCAAAAAAAATTAACAAAATTCGGGTCCTGCTTTTAGGGATCAAGCATGATTTTCAGAAGAAAGGAATCGAGGGGCTCCTCTATATTGAAACCTTTAAAAAAGGAATTAAAAGGGGTTACCATCGGGCGGAATGCTCTTGGATTCTCGAAGAAAATGTCCTGATGCAACACGGGATTGAGGCGATGGGGGGAAAACGCTATAAAACCTACCGGATTTATGAGGTTCAACTCTAAGTGGTAATCTGAGACCACCATCGATGGAGCAGAGACCCGATCAGCACACACCCGATGGCCAATGCCCCTCCTACCATCAGATCGATGACATAATGGTATCTCAGATAGACCGTGGAGAGGATGAGACCACCGATAATTGGGAGGAAGATATAAAAGAGAATTTTCTCATAACGATGGGCTAATAATAAGACCATGAGGACAATTTGGGTATGGCCACTGGGCATTACATCCCGTTTATTATGCTCCAAAGCATTCAAAGTATCTCTCACAAAATCTGTGATGAAACTCCCCTCCAGTGGAATGGAGTAGAGATGGGCCATTGCATAACGAGGTCCAATGGCAGGAAAAAGGATGTAGCCAATAAAAGAAATATAGTATCCAAAGAGCAAGATAAAGATGCACCGTTCAAACTCAGCCACCCGACCTTTCCGATGCAGGACAACAATGAAAGCGACCGGGATAAAATAGTAGCTCAGGTAAGCCAGGGACATGACATCGGTAAACCAAGGAACGATCCATTGCTCCATCCATAGGGTGGGATGGACTCCGAAAATAAAGAAATCAATTTGCATCAACTTGGGGTCGATATCCGGCTGGAGATATTGGATCAAATTGCCGAGGGACTCATAGATGAATATGACAAACAGGATAGGAGAAAAATGATTAAAAAAGGCGCTCATCCTTCCCATCCCTTTTCGACCTGATGATAAGTTTAAGACAAAGAGGAAGCCCAGTAACATGGCATAATCACGGAGCAAGGAACGCCAGAGTGGAATTCGGCTTTGAAAGACGAGTGTCAGGCAAATCAAGCCAATCAGGAAAATAAAGGTCAACCCTTGGGGTGGAGTGATTCTTCTCATTGATGAGAGGTTTATATATACCATATGAAAAGAAAAATCAAGAATGGTGAGTTTTCAGTGATAAGGTAAATGATAAAGTTTTTTTCGGAGGAATGGGAATGCGATATTCACAATACTTGCTGCCGACCTTAAAAGAAGTCCCTTCGGAGGCGGAAGTCCCCAGTCATCAATTGATGCTTCGGGCTGGGATGATCCGAAAGTTGACCTCCGGTGTCTACTCTTACCTCCCCCTGGGCCTTCGAGCTATTCGAAAAGTGGAGACGATCATCCGTGAGGAGATGAACCGGGCGGGTGCACTGGAGGTATTGCTGCCCTTTGTTCAACCTGCAGAAATCTGGCAAGAAAGCCATCGATGGGAAGAATATGGTAGTGAGTTGGCAAGATTTAAGGATCGCCACAATCGAGACTGTTGTTTGGGACCCACCCATGAAGAGGTCATCACGGATATTGCCCGAAAGGAAATTCGATCGTACCGGCAAATGCCACTCAATCTCTACCAGATCCAAACCAAATTCAGAGATGAGATTCGACCCCGCTTCGGTGTCATGCGGGCTCGCGAGTTTATCATGAAAGATGCTTATAGCTTTGATGTGGATGAAAATGAAGCGGATGAAAGTTACCGGAAGATGTTTGAGGCTTATACGCGCATCTTTACCCGATGTGGTTTAAAATTTAGGTCAGTGGAGGCTGAAAGCGGTCTCATCGGTGGGTCATTTTCTCATGAATTCATGGTTCTCGCCGAAACCGGGGAGGAAACCATTGTCAGTTGTACGCGTTGTTCTTATGCGGCCAATATTGAAAAAGCCGAATTCCTAAGACAAGGCATAAACCGTCAACCCCCTGACAAAGGAATTCAGAGAGCTTCCCAGAAAGTGCTGACCCCCGATCAGCGGACCGTGGAAGAGGTCACACAGTTTCTTAATATCTCATCCCGCGATTTGGTCAAAACCATTATTTTTGAATCCGATAAAGGATGTTTGGCCGCTCTGGTACGAGGAGATCATGAGATCAATGAAAAGAAGTTGAAAGCGGTATGGGGGACGGAAACAATTCAACTGGCAACGGAAGAGACGGTCGAGGAGATCACCCGCGCTCCAAAAGGATTCGCCGGCCCCATCGGTCTTTCTATCCCCATACTCGCCGATCTGGACATTCAGGAGATGGTCAACTTCGTTACCGGAGCCAATGAAAAGGATGCCCATCTCATTCATGTGAATATTGGCCGGGATTTTCAAGTCTCAAAATTTGCTGACATTCGAAAGTTTACTCCTGGAGATTATTGCCCTCTTTGTGGCGAAGAGACCCGGATGGATAAAGGGATTGAGGTGGGCCATACCTTTAAGCTGGGAACAAAATACAGTCAGGCCATGGGAGCAACGTATTTAGACGATCAGGGAAAGGAAAAAGTGATGGTCACGGGGTCTTATGGAATCGGTCTGGGAAGAACGGTGGCGGCTGCCATCGAGCAGCATTACGATCAAAATGGAATCATCTTCCCAATGCCCATCGCTCCTTTCCAGGTTCTCCTCCTTCCCGTCAACATCAAAATAGACTCCTTGAAGGAGACGGCAGAACAACTCTATCAAACCCTTTTGGCGAATGGAGTAGAAGTCCTGTACGATGATCGCGAAGAAACACCGGGAGTGAAATTCAAAGACGCTGACCTCATCGGGATCCCCTTGAGGGTGACCTTAGGGGAAAAGAATTTAAAGAAGGGCTTGATAGAGATTAAGAAGAGAAGAACCGGAGAGATCTCTCTCGTCAAAGAGGAAGAAGCGGTATCAAAAGTAAAAGAGATGATTGATCAGGAAATGCAAGTGAAATGGAATTGACGCCAAAGGAAGAGATTCAAAAAAGGGTTGAACATCTCCAGTCCAGTTTAAGAAGGGCGAAGGTCGACTCCTGCCTGATCCTCCAGAATGTTGATCTCTTTTACTTCTCCGGAACGATCCAACGATCTTACCTTTTCATCCCTGCCGAAGGGGAACCTCTTCTTATGGTTCAAAAAGATTTTGATCGAGCCGGGGAGGAGTCCCCCTTAAAAAACATCATCCCCATCGAGCGTCCAAAAGCGATCTCCTCTATTCTTAAAAGGCAGGGAGGATTAAAGCAAATCGGTCTGGAGTGCGATGTCCTGCCGGTCAACCAATTGAGACAGTTTGAGAAGATGTTTCCTCAATCGAATTTTGTAGATATCTCAAAGGCCATTAAACAAGTCAGGATGATTAAATCCTCTTATGAAATTGGTCAACTGAGACAATCTGCAAAAATTCTTGATGAAGTATTTGATTTTGCCAAAGAAATCCTGAGGATAGGGATGACCGAGATTGAAGCTGAGTCTCAGTTGATTGAGCTGGGAAGGTGTCGTGGGCATCAGGGACTGACCCGAATGAGGGCGTGGAATCAGGATATGGTCAATGCCTGCGTGCTTTCAGGGAACTCAGGGAGTGTTCTCCCTCACTTAGATGTTTCGGTCATCGGTCCAGGAATCTCCCCTGCTTTTCCCCAGGGTTCAAGCTTTAATCTGATGGAGAGAGATGTCCCCATCCAAATAGATTTCAGTGTCGCCTATGGCGGATACATCACAGATGGAGCGAGAACCTATGTCATCGGGACTCTCCCCAAAAAGCTTAGAGACGCATATAAAGTCGCTTTAGAGATTCGGGATGAAATGGAAAACATCGCGAAGCCGGGAGTTCCTTGTTCTCACTTTTACCACCTCGCTTCCCAGAGGGTTAAGAAAAGAGGTTTGGAAGACTACTTCATCGGAACCAAAAAGAACCAGGCGCCCTTTGTAGGACATGGAATCGGTCTGGAAATCGACGAATTTCCTCTTCTCGCCAAAGGTTTTTCTCAACCCTTAGAGACGGGAATGGTCTTTGCTTTTGAACCGAAGTTTATTTTTCCGGAAGTCGGGGTCGTTGCTCTTGAAGACGACTACGTGGTTACTGAACATGGAGTGGAAAAGCTGACTCATGCCGATGACCAAATCATCGTGATTGAAGAATCCTAATCCCCACCCCTCTCAAGCTTCTTCTTTTTGAAACCCTATTCCAAATCTCTCCTCAATCACCCGTTTAAATCTTGGACGATAGATCAATTCAAAAACTTCCTCTTTTCCCGGAAAAAGGCTGCAAGCGGCCATTTTTACCCCCTCCACCCGCTCGAGCGCCTCTTCAAGTAAAAGATCATCCTGTTGGATCGAAAGGATGGAGAAATCGATCAAAAACCGCAAATAACGGATCTTCCGGTCCTCTTCTTTCTTTTCGCTCTTTTCCGCTGCCATTATGTATCCTTTATAACATAAATTATTGATTGACAGCAGCTTCAGAACGTTTATATGATATAGATTAAAGGTTGAGGAATATCCATTCATGGCGAGCGATCCCAAAGACAAAATTATTTTCGCCCTCGATGTGGAACACTTCTCGGAGGCACAAAAGTGGGTGAACCTCTTGAAGGATCGTGTGGGATTATTCAAAGTAGGAAAACAGCTCTTCACTCATGCTGGGCCGAAGGTCATTGATATGGTCCGTCAGAAGGGTCAAAAGGTTTTTCTCGACCTCAAGTACCATGATATTCCCAATACCGTGGCCAAGGCTGGAGAGGAAGCCACAAAGCTGAATGTGGCCATGTTTAACCTTCACGCCCTGGGAGGTTTTGAAATGATGAAAAAGACCGTGGAGGCGTCCAAGACTATATCTAAGAGTCTTCGCCTTCCAAGACCCCTTGTCCTGGCTGTGACGATCCTCACCAGCATGGACGAAGGTGCTTTAAAAGAAGTGGGAGTTCAGGGCCCGCTATTGGACGAGGTGAGCCGACTCGCCCTTTTAGCTTCGAAAGCAGGAGTGGATGGGGTCATTGCTTCCCCTCAAGAAATCGGAATCATTCGGGAGCGATGTGGAGAAAAATTCCTGATCATCACCCCGGGCATCCGCGCTCCTTCAGATAAAAAAGATGACCAAAAGAGAACTCTTACACCGAAAGAGGCAATCTCGGCAGGAGCCGATTATCTTGTGATCGGTCGTCCCATTAAAGAGGCGAAAGATCCCCTTGAGGCTGTCCAGAAAATTATCGAAGATATTTCATGATAAAGCCTTCCGCTGAAGACCAAATGCCAAATGTCTAAGATTTTAAAATTTGAAAATTGACATTCATTTGACATTGGGATTTTGATATTTAACATTACCTTATGTGTCCAATTATCTATGGAATTCATCCGATCGAAGAAGCATTAAAATCATCTCTCCTCCAAATTCAAAAGATTTTGATCAGTGCCCAAACGCCTCATCCTCCTCTTCAATCCATCCTCGATCTCGCAAACAGGAAGAAAATTCCTGTGACATTGACCCAAAAAGAAATCCTCGAACGCATGACAAAGGGAGGCGTCCATCAGAATGTCGTGGGTCTCATCAAAGAAACTCCCTATGCGGATCTTCGAGGTATTCTTTCCCATTGGAAAAAGAAAGGGACCAAAGCCCTTTTCCTCATCCTCGATGGTATCCAGGATCCGCAAAATTTAGGATCCCTCATCCGAACGGCACTGGGATGTGGAGTCCAGGGTATCTTCATTCCAAAAGACCGTTCTGTCGGAGTCACTCCCGTGGTGATCAAAGCTTCTGCGGGAGCGGCTGCTCATCTCCCGATCGTAAAAGTGGTCAATGTCGCTAATACGATTGATGCCTTAAAAAAAGAAGGGATTTGGGTTTACGGGGCCTCCGGGGAAGCCAAAGATTTGATCTACCAACTCGATCTCAATACCGATTTGGCCATTGTCATCGGTGCGGAAGGGAAAGGAATCAGACCCCTGGTGAAGAAAAAGTGCGATAGACTTTTTTCAATTCCCATGCCGGGCCCCATCTCCTCCTTCAATGCATCGGTGTCCAGCGGGATGATCTTATATGAGGCAATGCGTCAACGTTTTGCCAAAGAGGAATAATGATGATTACGATTCTGAGACCGGGTCAAGAACCTTTAGAAATCGATTCTATTCTGATCGATTTTGAGGGAACCCTTGCCCAAGACCGGCGGGTTCATCCCAAGGCAAAGGACAAGATCAATCTTCTCTCCAAACGTACTAAAATATATGTTCTGACCAAAGGAGAAAAGGAAGGTGTGGAAAAGGTTTTAAAAAACGTCAAGTCTGCGATTGTCTATTTAAATGAAGAAAAATCTTCACAACAAAAACTCGATCTGTTGCGACAACTTGGGGGCTCCAGGACGGTGGCCATCGGAAATGGAGTCGATGACACTTCCATGATTGAGGAGGCTGGATTGAGCCTCTGCGTCATAGGGAAAGAAGGAACCTTTACAGAAACGGTGAAGAAAGCGGATTTGGTCTTCATGAACATTCTCGATGCCCTCGACTTCCTGTTGAAGCCCCAGCGGCAAAAAACCACCCTTGGAAAATAATCCCTGTAAAATGGCAATAAGGATTTCTTGAAATTGCTTTTATAAATAATTAGATCTCCCTCTCCCTTACCTTACCTTTCCTTTCTTCATGTTTTTAATTTATTTTTTATTTTCAAAAGACTGCCTCGTCAAAGGAAAAACTTGTGGAGAAATGTTAGATTATTTTTGGAACTTGTAAAAGGCCTATACACATGTTAGAAAATATTTAATATTGGGGAACCTTAAAATGATCATCAAGACCTATTGTGCCAGAATGGATCACGGAGGGTGTGGAATATTAGCCCATGTGGAGAACGGTAAAATTACAAAGATTGAGGGAGACCCTGATTCTCCAATAAATAGAGGAACCATTTGTGCAAAAGGGCTTGCTCAAATAGAGAGACTCAACCACCCCGACCGCCTCCTTTACCCGATGAAAAGGATGGGTGAGAGGGGGGAAGGAAAGTGGAAGCCTATCCCCTGGGATGAAGCCCTCGATACCATTTCCGATAAAATCAAAAAAACGATTGAGCGAGACGGCCAGAGAGCCATCTCCTTCGCCCAGGGGACACCAAAAGGTCTGGAACTTTATCTGATGATTCGCCTGGCAAATGTCCTGAATATCCCAAATATCTCCACCCCTGGAAATATATGCCACATGCCAAGGGAAACAGCTTCCAATATCACCTGCGGGTTCTTTCCAATTCCGGATTACAGCGGTGCTCCTGCCTGTGTGATCGTTTGGGGAAGTAACCTCTTTCAAACCAATGAAGAAGGGATCATTGGCTCCCAATTGAAACAAGTGATCGATCGGGGAGCAAAACTGGTCGTGATCGACCCAAGAAAAACAGGGGTTGCCTCTGTGGCAGACCTCTGGCTTCAACCAAGACCTGGAACCGATTTGGCTCTGGCGTTGGGATTGTTAAGGGTGATGATCGATGAAAACCTGTATGAAAAAACCTTTGTGGAAAACTGGACCGAAGGGTTCCCTGAACTGGCGGACCATCTTCAGCCATACTCTCTCGATCGAGTTTCAGAACTAACCTGGGTTCCAAAAGAACAAATAGTGAAGGTCGCCCGCCTCTTTTCTCAAACAAAACCGGCCTGCATTCAGTGGGGAAATGCCCTGGAACATAACCGAAACAGTTTCCAATGTTCAAGAGCGTTATTAATGCTGATGGCCATCACCGGAAACCTGGAGGTACCGGGAGGAAATGTGAACCGGCAGGCTCCGCCGGTCATGAGGCCGGGCGATTTGGTCCAGATCAAGACGTTTCCCGATAAAAAAGAAAAGATGATGAGCCCTGAATTTCGTCTGGCAACCAATATGGGCTTTGTGCCTTCTCAAATGATAGTGAAGGCCATCCTGACCGGGACACCCTATCCCATTCGAATGATGTACATCCAGGGAACAAATCCTCTCCTCAGTTATGCCAACGCCAAGGAAACGTTTGAGGCAATGGGAAAACTTGACTTCCTCGCCGTCTCCGAAATATTTTTAACCCCCACGGCCCAATTGGCAGATATCGTCCTTCCGGCAGCAACCCAATTTGAATTTGATGATATTGGGCACTTTGGGCTCCCCCACGGCTTCATTCTCGCCCGACCGAAGATCGTCGACCCTCTTGGAGATTGTTGGTCCGATTCAAAAATTTTGAATGAATTAGGCAAAAAGCTCGGCGTTGCAAAATACTTCTGGAATGACATGGGGGAGTGCCTTAACGAAATCCTTAACCCCGCCGGGATCACTTATGACGATTTCAAAAATATTGGCATCTTGAGAGGGAAATGGGAATATAAAAGTTACGAAAAGAAGGGCTTCCATACACCCTCCGGGAAGGTGGAGATTTATTCTCAACAACTCAAGGATTGGGGAGTTGATCCCCTACCCCATTATCGGGAATTACCCGAATCCCCTTACAGCACTCCTGAACTCTTCAAAGAATACCCGCTGATCTTTACCTCCGCCAAAGATCCCTTCTATTTTCATTCCTCCCACCGAAACATTTCCTTCCTTCGGAAACTTTCCCCTGAACCGAACACCCTCATTCATCCCGAAACCGCTTCTCATTTGGGGATTGCTGAAGGAGATTGGGTTTCCATCGAGACAAAACGGGGAACCATTCGGCAGAAGGCAAAACTGAACTCAGAGATCGATCCCCGGGTCATTATTCTCAGTTTTGGATGGTGGTTCCCGGAGCGGAAAGACCTCAAGCTTTCAGGATGGAAAGAATCAAACCTCAATATTCTTACAGATAATGGTCCCCCTTATGATCCGGTAATCGGCTCTACTCCCCTCCGGGCCGTGCTCTGTAGGGTTTGCAAAGCCCAAGGCGATTAGTCATAATGGGTTTGGCGGAGCAATCCTTCAACCGCTAACTTTCTTTCTTTGTTTGACATGTCTTATCGGTTATGATATCGCTTGCCGAAAATGGAAAGTAATTTTTTGAAAATTATTTCTCTGTTTTTAATCATCCTATCCATTTCTTTTTTACAACCTTCTCCTGCCCTCGGTGCCAGGATTACGGATGTCCGGTATTGGTCTGCTCCAGACCACACCCGGATTGTTATTGATCTCACGGAACCCATTCAATATGAAACGTTTTTGCAAGAAAATCCTCCACAATTCCATCTGGAATTGAAAGGAACTTCAATCCATACGTCAAAAAAAGAGATGGATGTCAAAGATCCCTTGGTCACTAAAATTAGCCTGATTGAACTCGGGAAAAACAAGGTGAAATTGATCCTTCACCAAAAGAGGGCTTTAAGTGCGAATACCTTCACTCTGAAGCCTTACCAAGATAAATCCCATCGCCTCGTGATTGACCTGATTGATGTCGCTCAGGAAAAAAAAGAAATAGAAGAGAGACAAAAGCAGAAAGAAATCAAACCCAAGGGCACAAAGATTGTCGTCATTGACCCTGGCCACGGGGGAGAAGATCCAGGAGCCATTGGCCCCCAAAAGACGATGGAAAAGGATATCGTATTAAAGATGGGAGAGAAAGTGGTTCATCTCCTCAATCAAAACAAGGAGATTCAAGCCTTCCTCACTCGAAAGGGGGATTATTTCATCCCTCTCGAAGGAAGAATCAAGATTGCCAGAGAGTACGGTGCGGATCTTTTTATTAGCCTCCATGCCGATGGAAGTTTTAATCCGAAGGCCCGAGGTTCTTCTGTCTATTGCCTTTCCCTCTCTGGAGCCACGGACGAAGCAGCCAAGATATTGGCGGACAAAGAAAATACGTCAAATATTTTAGGGGGGGCTTCCTTAAGGCCTGTTGCCTTTGCTAAAGATCCCAATTTAAGCCAAATTCTTTTAGACCTCATGCAGAGTAATTCGATGAAAGAAAGTTTTCAATTTGCTGAAACCCTCCTCGAAGACATCCAGACTGTCAATCCATTAAAATACCCCTCCTACCGACAGGCGAACTTCATCGTATTGAAGGCTCCGGATATCCCTTCTGTCCTGGTAGAATTGGCTTTCATCACCAATAGGGAAGATGAACGGTTGCTCAATCGTCCCGACTTTCAGGAAAAAATGACTAAAACGCTCAATGCCACCATTAAAAAATATTTCGGACTATAACAGGTTAA
>DCUS01000213.1:44221-50805 GCA_002327885.1 Syntrophaceae bacterium UBA2208
TAAATTTCTGTTGACAAATCAGGTTTTTGCTGTTTAAATAGTATTAGCCACGAAGGTGAAGCTCCTATGAGAGGCGCGTCCATGAGTGGCTTTTTTGTTGAATGGAATGGGGATGGGAAAAAGGAAGAAGTCCGTTGCAGTGATCGATGGCCAGGGTGGGGGAATCGGAAGCGCAATGATCAAGCGTCTTCGTGACACCCTCGCTGAAGAAATTGAAGTGATTGGTTTAGGAACGAACGCGATGGCCACAGGGGCCATGTTGAAGGCAGGAGCCAATAAAGGCGCATCCGGAGAAAATGCGATTGTTCAAACGGTCAAAACAGTCGATATCATCACTGGAACGATAAGCATTGTCTTAGCCAATTCGATGATGGGAGAATTAACTCCTAAAATGGCAGAGGCTATTGCTTCATCGCCTGCGTTAAAATTCCTGCTGCCGTTAAGAATACCCGAGGTAGAAATCGTTGGAGCCCCTAGGGAGCCCCTCCCCCATCTGATTGATCAACTCGCCAGGCGAATTCAGGATATTATGGCAACCTGAAATGAGGTGATACCGGACACTTTTTTTATAGGAGGAAATCATGTGTGAAGCCAATGCCTATTTAGTAAAAGAAGGGAAGGAAGAACTCATTTTGGAGGATATTTCCATCCTCCGACCGGAGAGAGATGAACTCTATCTTCAAAATATCTTCGGAGAGCAAAAACGAATAAAGGCTCGAATTAAGGAAATGAACCTCATCGATCATCGAATTCTTCTTGAAGAAGGTTCATGATCCTGTAAGGCGTGAGGGGTTAGAGATGATTCCTCATCCCTCCCTTTTACGCCTCACCTCTAACAACTTACGTTTCACGACTTTTAAAAGGGCCACGAAGGTCTTTATTCCCTTGAAAGGGAATAAGTTTTCGTGGCTTTTTTATTTACGGGAGTTTCTTTCGTAGAGGAGGGGGTAGGTCTATGCTCGAACATGAAAAACGAACCAGATATTTTCAAACTATGAAAGCGATCCCCTGTGTTCTTATCCTATTCATCCTGCTCCTGTCCTCATCCTTTGTATTTGCCGCGCGCCCCCTTACAACAGATGATGCCTGGACAGTAGAAAAAGGACAATTTCAGATAGAGGCAGGATTTGAATCGGCCCGCCAGGACAATCACGACAGAGAGTTTGGCCCCTCTGTCACTTTAACCTACGGCTTATTCGATCAATTAGACCTGGGGGTGGGAGGTGGCTATCTCTTTTTCTACCCTAAAGAGGGGCAAAGGGAGGATGGGTTGGCGGATACAGAAGTCAAGTTGAAATATCGTCCCCTGGATGAAAAAGATTGGCGACCCGCCTTTGCTATAACGGGAACGTTAAAAATTCCAACGGCCAGCAAGTCTAAGGGATTGGGATCGAATCAAACTGATTTTGGGATCAATGCGATTATTACAAAGAATTTAGGGAAGAGATGGGTTCTCCATCTCAACGCAGGATACACCTTTATTGGCGAAGACCGAGTAGAGAATGAATTCAATTACTCCATGGCAGCCCAATTTATAATCACCGACCAATGGGCCTTCGTTGGAGAAATTATTGGAATAAATAATTTTAACGGCCGGAAAACAGATGATCCCCTTTCAGGTCTGATCGGAACTTATTATCTCATCACGGAAAAGCTTATCTGGGATGCGGGGATAGAAATAGGAATGAATAGGGCCGCCCCAGATTTTCGCCTCACCATTGGGTTGACATGGTTATTCAAACCCTGACATCCATTCGCCTATTTTAAAGCGGTCAAAGGAGGTTCCCATGCATATACCAGACGGATATTTAGGACCCCAAACTTATGTTCCATTATATGGAATGACTATTGGCTTCTGGGCAATCGCCAGCAATAAGATCAAAAAACAAATGTCCCTGAAATATGTTCCTTACCTTGCTATGGCCGCAGCCTTCTCCTTCCTCATACAGATGTTTAACGTTCCCATTCCGGGAGGCACTACCGGTCATGCCGTCGGAGCTGGTATCATCGCTATTCTCTTAGGACCTTGGACAGCAGTCCTGGCGGTATCCGTGGTATTAATCATCCAGGCCTTCTTGTTCGGCGATGGAGGGATAACCGCAATCGGAGCCAACTCTTTCAATATGGCGGTGGTCATGCCCTTCGTCTCTTACGGAGTGTTTAGACTCGTGAAGGGGAGCGCAGAAGGAAGTAGGAGACTTGCGGTCGCCGCTTTCCTCGCCGGCTACATTGGTCTCCTGATGGCAGCTCTGGTGACCGCCATTGAGTTCGGAATTCAGCCTTTGATTGCAACAGGAGCGGATGGCAGGCCTCTTTATGCCCCCTATCCTCTTTCCATCGCCGTCCCTGCCATGGTGATCGAACACCTGTTTTTCTTCGGTATTGTTGAGGGATTGGTTACAATGTTATTGTTTAAGTACTTTCTGAAACATGAACGCGATCTGGTCTATGCTTTATCGAATTCATGAAGAAACCCAGCGTGTTCAAGGAGGCTTGTAATGACAAGATTTCAGAAAAAACTCTGGATCGGCCTGTTGATCATGGCATTGCTGACCCCCCTTGGCATCCTCCTACCAGAAAAGTTCAAGGCAGAGGGAGCCTGGGGCGAGTGGGGAAAAGAAGAACTTGAAAACCTTTTAGGGTATGTTCCTAAAGAACTGGCGAAGTGGGTTGATTTATGGAAAGCTCCGATACCTGACTATAACTTCGGAGGGGAAGAAACTTCGATGCCGGTACAGGTGATCTCTTATGTCGCCTCAGGATTTTTGGGCATTGGGGTATGTGCCTTGATTATGTTTCTGATTTCGAGGTTATCAAAAAGACATGGCAGATAGAATACCTCCGTTTCTATTGGACACATCCGCTCCCGGCTCTTTAAAAAAGAATATGGGAAAGGTGAAAATTCCCTTTATCGAAAAGGGAATAAATCATTTAGCAGGCGTGGTCAAAGAGGGATACGCCCTGTCAAATTCCTTCTCTCAAAATGGGCTTTTCCAAAAGATCGATGCCAGGGTAAAGATCTTATTCCTCCTCTTTTTCATTATTATTGTAAGTGTGAAAAAAGATTTCCTGTCCGAAATCTATATCGGGATATTTGTTTTTCTGCTCTCCCTTCTTTCCCGACTGAACATGGTCGCCTTTTACAAAAAGATTCTTTTTTTGGGGCTGATCTTTGGCTTCTTAATTGCGTTGCCTTCTGCTTTCAATTTCATTACAGGAGGAGAAATCATTATTCCTATTATCAACCTCCCAAGACCCTATACATTCTGGATCTATCATCTTCCTGCTGAGATTGGAATGACCAGGGAGGGAATCTACGGGGTGTTCACACTGACCATGAGAGTGCTCAACTCTTTGTCATTATCGTTCTTGGTACTCTATACAACCCCTTTCCCGGAAATCCTGAGAGCCTTAAAGGTCTTGAGGATTCCGGATACCTTTCTCATCATTATCGCCCTCTCTTACAAATATATCTTCCTTTTCGCAAAGACGCTCGAGGACATGTATCTTGCCAAAAAAAGCCGGATGGTCCGCGAGCCCAAAAATCATGAGGCAAGAAAATGGATTACCGGCCGAATGGCGTTCATCTTTAGAAAAACCCAACTTAGATGTGAAGAGGTATATGAGGCAATGCTCAGCAGGGGGTTTTCCGATTCCATCAAAATCTACGGTTTTAGAAAATTGAGGGTGCAGGAATGGTGTGTCGGTTTTTTTCTTTTTTCAGTGGGGGTTTTACTCTTATGGGTAGGATAAAATTGGATTCGGAAAATATTCTAAGTCTGGAGAGGGTCAGTTACAATTATCTTGACACCATCTGTGCCCTCTCGGACATCAATCTGGATATAGGGATCGGAGAAAGATTTGCGATTATCGGCGCCAACGGCACCGGCAAGACAACTCTTCTGCATATGATGAATGGGTTGATCCATCCTTCCAGCGGAAGACTTTTTTTCAAAGGTCATGAGATTTCAAAAAAAACGCTGAAAGATAAGGGGTTGCTAAGGTATTTCAGGGAGAGAGTGGGATTTGTTTTTCAGGATTCGGATGTTCAGCTTTTCTGCCCCACTGTCTTGGATGAACTTCTTTATGGCCCTCTTCAATTGGATATGGATGAGAAAGAAGCTCTGGATCGCGCCTTGGAGGTGATGCAAATGCTTCGTTTGGAAAATGTGAAGGACAGACCTTCTTATATGCTCTCCGGAGGGGAGAAAAAGAAAGTCGCCATCGGTTCGGTCCTGACGATGAATCCGGAGGTCTTGCTTCTCGACGAACCGACCAGCGGCCTCGATCCTAAGACACAGTGTTTTCTTGTGGAGCTGATGTTTGCTTTAAACGATGCCGGAAAAACGCTGGTCGTCGCCACTCATGACCTCTCACTCGTGGATGAGCTTCAAGCAAGGGTGGCTGTGATTTCAGAGGAACATCGCATCGAGAAGACAGGGGGGGTCAGTGAAATTCTTGAAGATGAAGACCTTCTGCTCAGGGTGAATCTTATCCATGAACATATTCATCGACATGGAGAAATCACTCACAAACATATCCATTCCCATTATCTTTTCCACCGGCATAAAGATTAAGCCTCTATGGAATAAAAAATAATTTCTTCATTGAAATGTTTCCCCATCTTTTTTACCTTTCAGTTTTTTATCTCTCGGTCTCAAACTCATCATTTTCTCAATGACCTACTTCTTAGAAGAATGGGAGACCACTTATTAAGATCCTGCATCCTATTTAGTCTTTCAACTGTTTCTATAATTTTGGATCTTTGGTCCCTTGTCCAGAATGGATGGGTCAGATCATTAAACTTTTCAATGAGCTCTTCCCAAGAAAGGGGGTTTTCAGGATCACCCTTACAATATTCCACTCTCGTGAAATAATTCTTTCCATCCTTCATCAAGATTTCTGCGGTAGCAGGCCACTGTTTTGGAAAGGTCTTATCCAAATCAGGTTCCACCACACATTCAACCCGCCGCATCATTCCCTTCACCTCCTCGGACCGAATTTTAGAAAGATGAAACTCCTCCAGGCCCGCCTTTCGATAAAGAACCGCAACTGCCGCCCCAAAAGGCATACTAAACTGGGCATCCACAATCGATTGAGGACGATATTTCTCCTCCAATGGCTCCGCAATCAGATGGGCTCCTGCCCGTAAAATTCCTACCCTGATTTTCTCCACTTTCTCCGGAAGCAGGTCATTCTCCTTCACAATCTTCAAAATCGCATCAATCGGAGGCTGTATATAACGACAACACCCGTGAGGTTTCACGGAAGTCCGAAGAATCTCAAACCCGGACCCGATCCCCTCCAGAACCTTCCCTGGGTCTGGCCCATTGGAATATGCATGAAGAAATCCATCTCTCCCTTCTATGATGGAGGAGGGCCCTTTAAACCCTTTTTTAGCCAATTGAGCGGCAATCATCCCGCTATGGGCCGCCCAACCTGCATGAAAACGTTTTGTCCATGCCCCTTGAGCCAAATATTCCATCGACCCCGCTGCTTGACTCCCGGCTATCCCCAAAGCATTCACGAGGCCCTTTTCCCCTAATCGCAGAAGCTTTGAAGCTGCCACGCTCGAACCGAAAGAGCCACAGGTCCCCGTCGGATGAAACCCTCTTTTATAACTGTTCTCCGCTCCGAGAGCCTTTCCCAGACGAATCATCACTTCGTAACCCAGCACAACTGCCTCAATAAATTTCTTCCCTGTCGCTCCAATCATCTCGCCCGTGGCCAAGGCCGCAGGAAAAATAACGACTCCCGGATGAAGAGAGGATTCGTTATTCACATCATCCATCTCAATGGCATGGGAAGAAACTCCATTTGCCAGTGCGGAATAATTGAAGGGGGCTCTTTCTCCCGTCCCGATGATGACACCGCCACGTTTTCCACAATCCATTTCTCGAATGAATTGGTAAACACTCTTTGAGGATTCCGCTTTTGACCCACGACAGGCCACGCCGATGAAGTCAAGAAAAAAGTATTTGACCCGATCAATCACTTCCTCTGGAAGCTGATTGAATTTCAACTCGCTACAGTATTTTGCAAGCTCTTGTGTAATCTTCATAAAAAACTCTACCTCCGGGATTCCACTCGATAAAGAGCGGGAATAAAAAATTATTTTCTACTTTCTTTTTTAATTTCGCCGTCCCTCCCTACCGGCAGGCAGGCGCATTCTGCAATCCAAAGTCGGATCACCGCATCGTTCCTTGATAATGGGTTGTCAACTGCTTTTCCCTTATCAAAGGATTCGAATAATCCGGAAGGAGAACGGGTGAGACTTTTTTCCTGTCAATCCCTGCTTCTTCCAGTTCCTGATGGAATTTTCTCACATGATCCAGGGTGAATCGCCCTTCCTTGGCTCTTTCTTTAGCATAGAGGGCAGCATTCCGGCCGGCGATCCTCCCGAAGACGAGTACGTCCAACAGGGAGTTGCCTCCTAATCGGTTCTCTCCCTGAACCCCGCCCGTCACCTCCCCTGCTGCATAAAGCCCTGGAATGAGCGTCTCTCCATTCTCATTAAATTTTAGGCCTCCATTCTGATAGTGGAGTGTCGGATAAATCAGAATCGGTTCCTTCGTAATGTCAAT
>DCUS01000213.1:50830-52227 GCA_002327885.1 Syntrophaceae bacterium UBA2208
TTGATAATGGATGATGCACAGGCGTCCCTTGGCTCTCTTTCAAAAACAAACTGTTCCCCATCGATATTAAGGAGATGAGCCCCTGCTCCCCGAAACTTCTCAGAGATGAGAAGCCCCTCGGCCTGTTCCGGGTAGATCGCTCCGGTCGGATGGTATTGAGTCGTATGAAGCAGATGAACCCCAATCCCCGCCCGGTAGCCAAGAACCAAACCATCCCCCGTGGCCCCATAATGGTTGGTGGTCATAAAGCCACCGATGTGAAGCCGGCCTGAACCCCCTGTTGCCAGGATGACCGCCCGAGCCTTGACGATTAAATACTCTTCCGTTTCTAAGTTATAAAGAATCGCCCCCACACAATGACCTTGCTCGCTCAGAATCAATTCCACGGCAGGCACAAATTCAAGGACTTCGATTTCCCTCCTGTTTCTCGCCTCATCTCGAATGGTCCGCATGATCTCCGCCCCGGTAATATCCGCTGCTACATGGACTCTCTTCCTGCATGTTCCACCAAGGTGAAGCACTTTGTAGCTGCCATCCGGATTCTTATCGAACATCGCACCCAAACTCTCTAACCACTGGAGAACAGATGGGGCATGAGTCACGAGAGTATAAACCAATTCAGGAATATTGGCGAAGTGACCTCCGCCAATCGTATCAAGATAATGATAATAGGGCGAGTCTTTTCCGGGTTGATCTGACACCTGGATTCCTCCCTCAGCCATCATCGTATTGGCGTCACCGTGCCTCAGTTTCGTCGCAATGATTACTCTGGCACCGTTTTCCTGTACCAGAAGAGCGGCCGCTGTCCCGGCTCCCCCTCCACCAATAACAAGAACCTCCGTTTCATAAGCAATCCTTGTAAGATCAACCCTGTCCGGATCAATCCGACCCCGTGACTCTAATATCTCACAGATCTCGGGTGGCACCCTGTATCCCTTGCTCGGGCCAACCTGTAATTCCTGTAATGAACCCTCCTTATAGGAAGGATGAAATTTCCTCAACCGGTTCTCTTTCTCGGCAAGACTCATCCGAGGGAATTCTATCCCCTTTCGCTTTTTTTCTAAACGCTCCGAACGGGTCGCCTCCACTCGCCTGATGAATTGCTTGAGTTCATAAGTATAAGCCATTTGCTACTCTCCAATTGCTAATTCTCTCTTTAATTAACTTGAAAACACCTCAAGAAAAATAATTTATTTTTCCTCAACACACTCGGCTTCCTCTAACTCTTCACTTCTAAGATTTTTTCGGCAGCAACCTGGGCTGCGATGGCACATACCCTTGGGCAGCCTAAATCACCATGACCGCCTGCATCAAGAAACTCCTGATAATCTTTTTCGTCGTTCAAATCAAAAGATCGGCCGTAGATATTCTTCTGTATTTCTTTACAAAGGGTTGTT
>DCUS01000194.1:0-1318 GCA_002327885.1 Syntrophaceae bacterium UBA2208
ACCAAGGGTCTACACCTTCTTATTTTTAATATTCGAGCCTCTTTATCTTCCTTTTCTCTTTCACCTCTCCCCATGTTCATCCTCATGGGTGAAATCATGTTTTTGTCAGGATTAGGCTCCAATATCATTGGTGCGGTGGACAAATGGATGGGGAACGTCCCGGGGAGATTAAGTCTTTTGGCTGTGGGGGCGGGTACCTTGCTTTCATTTCTCAGTGGAGTCACGATTGCCACCACCGCTATCTTAGGGTCTACGCTGGTACCGGAAATGGAGGCAAGAGGTTATAAGAAGGAGATGAGCTTAGGCCCCATCCTGGGTAGCGGGGGTCTCGCCATGATGATCCCCCCGAGCGGTTTGGCAGTCCTTTTGGCGACAGTAGGAGAAATCTCTATTGCAAAATTACTCATCTCCATTATCCTCCCGGGTCTCCTGATGGGTTTACTTTATGGAGGCTATATTGTTGTAAGATCTATATTGAATCCCTCTCTCGCCCCACCTTATCACATGGTGTCCGTTTCGTTTAAAGAAAAAGTTTTTATTTTTCTTCGCCACATACTTCCGCTGGGGGTGATTGTTTTTCTTGTCATTGGACTCATCTTAATAGGATTTGCTACTCCATCGGAGGCAGCGGCCACGGGTGCCATGGGAAGTTTCATTCTTGCTTTTACAAATAGGCGGCTTAACTGGGAAGTGACGAAAAAGATTTTATTAAGCACTGCCCGGACGACCATCATGATATTCATGATTATCGCCGGGGCGGTAACCTTTGGTCAGATCCTTGCGTTTAGCGGAGCTATTCGGGGATTAATTGAGGTGACACTGGCTCTCGATCTTAACCCTATTCTTGTTGTTGTTCTGATGCAAGTTATTGTACTGTTCTTGGGCTGTTTTTTAGAACCCGGGTCGATCATCATGATTACCATTCCTTTGTTTATGCCAATTATTCATGCTCTTAAACTTAACCCCGTGTGGTTTGGAGTTATCATGCTTCTCAACATAGAGATGGGGATGACAACACCGCCGTTTGGCCTTGGATTATTTGTCATGCGAAGCGTTGCTCCAACTGGAACAACCTTAACGGATTGTTATAAGGCTGCTTTACCCTTTCTTGGGTGCGATCTGATGATCATGATGTTAATCATTACTTTTCCGCAAATTGTACTATGGTTGCCCGCTATCATGCGTTAAATTAAATGCTGTTTGCTCCCCTGGCAACGGCGCCAGGATCAATACCAAAAAAATTATCTGATTTCAAGAAATGATCAATAAAGAAAAGAAAGAAGAAAACCTTGAACATTTTATCTGATCTAAAAATGTA
>DCUS01000194.1:1401-4074 GCA_002327885.1 Syntrophaceae bacterium UBA2208
CCCAGTGCGAGATGGGGGATATTGAGAATATGGTCAGAGCCAAAGGGCTGGAAGGCACGCTTCAAGCTTTACGGGAGGCTGGTGTTTACATTACCTTTGAAGAGTTTAAGGGACGAGAGCCCATGGTGCGAAATGGAAAACTCATCCCTGTGAAAACCCATGATTTTGACAATCCCTATCTCAATGCTTTTTATTATTCTAAGAGTGGTGGCACAACAGGCCCAGGAACAAGAGTCGCTATTGATCTCGAACATTTAGCCGCACAGGTTCCGAATATCATGATAAGCCATGATTGCCACGGTGCACTCAATTTGCCGACGGCCATCTGGTTCCCAATCCCACCTGACAGTACTGCTTTGATCAGCATCCTATACCGCGCCCGCTTTGGACAGACGCCCCAGAAGTGGTTTTCTCCTATTACAAATCAGCATATCCGCCCCTCCCTTGTGAATTATCTTATCCCCCGATCTTTTGTAGGTTTAGGTCGACTGTATGGCGTTCCTATTCCTTCTCCAGAATTTGTCCCGATGGATCAGGCTGCTGTCATCGCCAATTGGGCTTCCAAAAGCTTAATGGCCTCTGAAAAATGTTTAATTCTATGTCATGTGAGCCAAGCCTTGAGAGTATGTGTTTATGCGCAGGAAAAGGGAATAGATCTTTCGGGCACTTTTTTTTGGTCGGGCGGGGAACCCCCTACGCCAGTTAAGATCAACGAGATTGCTCGAACAGGAGCTCATCTAATTCCTATGTATATTTTCACTGAAGTGGGCTATGTGGGTGTAGGCTGCTCTAACCCAGCAGATTGCAATGACATTCATCTATTCAAAGATCTTTTAGCCCTCACCCAATATTTTCGTAGACAAACCGATGCGAATATACCCGTTGGTTCTTTTCACTTTACAACCCTGTTACCTACGGCACCCAAGATTCTACTCAATGTGGAAAGTGATGATTACGGTATTGTTGAGAAAAGGGCTTGTAGTTGTCCGATGGAAAGTTACGGGTTTACTGAACACCTGCGGGAAATCCGCAGTTTCCGAAAACTCACTGGGGAAGGGGTTACGTTGATCGGGAGCGAAATGATCCATATCTTGGAGGAACTATTACCAGCCCGTTTCGGTGGTACCTCATTAAACTATCAGTTGGTCGAGGAAGAGGACGAAAGGGGGTTCACACGACTCAGCTTATTCATCAGCCCACGAGTCGGAAAGATAAACGAAGAAGTAGTGATCGACACGGTTCTAAAGGCGTTGGAGCGAAGCGGTGTGTCTGCTAATCTCGCTCGGGCTATCTGGAGCCAAACTAAGACCTTGAGGGTTAGGAGAATGGAGCCGATTTTTACAAATCGAGGGAAGTTGATGCCCCTGCACTTAATGAAGAAGTCAGAGAATTCAGAAAAGAACGGGGAGGTTTCATAACTCATCGTTAATTTGCATAAGTCGAAGTACCCCGGGGAAAATAGAATGATAAGAGGAAAAAATTTTACACAGAAAGGGATGGAAATATGACAAATCACCGCCGAAGGTTGATATTAAAAATATTTTTACCTTTCATTTCGATCCTGTTATTAACTCAGCAGAGTCACGGGAGAGAACAAATCTTGCCAAAAACGATGAAACTGAAAGTGGTCAATTCCCCTTACTTATCATACGCTCCCTTTTTCATCGCCCAAGAAGAGGGGTACTTTACTGAGCAAGGGCTCGACGTTGAATTTATTATGATGACAAACGCCGCAGAAGCCTTACCTTCTTTAATTCAAGGAGACGTCCATGCCTTATCTTATATTGTTGTCCCTTCCCAGTTAAATGCTATCTCCCGTGGTGGAAAGATTAAAATTGTAGCGGATAAGGGCTATCTTTCTAACGAAGACTGTACTTATACTGCTTTCATGGTCAGAAAAAGTTTAATGGAAAGCGGAGAGCTAATCCATCCCTCTCAGCTAAAAGGCCGACGTTTTGGGATGGACCACCCTTCCTCTTCGTCGGGATATTTATTAGAAAAGATTCTCCATAAAACGGGCTTAACAATGAGCGATATTGAGTTCCTTTCTATTCCCATGTTAACAAGATTAGAAGCTTTTAAAAAAGGAACCATTGACCTCTCTCTTGTTTCTGAGCCATGGATCACTCAAATGTTGCAGTCGGGCCATTCTCTCATCTGGAAACCAGCGCAAGAAATTGCACCCGACTTTCAGATTGCCTTTGTCATGTTCGGGCCTGTCCTTCTCCATCAATACCCTGACATGGGAAGGAAATTGATGACCGCTTATCTAAAAGCAGTGCGGCAATATAACCAAGGGAAAACAGAACGGAATATCAATATCCTAAATAAATATATCAAAATGGAAAAGGAGTTGTTAAAAATATGCTGCTGGCCTTCTATACGCGGGGATGGAAAGATCAATATCGAAAGCATACTTGACTTCCAGAAGTGGGCCATAAAGAAAAAGTTGCTTGACAAAGATGTCCCCCCAAAACAATTCTGGGATCCCAGCTTCATCGAATATGCCAACAAGGTTTTAGATGGTACAAAGAGGTGAATTCAGTGAGTGATTTGGAACTGACTTGTCAAGACCTCTGTAAAACTTATCAGACCAAGAATGGCTCAATCTCGGCCATTGAGGACGTTAGCTTCCGTGTGAAAGAGGAGGAATTTGTCTGCATTGTGGGCCCC
>DCUS01000088.1 GCA_002327885.1 Syntrophaceae bacterium UBA2208
CGTGGTTCTTCAATAAATCATCCAGTTCGCTTTCAACTGCATGTGCGATAAGTTCCCTGGCACCTTTTCTCAGCATATCCGTCAATGAGTCTCTCAAGGTTGCATCTGGTTCGAACAGTGAAGAAAGAGTAGAATTTTCCATGGCGTATCCCTCCAATGTTGGTTGTGACTTCGTCGTTCCGACCAACAAGGATACGCCGCTTTATTTTTCAACTCCATACACCAGATATGAGCTTAACTCTTTGAGATATCCGCAACCCATGATGCATAGTCCAGGACTTGGGCGGTTACCTCTCGTGGGGTTTTATTCCTCTTCAACTCCACGATGGTCAGATCTCCTACTTCATCCACACAAAGAATATCGATATAGCCGCCGAAGTCGGTCTTGACTTCCCTGCCGATGACCAGCAACCCAGGGTCAAGTATGGAGATATCTTTAGCCAGCCATTCCTGAAGTCTTTGTTCAAGGTCAAGTTGAGCGTGATTGATTTCTGTCAGTTTGTCCTCGGACATTACACGCCAAAATCTGATCTCATCTGCCATTTCTCGGATGGCCCCCTCTCATTTGTCATTATGCGGTTCGGGAATTTCAATGAACCTCTGGACTCATGGTTTATTTACTCGATCTTAACTTCAGTTCTTTGTGCAGGATTGTGTAATGGGCTCTCCCCCTTTTTCTTGAATCGTAGATGATCTTCTCAAGTATCCGGGATGCTTCTACTTCTTTAAATAACAGATCTATCGTGTCTTTCAATTCCTCCTTGTTCGGTTCGTGCTCTCCCCAAGAGATCATAAAGTCGAATTGTGTCCCGTGTCGAAATAGCCTTCCAGGCAGGGGGTAGTGTCCTCTTCCGCCCAAAAGGATGCCGTAACGCAAATAGGGATGTACTTGTCTGTGAGTGGCAGCCTTGTGGCTGTATGTGATCGCGTCATGAGTGGTAATAGACCCGTTTGCCTTGGTTTCAATAATTATCCTCGGTGTCCAGTGATCATTGTTGTTTTCAATGATCAGCAGGTCTGTTTCATATTTCATGGGCCAAATATTGCATGGGTTTTCGTTTTCGTAGGCACAGATCTCATAAGCATAAGGGAACCTGTAACCTACTCGTATTGATAGGCTGGGGTCAATTGGCTGCAAACGTTCTCCAAGTGATGGGGCAACGATGTCCTTCACCCATTCGACTTCCTTCATCACCGGCCTCCTTAATTTTTTTGTTTGCACTATTAGATAATCATGATTATGGGATAAAATCAAACCGATGATTCAGAATTGCTTGGAAGATCCTCCAGAAATCCTTCTGTACAGGATTACAAAACTCGAAAAGGGCGTTACCTGCTCTTGATTGAAATTGGTTTTAAAAAAGGTATTGATGAGCAGATTGTTTTTATGGGGGGATTATTTGTCTTTCTTCAGGACTATTATGCTGAGAACTTATTAAGAAGAGCTTGTTATTGAGATCATATTTCTTGCTGTTTAAGTTTTTTGGGGCTTCAGAAATCATAATTTCGTAGAATTATCAAAATTTAGAAGGGGTTGACGCCATGAAAAGTCTTCTTCTGAGCGGTATTGTGAAGTCGGATCCTTCTTTTTTAGCTGAATCTATAGTGCTCTGGGATGAGATGAGTCTGATCAAGAAAACCTTCAAGTCGATCCTGGTAAAGGCTGGGAAGACGGCCGACTGGGATGAAAGCAACCTAGCCAAAAAATTCATCAAGGACCTTATTGGCAAGACCTCAAAAGGGCTTGAAAAAGATTTTGAAGACAAAATGTTGTTAAAAGTTCAAAAAATCACTTACAATCCCCCGTTTGTACCGCAATGGCTTTTGCTAAAGCGGATGTGCGATCTTTTCGATTTAACCTTACCAAAAGGAGAAGTAACACGAACTGAAATGGACCGTCTGTGCACTAAGATCGAAGGGATCTTTCTTTCAGATTTTGCCAGATCCGAAAAATTGGACAACCAGACAGACATGGCTGGTTTTTTCATTATCTACACTCAAAAAATGGCAGAAACTCTTATCAGTAATTTTTCGAAACTGTCGAAGGAAAAACAGGACCAATCTCTGGATGCCATGCTGGAAAAAATCAAAGATCTTCCGCAAGAACAAAACGAAGCCTTCAGGTCTTCGCTCCAGCTTGATGAAATAACCAGGGATGGCCTCCGCAAAGCTATCCTTGCCGGGAGCGCCAGCTTCGGACTTACTTCCTACGTCAGTTTTGCAGGTTTCGGAGCTTACATTCTCCTGTCCAAGATGATCGCTTCCGTTGCAGGTATCGTCGGTCTAACCTTGCCATTCGGCGTATTTACATCAGCCAGCTCACTTCTTGCTGTCCTTTCCAGTCCACTGACCATGATCCTGTTCCTTTCCGGAGGTGGATTTTTTCTGGAGAAAAGGACAGCCAAAGAAATGCAGAAAGAGTTCCTGAAGGGCCTCATGTCGCAGATGATTTTTTCTGCTAAAACGGAAGAGAGTAGCTGGAAAGAAATGAGTTCTTTCTTGGAAGCGAGAAAGGTGGCGGAAATATATGTTCGGTGAGGAGAAGAGCACTACCAGACAGCACAACCGTTCTGGTTTTTTGAGGGACAGGTTCTTAGAGTTCAAGGGAAAACCTGTTGAAAACATTCTTGAATCTCCCTTGTTCGATGAAAATTCATTGAGAAGCAATTCTCGCTTCAGGTGGAATTGGGAAGACACCATGGTTACAGGAATGACTATTGGTGATCTGGTTTATGATGCGATCCACATCGATCCCATGGTGATTGAGGCCGCCGACTTTGTAAGGACAGAGGATCTGTCGAACCTTTTCCGGTTTTCCTTATTCGCTGACGGTCTGGCTGGCTTGCCAAAGGAAACACTTGGTGGACATATCAGCCAGATCCAGGGGTATGTTGCGGAGCGTTTCGTGGGTCAATATCTTCAGGGGCTCGGTATGGAAGTGGAGTTTCCCGTAAGTGCAACAGAGCCTGGATTTGACCTACTTGTCAATGGTGATCCATTTCAGGTGAAGTGCCTTTCAAACGCTGGGGGTGTACTCGAGCATTTTAAAAAGTACCCGGATGTTCCGGTTTTCGTAAACGAGGAGATCCTGCCTACACTCGAAGGTTATGAGGGAATAGAGTTGGGGGAGAATGTCTTCTCCGTTCCCGGGTTCTCTCATGAAGAGATCGTCGATATGACCCAAGAGTCAGTAAATGCCGGTCACGAAATATTTGATTTTGAGATACCGATTATTTCCCTGACGGTTGTAACGGCTCGAAACCTGCTCTTTTTTTACCGTTACGGTTCCTTTGCAACAAAGGACCTTGCATTAAACATAGCCACGGAATTGACAACGATCACTGTTGGCAGTTTCGTGGGTTCCAAGGCACTTGCTCTTTCCATGATGAGCCTTTTCGGGCCTGCAGGTGCAGTTGTGGGAGGTGCTGCCGGAGCCATTGCGGGTTCATTTTTTGGGAGAAGGGTCATTTCTGAGGAAATTCGCGACAGGCGCTTTGCTCAGGCAGAAAGAAGACGATTGGAAACCCGTCTTGAAGATCTTTCAAGTGCCGCAGTTGGAAAAAGCAATAGCGTCATTAACGTTCTTGATTCCAAGCAAGAAAGGATAAAGAAAGAGAAAAAGGGTGAGTCATCAATATCCGGAGCGATCCGGGAATATGCCGTCTGGAGGATGGAGCAGGAGCGAAAATTCAAGGGAAAGATACGCAAAGCAATAGAAAAGGACGAATGGAGATCAAACGGTTTTTCAAGTCGCAAATCCATCCTGGAATCCACATCATCACTAATGGAAATGGTAAGCGGGATGGGCCTTCACTATCATTCGCTGGGTGAAGAATGGCGCAAAACCATGGATGCCCTTAAGGCCTATAACAACAAGTTGCAAGGGGATAAGTAACGGAAAGACTACAGAAACAAATATTGGTGACTCTGTACCTTAGAAACCACCCAGCGGGGTCAGAAACCACCCAGCGGGTAGAGTAGAGAGAAGGAGCACACAGTTTGGGCCAAACGTTTCCATACGTATCCGCCTTTCGACTTTGTGGCAGGTGTCTAGGGACACCCAGATTCCCGCACTAAAGGGACACCCACTTTCCCGCAGCTGTACTCATTCCCTCTCGACCGCATTGGTGTGAATCCTGAACCTTTAATGTCCTGCTGTTTCGTTGGTAGTGTCAAGAATCTTTCGCAGTGCAGGCATGGTCCGTTGTTCCATCTCCCAGAGACGGTACTCGTCCCTTGCGCTTATGACCTTGAAAAACAGATGGGCATCGCTTTTGTCCAGGGTCTGGAATCCGAGTTCATCAAAAGGGAACCTTATAGGTGTCTACCATTGAATTATTGGATTAGACGGACCCCTGGGGTTGGTTTATTATTGAGAAGACGGAGGTGTGGCTCTTGGGGTCCGTAGGCCGGTTATCCGGTCATCTGGTATTGTCAACTCTCCCAACATCGGTGATTTTTGAATCTGGAAATATTGAACGGGTTCTTATTTAACCCCATCGAATTCGAGGGGGTTAAAAAACAGGGGGCCCTTATAAGTGCAGGCCTACGCTTTTGACTAAATGAGTCTGGTTTTCCCTCATATTCCCCGGCAAGAGCGGTATGGAATAAAGCCCTATTCACAAAGGTTTTGCATATTTTTCGGTCAGTAAAATGATCGAGATGGACAAGGCAATTGACAATCAGATATATCGGGCTAAAATATAACCTATAACTTATATGCGGAGTGCGTCGATGCCTTGTACTGTGATCTATAGCAGCATTTTCGAAGAATGGCTGAAATCCTGTTCTCAATCACTTCAGAATGAGGTTCTGGCTCACGTCGAATTGCTGTCTATGATGGGAGTAAAACTCCCGTTCCCGCACAGTTCCAAGATAAAGGGAACAACGTTAGCGGGTATGAGGGAACTGAGATTCAAGCATGAAAAACGCGAAATCAGGATACTTTATATTTTTGACCCTTTGAGGCAGGCCATCCTTCTTGCGGGGGGAGACAAAACTGGCAGTAAAAATTGGTACGAGAAGAACGTCCCTTTAGCGGAAGGGGTTTACCTGGATTATTTGAAATATCTGAGGGATAACGGGGGTGACATTCAGTGAAAACACACAAAGAGGTAATGGACAGTCTTACTCCTGTTCGTCGTGAGCAGGTCAAGGCTCGGGCAGAAGAGTTGAGAACTGAGATCAGACTTGAGGAGATAAGGAAAAGCAGGAAGGTGACCCAGGTCGAGCTTGCCCGGAATATGAGAGTCAGCCAGCCAGCCGTTTCCCAGATGGAAAAAGATTCGCGGATCTCAATTATCCGACTGAAACGATTTACGGAGGCCCTTGGCGGCAAGCTGAATATCCAGGTGGAGTTCCCTGACGGAAAGAATTACAAAGTACTTTGAGAGTTTCAGGGACCCCTGGAAGGTTTAGGCCTACGCTTTGAGAAAGCCAAGTTATCCTGTTTCAATATTGGCCATAGTATTGAGGATCATTTCGTTGATGTCACCGATGCCGGTTTCGGCGAATTCGGACACCGGTCCCGTTTCAACTCGGCCAGGGGCACGGTGAATTCGTCCGCCTCTTCGGGTGAACAGAGTGCAAGCCACAAACCATACAAGCCATACAAGCCATAGGGGTCAAACCTACACTTTTGACTAAATGAGTTTTTCTGAGAGAACCTTATAGGTGTCAGGAACCTTATAGGGTTCAGACCTACACATTTGACAAGAGCCGTGTTTTCGGTCCAGATTGGGGTGAACTAATCCCGCCAGGGCTGGAGGTTTAAGGATGGGAAGACCTTTGAAGATCGAAAATCCGGAAGTTTTTAATCATGTCACCTCGAGAGGGAATGAACAGGAGGGCAGGGCATCTACTGCAGGGGCGCTACCTTGTCAAGCCTTGAAAAGATCAGCATGAGTTCCCGTCCTTGCCAGGTGCGTTTTTCGGAGCAACTCGGCCAGGGTTTCGGAGCAACTCGGCCACCCTGTCGGAGTAATTCGGCCAGTTTAACGGAGCAATTCGGCCACCCTTAGGTTGGTC
>DCUS01000008.1:0-5054 GCA_002327885.1 Syntrophaceae bacterium UBA2208
TTTCACTGCGAAGGCGATAGACCCCGGGTGTTCTCACTTGTCCGGAAACATATACTTTGAAACTATTCGCCTCCGTCACGGTTACGGAAACATTGGGGTTCTCAATAAATTCTTTCAATTTCACGGTCAACGATTCCTTCAACTGGAGCGGTGTCAGTCCTGCGGCTTTCACTTCTTGAATGATCGGAAGGGAAATATTACCGTCCATCCTGACGGGGACCGTTCGGGACAAGGCTTCCTCTCTCCATACATGGATATAAAGAACATCTTCAGCGCCGATGACATATTGATCACTATCCGCTGGCACTTCCGCTTGAACCTGCTTTTTAATAATGCCTTCCCGGTCTGTCTGTGAGCAGACCATGGTTGAGGATATCAAAAAAACCAATAACCCTACGAATCCCCCTATGAATCCAATGTAAATTGTTTTTTTCATTTTTTGGCTCCCTCCTTTTTTAAGAGCATAGCGCATAGAGCATAACGTTAATAAGTCAAAAATCATGCTGTTTCTGCTCCTAAAGCTTTATTAATGAGATCCATTGTGTTGGTGCCATGCACAGGAAAACAGACCTGATCGATTGTGATTTCAAACCCCTTATTTTTAAAGTCATAATATTTCAGGACATCTTCGAACCGGGATTGAACATAGATTCCGGCCTTTGCGTCCGCATAAGGAAGAAGAACAACGAGTTTGTCTAATTCTAAAATGCCGATCATGTCGCTTTCGCGCATTTCTTCCAGTAAAAGAGTACTCAATGTGGAGTAACAGTTTTGTAATCCTCCCCCATCACTATTTTTCGACAATTTTTCAATTTTAAAAAACATGAGGCAGAGGAAATTTTGATAACGTCGAGAACGTTTGACCTCAAGGTCCAAAAGAAAAAGAAATAATTCTCTGTTCAAGAGTCTGTTAACTCCAACCTCCGCGCTTCCCGGAAATTTCGCCTCTAATTTTTCCACCCTCAACGCCCCTTTCTTTCCCAGGATAAAATGTGTCCGAATGCCACTTTTGGGGTTTTATAAATAATTATTTACAACCCATTGGTCCCTTCCCCCTTCAACAAAACTGGTGTCCCATCCTGACGACAGGCAATGACACCTGGTTAATGTCAATTTATTTATGTCGTTCACGCTACCTTCAATCCCTCATTCTTTTCTTTAAACATCTTTAAACATCGAGTTGATATTTTTGAATCTTATTTAAGAGAGCCTTATAACTGACATGGAGTAATTGCGCTGCCTTCTTCCGGTTCCAGTGCGTTTCTTGTAGTGTGTTAAGAATCATCTCTTTTTCTGCTTCTTCGGCCGCCCGTTTTCCGGCCTCCTTTAGGTTGAAATTATCTGACCCTGTTGAAGGAATCTGCAATAAACGATCAGGAGATTCAGAGGTTATTCCATTCTTCCCACTCCGCGCTGAAAGGTCTTCAAGGATTAAATTTTCTTCGCCAAAGATAACCATCCTTTTAATCATATTTTCCAGTTCCCGGATATTTCCGGGCCATTGATATTCTTTGAAGATTTGGATCGCTTTTGTGGAAAAAGAGGGCTTGGTTTTCCCATATTTCTTCTTATAGAAATCTAAATAATACTGGGATAATGGAAGAATCTGATCCTTCCTATCTCTCAAAGGCGGAAGGGTGATATTAATGACATTGATCCTGAAAAATAGGTCTTCCCGAAAATGTCCCTCCATCATCGATTTTTCTAAATGGTCTCTCGTCGTGGTGATCACACGGGTGTTGACTATCACATCACCCTCTCCTCCTAAACGAGAAAACATCCCATCCTGGAGAACTTCAAGAAGTTTTGCTTGAACGGAAATGTCTATCTCCGCAATATCATTTAATAATATCGTTCCGTGATTGGCTAATTCGAACTTCCCGGGTTTTTGATGATAGGCTCCTGTAAAAGCCCCTTTTTCAAATCCAAAGAGTTCGCTTTCGAGAAGACCTTTCGGAATAGCGTTACAATTTACTTTAATGAAAGGTTTATCCTTGCGAGGGGAATTTGAATGGATTACCTGGGCTACCAATTCTTTTCCAGTTCCGGTCTCTCCTTTAATCAAAACGGTAATGTCCGTTTTTGCAATCTCATCGATGAAAGTCCTGATTTTATTCATTTGAGAACTATCAGAAAAAATAATTTTATGAATTTCTTTCATAGTGGTTATATAATGAGCAATCTATATGCCAAAAATTAAGGCATTATCTTCTCTTTATTAACTTCTTGAAATTAAAGAATATTCATTAACCCTTATTGATAAGGATTTTAAACCCCTTAAAAATATAAGTAAAAAGTGGAACAAAAAGGAATATAAGTGGTAAATTATTGCCATCTTTTTATTTTTAGAAAATAAGTGAATTTCGTATCTCTTGTCTCTATTTTACTCAACAAAATTGAAAATCTTTTCCAACTGTTGTAATTTATTGCTCTTTTTAGATTTATCTTTTCTCTTAAATCCTCCATCACGAGTCATCAGCAACCAATTATAAACATTAAAAATAACCCGCTTTTACCACTTCGGCAAGAGAAAGGGTTTTAAAATATTTATATATTTTAGAGGAACCTTTAAGAAAGAATAAGGCTCATAACCGAGGGGGAATAAACCGTTTGTCGAGGTCACATTCTTTAATTTTATTGAGGAGGGTTTTGTAGCTCACATTTAACATATGAGCGGCCTTCTTCCGGTTCCAATTGGTCATCTCCAATGCCTTGAGGATTACTTCTGACTCTGCTTTAAACACAGCCTCATAATGGACTTTTTTAAGCGAAGGCCAGTCTTTCTTATCCCGGACCGTTTCCTTTTTTTCCGGAACAGCATTTTGAACATTTACGGAGGTTAATTCCTCAAAAATTATTTTTTCATCTCCCAGGACAATATATCGTTGAATCACATTTTCCAATTCTCGAATATTCCCTAACCAATAATACCGGGATAAAAAATCCATCATTCTATCGGAAACGGGACGAACCTCTTTCTGATATTTTTTGCTAAATTTTTCCATAAAGTACTCAACAAAAATTGGAATCTCCTCCCTCCTTTCCCTCAGAGGAGGAATCGTGATATTTACGACATTTAACCGGTAATAGAGGTCCTCACGGAATTGACCATTTTTAATGCCTTCTTCCATATTTTTGTTGGTTGCAATTAATACTCGCACATCGACCTGAACATCTTTTTTGCCCCCTAATCTCGAAAACTCCCTGTCCTGAAGAACCTGGAGAAGTTTCCCCTGGAGAGAAAGGCTCATTTCTGAAATTTCATCCAAGAAAATGGTTCCACTGTTGGCCAATTCAAATTTCCCCGGTTTTTGCCGATAAGCCCCTGTAAAGGCCCCTTTTTCATATCCGAAGAGCTCACTCTCCAGAAGCTCCTGCGGAAGGGCGGCGCAATTTACCTTGACAAATGGTTTTTCCCGGCGAAAAGAATTAAGATGGATCGATCGGGCAACGACCTCCTTCCCCACCCCGCTTTCTCCCTGGATCAGCACCGTGACATCCGTATTGGCGACCTGATCGATAATTTCTTTAATCTGACGCATTTTGTTATTGGCGTAAATAAAGATTCCATCTTTTCCTCTCATCTCACCGACTTCAACAAAAGTGGAAGCGGAACGGGGAAAGAGTGGAATAATCTTTTCCTTGGAAAAAGATTTACTGGATTCTTTGACCAATCGGTTCATCTCTTTGATTTCTAAAAAGAAACGAGCCGAGGTCAGGGCCGCTCCAACCTGATTGGAAATATAGGCCAAAGCCAATTTATCCCCCTCATCAAAGGCACCCTTTCGGGAATGGCTGAGGTTGAAAACCCCCACCACCTGGTCTTTATCCCGGACCGGAAAGCAGATCAGGGAGCTCATCCCATTATTTAAACCAGCCACTTTTACAAAATGAGGCTCTTTAATGGCATCATTCACCATGACGGCCTGGCCTTCTTTGAGCACCCAACCCGCAATCCCTTCTCCCGATCTAAATTTTTTCCCATTGCTTGATTGGTCCGAGTAATAAACACTTTTTCTCTCATTTTTTCCACGGGCCGCACGGACAGCCAATTCACCCGAAATGGGATCTTTTAACATTAGAGAGCAGTTTTCAGCGTCCATTTCATCCATGACGGCATCCAAAATAGCCTTGCAGGTTTCCCCAAAATCAGGAACTTTGAGCAGAGCCCCCTGGACCTTCTGGAAAAGTTTGAATGCCCTGCCCTTTTTATCGAATGGGAGCAGGACAGGAGAGGAGATATCGTATTGATTGGATTGATGAATTGATTCCATTTGATTCTCAGACCTCCTTGTTTGTTCCAAAACAATTTTTGATGGTCTCATAAAAAGTCAAAAAAGTAGTCGTTGCGAACCCTTGGCCATGTGTCACCCTGAGCGAAGCCCTGCACCACATAGTGTACGGGGCGAACCGAAGGATCTCGCTTTTTGGCTCAGGATAAACTCCGTGAAGCAATCTCATGTTTTGTAAGCGCTTGATTTCAAGGGATTGCTTCGGTCGTTTCCTGCCTCCCCTGCCTATCGGCAGGCAAGGTAGGCAGGCACTCCCTCGCAATGACATTGTGACGCAGTCTGTTGCTAAAGGGAGGGTTACTTACTATTTAAAACACCCCGATCAGCCAATGTTGATATTTTGAATATTTGGATTCAATTTTATTTCATTCAACATGTTTTCAAGGCGTTTCTTTTGAAGAAGTATTTTCCGATGCCTTAGCCCCTTTTTAAGGTGAACGAGAATTTTTACGCTCGAAACCGGCTTCAGAAAAAAATCATCGGTCCCGGCGGTCATTATTTTTGTGTATTCCACCTCTTCCAAACTTTCATGGGTGAGCATCATCACATAAAGTTCCGGGAACCTCTTTTTTAATTCCCGGATCATCTCCGAAGTGCAGTGATTATCAATCCAGAATTCAGTGATCAGACAGGAAACTTCAAATTCCTTGAAATTTTGAATAGCTCTTTCAATGCTATTGACAGGGAGCACAATATATTTTTCACTTTCCAATAGCGTTTTTAATGTCCACTGGGTATGAGCTTCTTTATCCAAAATGAGGA
>DCUS01000008.1:5135-8678 GCA_002327885.1 Syntrophaceae bacterium UBA2208
GGTTTGATGAATAGCCTAAAAAGGAAGGACTAACGATAGGAGGATTCTCTGTTTATTTCCTCTAAAATAGGCCTTAAAGTTTGAGGAAGTTCAAATTGGTTAGGATAGGTAAAGGATTGGAAAAACAGGTTTTGGACAAACATTTTCATCATGTGATCGGACTTAAAAACAGGATAATCTTTAATCAAATTTGAAAGCCTTAGAATGAGAGCCTGAGATCCGGTCTGGTCTGTTTCGGGAAGAAGGATGCCTATCTCACCATTGCTTTTACCAACCATATCTTCTTCCCTTGTATGCTTCTTGACTATTTTGGCAAGCTCTTCATAAAAACTCTCGAAGTAATCGACGATTTCATCCCTTTCCGGCCTTTCTGGCAGTTGAATTAACAAGAGAGACAAAGGATGGTGATGCCGCTTTGCCTTTTTAATTTCTTGACGAAGGCACCTTTTAAAAAAGAGGGAATTGAATATGAGGTTTTGAATCTTTGCAGTGATTGGCTCAAGCAAGGCAAGCCTTTCCAATTCTTGAGCTTTAAGGATCAAACTCCTTCGCTTTAGACCCTTCCGGATATGAACAAGAATTTTTTCCGGGGAATAAGGTTTCAAAATAATATCATCCACTCCGATCATAAAAAGCTTTTCGTAAGTTTTCTCATCGATGATTGAGTTGGTAACAATGAGAATATCGGTTTCAGGAGAGTTCTTTTTCACCCATTGGATCAGAAGATCGGTTGCTTCAAAGGGAGGGATATATTCCGTAATGATGACCGAGTACTGTTTTTTCTTAAAATATTCGTAAGGCTCCTTTAAATTTATAGCCATGTCCACCCGATATTTTTCTTCTTCTAAAATCATCCGGTAGGCGTTGAGGAGATTTCTGAATGGGTCGATGAGCAGTATCCAATGATCGGGCGTCATGATTCTTTTCGCCAAAATCAATTCCAATTTTTAGAATTGACCAGCCTTTTATCCTTTTTCGGCTTGATATGATACTTGTTGATACGATTGGTAAGCATTTTTCGGGTGATTCCCAAAAGTTTTGCCGCCTTTCCCTGGTTCCAATCGGTCTCGTGAAGCTTGCTGACAATCCACTTCTTTTCTAAGTCAGAAACCATCTTCATTAATTGGAGACTTCTCCCCGCTTTCCTCTGCTCCATTCCATCTTTTAGAAAAAGATGGGGAGGGAGATCACCGATTGTAATCGTTTCTCCCACGCAAAATACCGTCATCTGTTGAATAATATTTGCCAGCTCCCTAACGTTTCCGGACCAGGAGAACGTTTTCAGCTGTTCTATCACATCGGGTTCAATTTTCAAAGGGATTTTCCCCTTCTTATATTTTTTAAGATAAAAGTCGACCAGCAAAGGAATATCCGAAATCCGGTCTCTCAAAGGGGGAATCGTAACGGGAACGATGCTCAGCCTATGAAAGAGGTCCTCTCTGAAATTTCCTTTGGCGACCTCCTGCTGAAGATTTCGATTGGTGGTGGAAATAATTCGAATATCGACTTTCGTCGGCCGGGTCTCTCCTACTCTTTCAAACTCCTTCTCTTCGATCACCCTTAAAAGCGTCTTTTGAAAATTCATGGGAATCTCGCCAATTTCATCTAAAACCAAAGTTCCCCCGTCTGCAGCTTCGAAACGACCAATGGCATCTTTGACAGCGCCCGTAAAGGACCCTTTCTTATGACCAAATAGCTCGCTGGTGAGAAGACTTTCGGTCAAAGCGCCGCAATTGACTGTGACCAAGGGTTTTTCCCTTCTCAGACTGTTGTAATGGATGGTCTTGGCGATGAGATCTTTTCCGGTGCCGCTCTCCCCCTGGATCAAGACCGTCGCATCGGTCTCAGATATTTTCCTTATGATTTCGAAAATTTCCAGCATTCTTGGATGGTCGCCGACGATATTCGGAAAGGAGTATTTTTCAGTAACCTCTTTTCTTAAATAATTGAGCTCCCTTTCCATTTCCTGGGTCCTGAGCCCCTGCCGGATGATAATGAAAAACCTTTCCAACTTATCAAAAATAGGTTTTTCAAAGAAATAGAAGGCGCCCTTTTTCAGGGCCTCAACGGCCATCGTCACCGAACCGTAAGCGGTGATCAAAATGACAGGGATTTGAGGATAGGTTTTTTTAACTTCTGAGAGGAGCTCCATTCCGGTGAGGTCAGGCATCTTTACATCGGTGACGATACAATTTACGGAATCAGTCTTTAGTATTTCTAATGCCTTTTTCCCGTTTTCAGCTGAGAGCGTATGAAATCCTTCGTCCGCCAATACCTGACAAATGCCAAAAAGAGAATTGGGCTCGTCGTCGACAACCAAAATGGACGGATGAGACACTTCGCACCCTCCTCACCGAAGGCCGATGGGCAATTCAATTTTTACGGTGGTCCCTTTCGCTTCTTCGCTCTCTATTTGAATTTTCCCATTATGCCTTTCAACAATAATTCTGCGACTGATGGCCAATCCCAACCCGGTTCCCCTGAGCTTGGTGGTAAAAAAGGGTTTGAAAAGAGATTTTAAGTCCTCCGGTTTGATCCCACCTCCATTATCGCTAAAAATAACTTCTATGTGGGTTGGGGACTTCTTTTTACAGCATGTCTTAATCGTCAGCGCTCCTCCTGCAGGCATCGCCTCAAAAGCATTTTTAGCGATGTTTAAAAACGCCTGCTTGATCTCCTCATAGTTGGCAACAATTTTGGGAAGAGCAGGATCCAGCTCTCGAATGACCTTGATTTTATTAGCATTGGATTCAAAGATGTGCGAAATGATATTCATCACGACAGAAAGGACGTCATTCATTTCGATTTCGATAAAATGGACCCTGTTGGGGGGTCGCACAAAATTCAAACATTCCTGAACAAATTCGTTTAAATGTTGAACCTCTTCATCGATGATTTTTATCGATTGGTCCAGAATCTCGTCTTTTAAATCCGTTCGTCTTCGAATGATTGCCAGAGCTCCGGAAATGGCGTGGAGGGGATTACGGATTTCATGAGCCAGAAAAGGGAAGAATCGTTCAAGGGTGGGATATCGTTCAAAGTTCCTGTCCGCAATTTGAGCGTCGCGGATTTTTAAGGCGTTATTGATCGCCGAATAAAGAACTTCTCGATCAATGGGTTTTGAGAGAAAGTCGGTTGCCCCTTTCCTCATTAAATCGACTGCAACCTGTTCGCCTCCAAACCCCGTTACGATGACGATAGCAATATCTTTATTAATTTCTTTAATTCTTTTTAATATTTCTTCTCCGGGTAAATCAGGTAATTTCAGGTCGAGAAGAACCATCTCCGGATCATCCGAGAGCACTTTTTCGAAAGCGGTTTTTCCATCCAGAGCGACCGAAACCTGAAAATCTTTATTTTCAAGCAATCGCCTGACCAAACCGACAAAATCCGCATTGTCATCCACCACTAAGATTTTTCTTTTCGCTGTCTCCATATTAAGCAATATCTTAGAACAAAACATTATTTTGTTCAACTGCTAAATAATGATGAAAGTGGAAGCAAATTAGAAAAATACTGAAAATTATTTCCCCCTGATTAGGA
>DCUS01000008.1:8705-9459 GCA_002327885.1 Syntrophaceae bacterium UBA2208
CACGGCGTCATTGCGAACACCTGCCTGCCTACCGCAGGCAAACAATGACTAATTTATTAAAACGTTCACTATAGATTTAACTTGTTTAGCTTAATCGGGGAGGAGGGATAAATGAGATGAAGCCAAAGCAGTTAAAAGAAAATCTTCAAATTATTACCGCGCATCATCCCGAAAGCCCCGGTCTTCGGACCGGGAATGAAGGCAATTTCAAATCCAGGGATAAAGAAAAGCACCCTCCTTCAGGGTGGGGATATACGGGGTTGACTCCACATGAACGGGCGATACTAAACCTTATCGCTGAAGGATATAAGAATCAAGAGATTGCAAATGAGCTTTATATGAGTGAAAAAGCAGTAAGAGAAAACCAACTTAGTCTGATGAGAAAATTAAACGCCCCAAATTTATCCTCCGTCATTATCTATGCTTTAGAAAAAGGATTGATTAACTTCTATGAGGTTTTAGAATCAAGATTTTCAAAAATAAAACCATTAACGAATTGAGGCCATCATGGATCAGAGAAGATGGACTGGCCCCTCATCTCAATTGGAAGAGGAGGCATTTTGCAGTGGTAATACAAAAAAGGGGTCACGAAAAAATCGCAACCCCTTGATAGGTTTGGTAGCGGGGGCTAGATTTGAACTAGCGACCTTCGGGTTATGAGCCCGACGAGCTAGCAGACTGCTCCACCCCGCGATGCATTTTGCTATTATAGCAGGTAACCAGTTTGTGTCAAGGTTATTCTCCTGTTTCTTCT
>DCUS01000102.1:0-1844 GCA_002327885.1 Syntrophaceae bacterium UBA2208
TGCGGCCCATCCCAAATTTTGAGGATGCGGAAACCTACGGCGTTACAGAGATCAAGGAATTTACATGGAAACAGTTGCTCGATCTTGAGGCCTGTACCCGATGCGGGAGGTGTCAGGACAACTGTCCGGCCCACCTGAGCGAAAAACCGCTCAATCCGAAAAAAGTGATTCAGGACCTTAAGGCCCATCTCCTCACCCAGGGAGAAACCCTCATTCCGACGAACGATCAACCGGCATCCGAGCCGTCTCCTTTGTTGGGGGAGGTCATTTCAGAAGACACCCTGTGGTCCTGTACGGCCTGTCTGAACTGTTATGAACAATGTCCGATTTTTATCTCCGGTTTTGACAAGATCATCGATATGAGGCGAAGCAGCGTTCTCATGGAAAGCCGGTTTCCTAATGAACTCAAGGAAGTTTTTCGGGCTCTGGAAAGAAAGAGTAATCCATGGGGGGTTGAAAAGAGCCAGAGGGCGGATTGGGCCCAGGTCCTCGGGGTGAAGACCCTGGCTGAGAACTCCGAAGTGGATTGGTTGTATTTCCCGGGGTGCTTTAAGGGATTTGATGACCGAAACAAAAAGGTCGCCATTGCCATGGTGAAAATCCTCCAGCGGATGGGGATTTCCTTTGGTATTCTCGGCGCGGAAGAGGGGTGTTGTGGGGACCCTGCCCGGCGGACGGGAAACGAGTACCTTTATTCTATGCTCGTCGAGAAGAACTTAGAGACCTTTGAGCGGTATAAGATCAAAAAGATCCTCACGACCTGCCCCCACTGTTATAACACTTTGAAGAATGAATATTCCCAGTTTGGCGGGAACTTCGAAGTCATCCATCAGACCGAGTTCCTTAAAACCCTGCTTGATCAAAAAAAGATGACCCTGCATAACGGGTCATCTCTTACCGTGACCTACCACGATTCGTGTTACCTTGGCCGTTATAATCAAATCTATGAGCCCCAGCGGCAGATCCTGAAGGCGATTCCTGGTGTGACCCTAAAAGAGATGGAACGGTCCCGCGAACGGAGCTTCTGCTGTGGCGGCGGAGGGGGAAGGATGTGGATGGAGGAGCATCAGGGAAAACGAATCAACGAGATGCGCATAGACCAGGCCCTCGCCCTCGAACCGAACCTGATTGCGACGGCTTGCCCCTACTGCCTGACCATGCTCGAAGACGGCCTCAAGGCAAGGGGAAAGGACGACTCGGTGAAGGTCTACGACATCGCCGAACTCGTCGAAAAATCCATGGACGATTAACCCAAGAACCCTTGAGCCTCATTTTCCATGAAGCGTATCTGTTGTAACGTGGCGGGCAGATGAAATACATCTATCATTCCTCTAACATTTCCTTTACTTTTTCTATCCTGGGATAAGACTCTGCCACCTCCTTACGAAATTCTTGAGCGCTCAAAGGATCAATAATGACAAAGTTTTTCCAGGCCCAATCGATATAAGAGGGTTCTTTAACCGCCTTGCTAAAAGCTTCCTCTAATACTCTTACAATATGAGGTGGAGTATTAGGTGGGGCTTCAACAACGTGTCTAATCGTTATATAACTTATATCATACCCCAATTCTTTAAGGGTTGGAATATCTCGAAAATAATGGCTATGAGGACCACGCCGGTCGGGAAACACGGCGAGGAGCCCTACCTTTCCAGCCCTAATCCAGGATGGGAGTACCGTAGCAAGACAGATCGTAAAATCAACATCTTGTCGGGCAACGGCGGCAATACTTGGAGCTGAACCTGTATAGGGCACCCATCTGACATTGATCCCCAGCCCTTCAGCTAACAGAAGTCCCGCAAGATGGCTTGTCCCGCCTCTTAGTGGAATCGCTCCTCTCAGAGTCC
>DCUS01000102.1:1872-4923 GCA_002327885.1 Syntrophaceae bacterium UBA2208
TTTCGATAATGATGCTCCTGGGAAAGGTATAGCTAATTAACGTATGGCCATCCGGCTCCGTCATCTGAAATTTTTCGAAGGCAGTCTTTCCCCAGAAACCAACTATGTTTTCAACTAAAACATCTACCCCCAAGTATTTTTTAACATAACCTGCAATTTCCCGTACATCGGTGTCTTCATTCCCGGGGCCTGTAATAATCTTGATCGGTTTTTTCGGAAAAGCAACCTTGATAAATTCCCATCCTTCCCGAAGATCAGGCGGGCAGATTTTAGAAATCTTTTGGGATAATTTGGTTCCAATGATCACCTTTGTAAGCGAAATCACAGCCCGGGTTGCATCATCAGCTTGTTTTAAATCCTTCAGGTTAGCCATCTTCATCACTTCCTCAAGAAATTCCTTTCTCGTCATCATATGACAACCTCCATTTCTCAAAATAATTCTTAATTATGAAATTTTCCTAAATCCTCGAAGAAAATGCACCTGAATACAGAACGAATGCTCCGATTTTCAGAATTATTGTTAAAACAAAAAGGATAGGGAAGTGGGGCCTGCCGCATTCCGCCCTCTTCTTGCGAAGAGTTTTGTATTACCGAGTAAGCCAATTTAATTAAATATTTCATATCAAAGAATCTTGAATTCGTCAAATCGAAAAATATTTTCTTGAAAATTATCTTTTCGCAGAGTGCCTCAAAGAATATATTGAGGGGATGTTTGACTTTGCAATACCCATTAAGGCAAACAGCAGGGATCTTTAAATCATTATCTGGGCTGTTGACGTGACGCGCCAGGTGCCCATCTCAATGCCCTGGGAGTTAACAGAGTTACTGAAAGGAATTTGCGAAGAGATTCATCATCGTTTAAAATAATAATAAGGGCGTGAAAGATTTAAACACCCCCTGCGAAGCAGGAAAAAAAGGCAAGGAGGGCGCTTTTTTTCCTTGACAGGACCATTATTCGTGTTATATAAAAACCGCATGTGAAAACATGAACAAACTGCGCAGCGGATGGCCATGGCTGCGGAGAGAGGCTAAAAATGAGATACGCAGAGACAGGGTTTAATTTAGAAATTGATCTGTCCCGAGGAAACATTGAGAGGGTAGAAACTGACCCCAAATTAACCGAACTTCATCTGGGGGGTTTAGGTACTAATGCCAAGATATTGTGGGACAGGGTTCCCCCTGAAACCGAACCCTTTTCTCCTGATAATCTACTCATATTCTCCACTGGTCTTTTAGTGGGCACCCCTGCTCCTGGCGCTAATCGTACCATTGTTACTGCCTATTCTCCTCAAACTTTGTTAATGGGATATTCAATGATGGGGGGATTTTTTGCGCCGGAATTGAAGTACGCCGGTTATGACAAAGTGGTCTTTCGCGGCAAGTCCCCCGATCTGGTCTATTTGTGGATAAACAACGACAAAGTGGAAATACGTGATGCCTCTCATCTCCGGGGTAAAGGCGCCGTTGAAACTGCAGAGCTTATTCGACAGGAGTTGAAGGAGCCGAAAGCCCAGGTGGCTGCGATCGGCCTGGCCGGGGAAAATAGGGTCTATATGGCTTCCATCGAGCAGGGCAGGTCCAGTGCCAGCCGGCTTGGTCTGGGCGCCGTCATGGGTGACAAAGGGTTAAAGGCCATAGCCGTTCGCGGAACAAAGGATATTAATCTTGCCCGACCGGCTGAATTCATGCAACTCTGCAACGACGTGCTGCAGTATATAAAAGTCCGAGCAGCCAAACCCATTCCTGAGGTCATGCCCATTTTAGCCGGGCTTGGGTCACCGGCGGAGATGGCCGTCCATGATGAGAAGTGGCACACCGAGAATTTCATGTGGGGAAACGCCCGCACCAGGAGAAAGGATTATTGGAACAAGGAAATTGAAGAGAAGTGGAAGGAGACTCTTGAGACAGTGCGGACGCGACTCATCAGTTGCTATAACTGTCCGATGAAATGCGGGGCAATCATTTCCGTCCCGGGAATTTCAACCTACATGATGAAATGTTTCTCGAAACTTACGTATACCATGGCCGCCTTTTCAGATTTGGATTTTGGTTTCAAAATCGCTCAGCGGGCTACGGAGTATGGAGTGGACGGATTCTCAACCCCGCAAGTAATGGCTTTCGGCTTTGAGCTTAAAGAAGCAGGTATTTTGACGGATGCGGACTTTGCAGGGTGCCCGTCCGATAACGAGGGAAAATTTTACTGGTTGCTTGACAGAATTGTTCGGCGAGAAGGGATAGGAGATGTTTTGGCCAACGGCACCTATTGGGCGGCCAAACAGATCGGCAAGGGCGCAGAAGCCTATGCTCACAATACCATCAAGAAACATGAGCAGCTCCCTCTCAAGCTGGGAATGCTGAATCCCATTTATTTCCTGATGTATTCTACCGGGGAAAAGATGAACATTACTCAAATTGAAGGGAATTTCCCGCAGGCGCCTTTTTCCACGATGGAGATGAAAGAAGACTTTGTAAGGGATTGGATCCAGGTTCCTGATGAGAAGTTTAAGAAATACGTTCTGGACTGGGAACTACGGGGAGAACGCTCAATGCCATTCTACCCCCCGGTTGAAGCATGTTGTGAAATTGTCGACTGGCAAGAGAAGATGCACCACATTGATGACGCTCTCGGGGTGTGCGCCGGGTTGTCATCCTTTCCCCTGAAGCCTCCCTACCATATGCACAATTTGCCGGCGTTCATCTCCTTGGCGACCGGGATCGATATGGATGAAGCCGGACTGACACAAGTCTTCAACAGAAACCGAAATCTGGTTAGAGCCATTAATGTAAGAAGAGGCTTAAGGAGAGCTGATGAGAAGCCGCCGGAAGACCATTGGAAGAAGAGATTTCCCGAGCTTGAGACTCAGCTCCTGGATGCCTACTACAAATTCAAGGGGTGGAATCATGAGGGCATCCCCACAAAGGAGTCTTTGCATGAATTGGGTTTGGATTACGTAGCTGAGGACTTCCTGAAGAGGGGCATCTTGACGGACAAAGAAGGCGCTCCCCCCAAGGAGAGTTCGGCGGAACCAAAGAAGAAATAAGGTGAAGAGG
>DCUS01000102.1:4946-5284 GCA_002327885.1 Syntrophaceae bacterium UBA2208
CGCCGAAATACAGCAGCAACAATCCGGCAAGGTCTCGTATCCGGGTGATTCATGAACCGCTTAAGGACGTCTATGTTCCTGTTTATGCGGGCGAGTATGCGAAAGCTGAATGTATGGGTAGAGACAAATATGTGATTGACGGAAAGGAATATGACGAGTGCAGCTTCTGCAGAGCGTCCTGTCCATCGAGGGACCTTTTCAAAGAGCCCGATTCCGCTCTTCCGCTCAAATGCGACATGTGTGAAGACGACCCGCCGCAAAAAGAGCCCTTGTGTGTTCAGTGGTGTTTGAATGATGCCCTGATTTACGAGGAGAGGGAAGAGGAAGTGGAAGAAGAA
>DCUS01000157.1 GCA_002327885.1 Syntrophaceae bacterium UBA2208
ATTCTTCCTGTAGCCCTTCGAGACTATGGATGACTTCATCTTTGAACGGGTGGTTGAAATTTTCAAGCTCCTCCGGAGTCCCTTGAAAAACAATCGCTCGATCATAAAGGGCGAGAATGCGGTTGGATATAAAATACACATCCGGAATATCATGGCTGACCAGGATCGCAGTAAAACCGAATTTTCTCTGATACTGGACAATCATACTCAGGATTGCGTTTTTCCGAACAGGATCCTGGCCGGAAGTGGGTTCGTCGAAGAGGACAATTTGAGGATCGGTTACCAGGGCCCGCGCCAGGGCCACCCGTTTTTGCATACCCCCCGACAGTTCTGAAGGGTACTTGTTGGCAGCATCGCTGAGTTCTGACTGTCCAATTCTGACCATAACCCTGAGGTCTATTTCAGCTTTTTTCAGGTTTGTCGTTTCCCGGAGGGGCAGCGCGATATTTTCATAGACGGTCATGGAGTCGAAGAGAGCGTTGTCTTGAAACATGTAACTGATCTGAGCGAGGGAGGCAGCCTTCTCGTTCTTTTTCATCGTGGCGAGGGGTTTGCCCCGGAAAAGAATGGTCCCCTCATCGGGTTTGAGTAGCCCGATGATATGTTTGAGGAGCACGCTCTTGCCTGAACCACTGAGGCCGATAATCGTCGTGACCTGTCCCTCATAGATCTGCAGGTTAACGCGCTCAAGGACTGTTTGGGGTCCGAAGCGTTTGGTGACGTCCTTGAATTCAATCAACGGAGTATCCATGGGTCTCTCTATATTAGCAGGGAAGTCACAACATAGTCTGCGACACAAATGAGCACACAGGAGAGCACGACGGCCGAGGTGGTGGAGAGACCGACGGCTTTGGCGCCATGGCTATCCGTACGCATGTGCGCGAAATAACCCTGGTAACAGCATACCGTGGAGACGATCACCGCAAAAACAATAGCCTTGATGAAACCCTCGGTGACATCTTTCATTTCCATGCTGGCCTGAACGCGATGGAAATAGGTGCCGGCATTCGCACCCAGGAGCAATACCCCGGAGATGTAGCCGCCGATAATGCCGACGAGGTCAAACAAAGCGGTGAGCAGGGGAAAGCTGATAATGGAAGCAGCGATTCTTGGGCTGATGAGGTACCTGAGCGGATCAATGCGCATGGTGTCAAGGGCGTCAATCTGCTCGGAGATACGTTGGATACCGATCTCTGCGGTGATCGCTGAGCCTGCCCTGGCCGCAATCATGATAGCGGTGAGAACGGGGCCCAATTCCCTGACCAGCGAGAGAGCCACCAGGATGCCGAGCGCCCCTTCCGCGCCGAATTTAACCAGGGCATGGTAAGATTGAAGGCCCAACACCATGCCGGTGAACAGGCCGACGAGCGTGATGATCATCGTGGACCTTGCCCCGATGTAATAGATCTGCTGAACGATCTTGGGCAGCTGCTTGGGTCGTAAAATCTTCAGGACTGCCAGAAGGAGGAAAATCGACGCGGCTCCTAAATGGTTGACCCAGCTAATCGCTGCCCTGCCGATAACGGCGAATGGTCTTGTCAATAACCTGCCAAGCGCGTGGTCGCTCTCAGGTCTTTGATCTTCGCTCTCCACCCTCATTAAAAAATTTTATACAGAATTTTTAAAAAAATCAACTCAAAAAAATACCCTGTTTTCTCATTGACGTACCCATCCGCAATCTAATAAAATTTTATTGGAAGTAAGGAATACACCGGATTTTCAAACTCATCGATTTTTTTCTGGAGGTGGGGAAGTCCATGCGCCGTTTGGAGAAATATCTCATTGGTTTGGGAATATTTTTGGTAATCTTTACCCTCTTCGGTTTTTTTGGCCTACCTCCCATTTTGAAATCAATTTTGACTAAAAAGCTTTCCGGGAGCCTTCAGCGCGAAGTGGCGATGAAAGAGATAAAGACCAATCCTTATACGCTCTCTGCGACCGTAAGGGATTTCATGGTGAAGGACCGTGGAAGCTCACAGACCTTTGTCTCTTTTGAGGAACTCTATATCAATCTGCAGATTCTCTCCGCCATTAGGCAGGCGTTGATTTTTAAGGAGATCCGGTTGAAAAAACCTTTTATCAACTTGGTTCGCCGTCAGGACCAATCCTATAATTTTTCTGACCTGATCAAAAAAGAAGGGCCAAAACCGGAATCGAAGGCAGAAGGGAAAGGAAAACCTCTGAGGTTTTCTTTTAACAACATCACTATAGAAAACGGGAGCATCGACTTCTGGGATGGGCCGAAACAGACAAAACATACGGTCAGAGAATTGAATATTGGCCTTCCCTTCTTATCCAATGTCCCTGCGCAAATCAATGTCTTTGTTCACCCTGTCTTTTCCGCGAAAGTTAATGAGACCCCCTATGCGATTCGAGGAGAGACAAAACCTTTTGCCGATACGCATGAAACAACATTTGATATCAACATCAAGGATTTCGATCTCCCCTATTATTTTGCCTATTTCCCTCTAAAATTGAATTTTAAAATCGTTTCCGCCTACCTGGACGCGCAGACAAAGGTTTCGTTCATCCAACACAAAAAAGACAAAGGGCCTTCCGTGACAGTGTCAGGGAACGTCTCCTTGAAAAAAGTGGTCCTGGACGATGTAAAGAATAACCCCGTATTCAGGCTTCCTCTTATCGAGATTGGGATTGCTCCGACAGAACCGCTCAAGAAGATCTTTCATCTATCGAAGGTCTCCATCCAATCCCCGGAACTTGAGGTACAGCGAAATTCTAAAGGAGATCTGAATATCGAATCCCTTCTTCTTGGAAAGAGAGAGGCCCAGCCTTCTCCTGCGCCCGAAAAGAAGGAAGATCAAGCTAACCTGTCCATCGATGTTGATGAGATGCAGTTAACCGGGGGAAAGATCTCTTTTTCAGACCTTTCGAGGAGGAAACCCTTTAAGACGATCTTCGACCCGATCGAATTAAAAGTCGATCATTTCAGCCACGGGAAGGAGAAGAAAACAAACTATCTCCTGTCACTTAAAACGGAGGCGAACGAAACCATCAAGATCGAGGGCGATCTATCCGTGGATCCGATGAGGGTGGAAGGAGGTATAGAGGTAAAATCTGCGGTCGTGAAAAAATATTCGCCCTACTATATGGACAGTCTCCTCTTTGACATCGAAGACGGACGTCTCGATTTTTCAACCCGGTATAAATATGAGAAAGGGGAAAAAGAGCCCATCATCTCCCTCTCGGGAATGTCTGCCAACCTGGGTTCCTTAAGGCTTAAAAAACGAGATGAGAAAGAGGATTTTTTCAAAGTTCCCATTATCTCGCTGAAAGATACTCAACTCAATTTGACGTTGAAAGAACTTAAGCTCGGTAGCTTTTTTACTGAGAGAGGGATGTTTACCTTCAAACGGTTAGGCAACGGGGAATTCGATTTGGAGAAGCTCTTTCCTCCTCCGCCGCCCAAGCAAGAACAAGCGAAGCAGGCTCCAAGTAAAGAGAGTGAGAAACCATGGCTGGTGAAGGTCGGAAAGGTTTCGTTACATCAGTACACGATCAAGGCGGAAGACCGGACGACCGCCGATCCCGTCACCCTGGTCGCCGACGAGATTAATCTAAAAGCGGAGAACCTCTCGACGGCGAAGGGACAAAGAAGTAGTGCCTCTCTTGCCCTCCGACTTAATCAGAAAGGAACGGTTTCAGCCAACGGACCGTTCGGCATCAGTCCTATCTTTGGGAACTTGAAGATGAGTTTGAAAGGCATTGACATTAGATCACTGCAACCCTATTTCAGTAAAAGAGTAAAAATCATTATAGAGGATGGTAATTTTTCAACCGCTGGCAACCTCTTATTCAATGAGCAGGAGGGGAAGGGAGTTCAATTGACCTATAAGGGAGATTCCTCTCTCGCTAATTTCGCATCCATCGACAAGGTCAATGCAGAGGATCTTTTGAAGTGGGAATCTCTTGCGCTGAATGACGTCAATATCGGCTATAACCCTCTCTATATCCACATCAATGGGATCGCACTCACCAATTTCTACGCTCGTCTGATCCTACACCCGGATGGATCCCTGAACCTTCAAGAAGCCTTTGAAAAGGAAGGGCAGAGGAAAGAAGCTCCGACAGCTCCTCAGCCACTGAAGAAAGAATCTCCGCCCACGAAGAATCAAGAGGCCAGCACGGATATAAAAATTGAGAAGGTTACCTTTCAGGGTGGAGAGATCGAGTTTACAGACCACTACATTAAGCCAAACTACTCAGCCGATATGATAGAGCTTGGAGGAAGAATATCAGGGCTGACCTCCGAAGAAACAAAGGTAGGAGAAGTAGAACTCAGGGGGAGGCTGGCCGGTGGCGCTCCGGTTAAAATCACCGGCAAGATCAATCCGTTGAAAAAGGATTTCTTCATGGATCTCGATGTCGAATTTAAGGATATCGAGCTCAGTCCCTTGACCCCATATTCCGGAAAATATGTGGGTTACCCGATCGAGAAAGGAAAGCTCACGATGGAGCTTAAATACCTCATCGACCACAGAAAACTCGATGCCAAAAATAAATTCTTTTTCGATCAGCTTATGCTCGGGGATAAAGTAGAAAGTCCCAATGCCACGAAGCTTCCTGTCAAACTGGCTATTGCCCTTCTGAAAGATCGAAACGGAGAGATTAAACTGGACATTCCTGTCTCGGGGAGCCTCGATGACCCCCAATTCAGTGTTTTTAGAGTGGTTCTCCAAATTATCCAGAACCTTCTCGTCAAGGCAGCAACTTCGCCTTTTTCATTGCTGGGGTCCATATTTGGGGGAGGAGAGGAACTGAGTTATCTTGAATTTGATTACGGAATGGCCACGATCACAGAGCCAAATCTAAAAAAAATCGATATCCTGATCAAGGCCCTTACCGATCGGCCTGCCCTCAAGCTGGATATCGAGGGCCATGTGGATCCGGACAGAGATAGAGAGGGATTGAAACAATTTCTTTTTCAAAGGAAGTTGAAAACAGAGAAACTAAAGGAGATGGTGAAAATAGGAGAACCGGCTGTACCTGTCGATGAGGTCAAAATCGAACCTCAGGAATACCAAAAATACTTGAAACTGGCTTATAAAGAGGAGAAGTTCCCCAAGCCAAAAAATATTTTGGGTATGGCAAAAAACATCCCTGACCCTGAAATGGAAAAATTGATGCTGACCTATATCGAGGTCAAAGAGAGCGACCTGAGGAGGCTGGCTTCTCAAAGGGCCCAGAAGGTTAGAGAGACTATCTTAAGGGCCGGGCAGATCCAATCAGAAAGAATATTCATCATTGAACCCAAATCCCTTGCACCTGAAAAGAAAGAGA
>DCUS01000098.1:0-12434 GCA_002327885.1 Syntrophaceae bacterium UBA2208
ATCGCCAATCAACCCAATTGGCTAGCCGGTTCCCTTGACCCGGATTCTTCGGTCAAAGCCGGCCGGTTTGTTCGTTTCTGCGACTGCTTTAATATCCCATTGATTACCTTTGTGGATGTCCCGGGTTTTCTCCCTGGAATCGATATGGAGGAAAGAGGAATCATCCGACACGGATCTAAACTCCTCTACGCATTTTGTGAAGCGACGGTCCCAAAGATCACCATCATCACCCGTAAAGGTTACGGGGGAGCCTATGATGTGATGTCGAGCAAGCACATTCGAGGAGATATCAACTACTGTTATCCCACAGCGGAAATTGCAGTGATGGGCGCAGAGGGTGCGGTCAATATCATCTTCCGAAATGAAATCAAGGAAACAAAGGATGCCAAGGAGACGCGTCAACAGTTGGTCGCCGATTATCAAGAAAAATTCGCCAGCCCTTATAAGGCAGCGGAATTAGGATACGTGGACGAAATCATCGAACCCGAGGAAACCCGTCCCAAGATCATCCAGGCTCTGGATATTTTGAAAACCAAAGTCGATACCAATCCCTGGCGGAAACACGGAAACATTCCGCTATAAACGTGATGCGGAAGGCGTGAAGCGCAAGGAGTATTCCTACTTCCTTTTCACCTCACCCCTTACCCCTTACGACTTACGGTCAGAGGTAAAGCATGGCTAAAAACATACGAGAAGAATTCGAGAGGTGGGAAAAAACTACTCTCAACAAAGTTGTTTCAAAGGCGCCTGAAAGGGAACCCTCTTTTAAGACGACATCCCATATTGAATTGAAACGGCTCTACACCCCCCTGGATGTCGCCGATTTGGATTACTGTGACGAATTAGGATTCCCTGGTGAGTTTCCTTTCACCCGGGGGGTTCAGCCCACCATGTACCGGGGTCGTCTCTGGACAATGCGGCAGTATGCGGGATTTGCCACACCTGAGGAGACCAATAAGCGATACAAATATCTCTTGGAACACGGACAAACCGGCTTGAGTGTTGCCTTCGATCTTCCAACACAGATTGGTTACGATTCCGACCACCCCTTGTCTGACGGTGAAGTTGGGAAGGTCGGCGTGGCGATCGATACCTTGAAGGATATGGAGATCCTTTTTGATGGCATCCCCATGGATAAGGTCTCCACTTCCATGACCATCAATTCAACCGCCGCCATCCTTCTGACGATGTATATCGCTGTGGCAGAGAAGCAGGGGGTTAAAAGTGAAGTTCTTCAAGGAACGATCCAGAACGATATTTTGAAAGAATATGCGGCAAGAGGAACCTATATTTACCCTCCTCTCGAATCGATGCGCGTCGTCACTGATATTTTTGCATTTTCTAAAAAGTGCGTCCCCCGATGGAATACCATCAGCATCAGCGGTTATCACATGCGTGAGGCAGGTTGCACGGCTGTCCAGGAAGTGGCTTTCACTCTGGCCGATGGCATTGCTTATGTGGAGGCAGCCATCCGGGCAGGTCTTGACGTGGATTCCTTCGCCTCCAGGCTTGCCTTCTTCTTCTGCTGCCATAACACCTTCATTGAAGAGATTGCCAAATTCAGGGCGGCCCGAAGGCTCTGGGCAAAAATCATGAAGGAGCGATTCAAGGCAAAAAGGGACGAGTCATGCATGTTGAGGTTCCATACTCAAACGGCCGGCTGTTCACTCACTGCTCAACAACCCGACAACAATGTGGTGAGAGTCGCCTTTCAGGCCCTCGCTGCCGTGTTAGGGGGAACACAGTCGCTTCATACCAATTCNNTCTGTCAGGCTTGCCTTGAGGACCCAGCAGCTCATTGCCTATGAAAGCGGTGTCGCCGATATGATCGATCCCTTTGCAGGGTCTTATGCCGTGGAGTCCCTTACGGATGAAATAGAAAGGAAGTCCATGGAATATATTGAAAAGATTGAAGCCATGGGCGGCGCCATCAAAGCCATCGAATCAGGTTTTATTCAGGGAGAGATCGGTGAAAGCGCTTATCAATATCAGAAGGAAATCGAAACCAAGAAGCGGATCATCGTCGGATTGAACCAGTTTCAGATGGAAGAGGAACCTCTCAGGGATATCCTTCGTATCAAACCTGAGGTGGAACAATACCAGAAAGAAAAACTGGCAAGGGTCAAAAAAGAAAGGGACAACATAAAAGTGAAGGAAACCTTGGCTGTTCTAAAGAAAGCGGCCCAAGGAACGGACAATGTGGTCCCACCCATTTTAGAAGCGGTCAAGGTTTATGCTACCCTGGGTGAGATCTCTGATACGTTAAGAGAGGTATTTGGGGAGTACAGAGAAAGATAATTATGGCATGGGGCATAGAGCATAGGGTGTAACTCAGCCCTTTAGGGCTGATTCTCAGGACTAAAACCCTGAGTTACGCCATGCGCTCTGCGCTTAGCGCTATGCGAATTTGGAGGTGTGTATGGCCCGAAAGATAAGAGTGCTCATTGCGAAGCCAGGGTTGGACGGTCACGACAGGGGAGCAAAGGTGATTGCGCGAGCCCTGAGAGATGCCGGGATGGAGGTGATCTATACCGGAATACGGCAGACTCCTGAGCAGATTGCCAACGCCGCTATCCAGGAAGACGTGGATATCGTAGGCCTCTCCAGTCTCTCGGGTGCCCACAACAATCTCTTCCCAAAGGTTGTTCAGATTCTTAAGCAAAAAAAGGCGGGAGATATCCTCGTTTTTGGAGGAGGGATCGTCCCGGTCGACGATATTCCGGAGTTAAAGAAGGCGGGGATCCGGGAAATCTTTCAACCCGGTGCCTCCACGGAAGATATTATTAGATATATCCAAGAAGCTGTGAAAGTGAAATAGGCTTATATCACCACAGAGCCACAGAGAACACTGAGAATTTCCATAGAGGAATTACAGAAGTGTTTTGTCCCTAAGGAACAGAGACCTTTTTGATTTGACAGCACCTCCCGTCAAATCAAAAAGGATATTTTTCCTGCTCTGTGACCTCTGTGTCTCCGTGGTGAAAAGAAGGGTTCGAAAGGAGCGATAAATGCTCAAAAAGATCAATCACATTGCGATTGCGGTGAACAGTATTGAAGAAGCAGCCAAGTTCTATCAGAATATCTTAGGCCTTAACCTTTCGGGAGTGGAGGTAGTGACTGCCCAGAAGACAAGAGTGGGTTTTTTAAAGATCGGGGAGTCGAATATCGAATTGGTCCAGCCTGCGGAACCGGATTCTCCCCTTGTCAAATTTTTAGAAACCAAAGGCCAGGGGATCCATCACATCTGTTTTGAGGTCGATGATGTGGAGGCAGAGGTGAAAGTTTATCTTGAGAAGGGAGCGACATTAATCGACCTGAAGCCCCGGCCCGGGGCTCACAACACCAAAGTCGCTTTCGTTCACCCCAAATCCTCAAGCGGTGTCCTTATTGAGCTTTGTGAATTCCCCAAATGAATGGAAACCCTTGCACGTACCTCATTATCGGATGTGGCCGTTTTGGAAGTCGAGCTGCCAATAAACTCTTTCAAAAAGACCCCCATTCTAGGATCATTGTCGTTGATACAAACAAAAGGGCATTCCAGAAAATCGCTCGACTTCCGATTGAAACCGCAATCTCGGATGGAATATTCTATCTCAGTCAATTTTTATCAGAAGGCCGAAAAGCCGACTATATTATTCCTGCCGCCCCACTCCACCTTGCCTTCGAATTTATTTTAGCTCAATTTAAACCTCTGGGTGCAAAAAGAAAGAAAATCCCCCCCCTCTCGAGGCTCCCCAACCCTATGATGGGTAAGACAGGTGATCTTTATACGAGCCTTTCTGATTTTCTCTGCTCCGATGATTGTCCGGAACCTGCTCGATATTGCATGGCAACAGGGAAAAGGCGTCCGACCCCCCTCTATAAGATCTTAAATGATTTGAAAGGGAATTTTGAATCAAAAGTGGTCCGCAGCCTACAACTTGGACCGGGAGTAGGAGGATTTCGGCCAAAAGCTTTATTAAACTTACCGGAGGAGATTAAGAAAAAGATATATTCAGGCCAAACCATTCTCATAAGCACCGCCTCCCGTTGCCATGGAGTCACCTCCGCCTTGTCATCCCACGTGGGCTCAGGGAGCAGAAAACGTTAAAGAAAAAAAGGAGGACAATAGAAAAATGGGGTTCTCTGCGAAACCGGAAAAAGAATTACTGATTCGCTGGATTGTGGATGCTCTCTGGCGTACCCTGGTTCATTATGGCTATTGGCTCAAGGAGGTGGAATACCAGTACGGAATGGACGTCGCTCTTGAGATGGAAAAAGAGGTGGGTGAAACAAGTTTGGCAATCCAATTAAAGCGGATTTCTAAACTTCTCAACATTGAATTGCACAATGGGATACCAGCGGTTTTATATCGGATGGACGAAAATAAATTGGAAGAACTATTGGACGCCCTTTGTCTCAATTGGCTGGCCAATGACGGGGTATGGTTTCAGGCCGTTGAAACTAAGTTTGGGATTCTGGATGCAAAACGATGTAATGATACCTGCTGGACCCGATTTTCTCCCTATGAAGCTTGCCATATCAAAACTTTATTAAACTTACCAGAACAGGGTGGCTTGGAGGTTCTCAAAACAGCGCTCCAATTCCGTTTATACGCTCGTATAAATAAACAAGAAATTGTGGAAGATAAATCGGACTCTTTTGTCTTTCGCATGGTCGACTGCCGGGTCCAGGCTTCCCGCAGGCTCAAAGGGTTGGAAGATTATCCCTGCAAATCCATCGGCATCATTGAATACCGGACCTTCGCCGGGACAATAGATTCTCGAATCCAGACAGAATGTTTGGGATGCCCTCCCGATCCTCCCCGCCCAGAGTGGTACTGTGCCTGGCGATTTTCTCTCCTGTAAAATTGTGTCTGCAAAACAAAATCTATCCGGGAATAAGTGAATAGACCCGTGCTTTCTTGGTCCACTCGCTACTCGGATAATCCCTTTGCAGCACCTCGAATCCCAACTTCAATTGCTTGGGATCATGGCTTGCCTTATATTTGGCCACTCCCAAATAGTATTGGGCCCCCGGGGAAGCATCTGCCTTGGGATACCGGGCGAGAACCTCCTGGAAGCATTGGATGGCCTGCTCGAACCGATCAAGATCAAATTCAACCTTGCCCTTCCCGAGGATGATTTGGGCAATAAAATCTTCAGGAGGTAAATATCCGACAAAACGGTGATGCTCCTCACCCTCTGGATCCAAGATGATGATGGTTGGAGTCCATTTCACAGCAAACTTTTTCACCGAAGCTTTATTCTTATTGAAATCAATCTGGAGAGGGATAAAGTTGTTTTCCACTGAAGTACAGACATTCGAATCGGGGTAAGTAACAGCTGCCAGCTGTTGGCAGCCAATTCAGAGGTTATTGTAGAAGTCCATCAGAATTAATTTCTTTTCTTTTTTTGCTTTTGCCTTGGCGGCGGTGAGAGAAGCCTCCCATTGAATTCGTTTATCCATAACAAATCCTCCTTTCATGATGATGGATTATCAAATTGCCGAGCGCATTGGGCACAGCGCATCAGGTGAAGAAAAAATTAAAATAAGGTCGCCCCCTTACCTGTCCCCCTTACCTGCCAATGATTGGCCGACTTCCCGTCGTTGATTATTTTATCTTGGTCCCTGAAAAACTGAGGCAATCCTCTCGGAAGCAACATTGAAATTGATCACAATAGTCCTTGACCCTTCCGAAACAATCAAAATTCCCCTCAGCTTTCTGAACCCTTCGAATCAGTTCTGCCTTCGATAATCCAAAGGTATTTTTCAATCCTAAGGCCTTTGCTTTCGCCCTGACCTCCTGTATTTTCATTTTAACCTCCCCGGCTTAAAAGTTCTGAGACCTCAAAGACTATATATAATATTCTTTTCCGTTTTCTGCCGTTTGTCAAGAGCCTCCTCACCATCACCTGTCGTGTCTCAAAAATGACTTTACACCTTTTCAGAAAAATTCCTGTTATAATTCGGCAAAATGGTTCTCGAAAGAAAGATTGCCTATATCGATCTGAATAAAACAAGGGCAGAACACTTCCCTTTTGATACTCTCTCCGTTTTTAGGGAGGAGGCTTTTCATTGTGATCTTTGCAGCGGAAATCCTCAATGTGTTAAAGTTTGTACTCCCGGAGCGATTCAAATCATCAAATGATTCCAATCATCATACCCAGGGCGAACCACCCAATTTCAAGAAAGAATATCGATGAAGAGGCTCTAAAAGTACTCTACCGACTTCATCATCATGGATTTTTAGCTTATCTTGTCGGCGGAAGCGTTCGGGATCTCCTCTTGGAAAAAGTTCCCAAGGACTTTGATGTCGCCACCAATGCCCATCCTCATGAAATCAATTCCCTTTTTAAAAACAGTCGTATCATCGGTCGTCGGTTTCGATTGGTTCAAGTTTTTTTTAAGGGTAGGAAAATAGTAGAAGTTTCTACATTCCGAAGTCACTCGGAATTTGAAGAGACCCAAACGGAAGGAGGGGAGATCCTCCGGACAGATAGTTTCGGAACACCCGAAGAAGATGCCTTTCGCCGAGACATCACCATTAACGGACTTTTTTATGATATTGCTGATTTTTCAATCATCGATTACGTCGGCGGAACTTCTGACCTCGAACGAAAAGTTATCCGAACCATCGGCAACCCGGATGAGAGATTTGAACAGGACCCAGTCCGAATGATCCGGGTGATCCGCCATGCCGCCCGAACGGGATTTCCCATTGAAGAACAAACCTACCAGGCCATCCTTCGATATCGGGAAGAGATAAAAAAATGTTCTCCTTCTCGGCTTCGGGATGAATTCCTGCGGGAGCTCAAGGAAGGCGTGGCCAAACCCTCTCTTACCCTCATGCTTCAAACAGGTCTGCTCTTCTCCCTTTTTCCTGATCTCGACAGGGCCCTTGGCGAACGAAGCCTTTCGGAGAAGAAAACCCGGGTATTTTTTCTATCCCTTTTCGATCTTGCGGATCAGTTGATCAAAACAGGCAAATTGCTATCCGAATCAATCCTGTTCGCCCTCTTTTTAACCCCTTTTCTTCAAGCCGTCACACCGTTACATCCCTTTCTTGGAAAAAGAGAAAAATATCTTTATTGGACGCAAACCATCCGTTGGGCTGTCCATCAAATTTTTACCCCTTTTGCTTTTCCAAGGGGGGCAAGGGAGACGGCTTACCAAATTTTAATGGCCCAGTCGATCCTAAAAAAAGCGATCCAGAGAGGATTCATTCCTAAAAAAATGAGAATGAAGAAATATTTCAAAGAGGCAGTTTTTTTATTCGGAATCGAAGCTCAGGCCAAGGGAGAGAAGGTTCCCAGAATTCTTCGAAATGCAGCTCCCTCCGATTTATTACCGTGGTGGCCAAAAGAAATAAAGAAAAGATACCGAAGATTTGATAGATAATGGCCTAAATTGTCATCCTGAACGAAGTGAAGGATCTTTTGAGATTCTTCGTCGCTTCGCTCCTCAGAATGACAAATCAAAAATGTTCCATTAATTCCTCAATCTGCAATTCTCTACTTCATCAATACAGAAGGCAGCCATAAAGCCAACTGGGGGAAAAGGAACAATATGGCACCACCGACGACGAGGCTTATCAAAAAAGGAAAAACTCCCGCATAGATCACACCGAAGGGCACCTTGGTAATATTCTTCACCACGAAGACATTAATGGCTACGGGAGGAATCACGACGCCAATCATGACCGTGATGCCAATAATCATTCCGAACCATATCGGATCAAAACCCATCTTGATGATGACCGGATAGAAAATGGGGGTGGCTAAAACCATGAACGCCAAATCATCAATAAAGGAACCGCCGAGAAGGTAGATGAAAGCGATCAGGACCATAATGGTATATTTATGGAATGGAAGTTCGATAATCCAATCGGCGGCGATCATTGGGATCTTGGTCACGGCCAGAAAATGACCGAGGACGGTTGATCCGGCAATGAGCATTAAAACCATGCAGGCGGTTCGGAGCGATTCGGCCACTGATTTAATATATCCTTTATAATTCATGTCCCTCTTGAGTATGGTTAAAAGGAGGACAGCAAAGGTCCCAATGCTCCCCGCTTCGGTGGGAGTAAAAAAACCTTTCATCAACCCGACGATGATAAGAAGGAAAATCACCACTACCCAAATGACTTCCGGCAGGGAGGCGATCCTCGCCCTCCACGTCGATCTTTCACCCTTGGGGCCGAGTTTTGGGTTGATCTTACACCATCCATAGATGATGACGATGAAAAAGAAGGCGATGATCAGCCCGGGAATAATTCCGGCTAAAAATAATTTACCGATGGATTGCTCTGTAATAATCCCGAAGACAATCAGCGTAACACTGGGTGGAATGAGAATGCCGAGGGTCCCCACCGTGGCCACGATTCCTGTCGAGAGTTTTTTATCATAGTTGTATCGGTCCATCTCAGGGACAGCCACGCTGGCGAACGTAGCTGCCGTAGCAGGTGAAGACCCGCAAATCGCCTTGAAGGCCGTCGCCCCTGCAACCGTAGCCATGGCCAGTCCCCCTGGAATGTGGCCGATGAATTTATACGAGGAATCATATAACCTTTTTGCAATCCCCGCATTAAAGGCGATCTGACCCATGAGGACAAAGAGGGGAATGACAGTAAACCCGTAGGAGGCAAAGACATCGAATATATCCTTGGCCAATAAGTTCAATCCGGCCTTGAAGGATACAATGTAGCTGAACCCAAGGAAACCAATTAAGGCCATGGCAAATCCCAATTCGATCCCGGTCAGGAATAATAACAACACAACCGCCAAGCCTAAAATTCCTATTGCCACCTCACTCATATTCCCCTCCAAAAATCTTTACGATGTCGCCAATCATTACCAGGCACTGGATAAAGCAACAAACACCAACTCCATAAGCCACAGGGTAAAAAGGCATTTGTAAAGTGAGTGAAACTTCTCCTGATTTTTGGAGATCCATTCCATATTTAATAAGGTTCCACCCAATCAAGAAGAATAACATGATGACCAGACACCTTGTCGTAATATTGAAAACATTCCTTACTTTTTTTGAAAATTTTAAGATAAAAAAATCGACATAGATATGGGCCCTCACCCAGGAAGTGAAAGGAACAGCAAACCCAATGACAATCGCCCCGGAAAAAGCCACCAGCTCATATGTCCCCACAACCGGACTCCTCAAACTCCTTAAAATGACGTCCATCACGGTGAGCAACATCAGAAATGTCAGACTGATTCCGGCGATAATATTTAGGAACCGACTGAGCCCCTCAATCTTGCCCAAAAATCCCTTCATGGATGACTCCTCTTCTCTCAGGTTCTCTCTTGTGATAAAAAAGGGGAAGAGATATTTCTCTCTTCCCCTTCCCCCTAATTATTTCTGATATTTGTATATTGTCTGAAAATAGAAACTCAGCACTTCTTCTCCCGGCAGGCCCTTATCCTTCATATTCTTTTTATATTCGTCAAGAAGGGGCTTGATCGCTTTTTCCCATTTCGAGCTTTCATCCTGTGAAAGCGGGAGAATTTTGTTGCCACGGCCTATCGTATAATCCCTCCCTGCTTTATCAATCTCATCCCAGACCTTTCCCTGTTTTTCAATATATTCTTCATTGACCTGTTCGATGATCTTCTGAATGTCCGGGGACAAGGAATTCCACTTGTCCTTATTCATCACAACGAACATACCCGTGCTGTAGGAAGTACTAAAGTTTTCAATGGTATACTTTACCACTTCTCCCCATTTCCAGCCTTGCAATGCCTCCTGTGGCGCCATCGAGGCATCCACCACACCTCTGCTTAAGGCATCATAGGTTTCACCCATAGGCATGGCCACAGGAGTAGCCCCAAGGGCCGCAACTATTTTCGCAGCCATACCGGTGCATCGGATTTTCATCCCCTTAAGATCCTCAAGTTTTTTGATCTCTTTTTTGCCATGAAGAATTCCGGGGCCATGGCCGTGGAGGTACATCACCTTCACTTCATCTAATTCTTTGGGTTTGAATTTCTTGTAATAATCATTGATCACTTTTGTGGCAACCAAGCCAGTTTTCATACCCATTGGCAAATCAGAAACTTCGGTTAAAGGGAATTTCCCTCTGGTATAGGCAAGAACTGAAAAACCAATATCGGAAATTCCTTTGACCACACCGTCATAGCACTTGTCAGCAGGGGTCAGTGTCCCACCGGGAAACACGGTGATCTGAACTTTTCCGCCCGTCCTTTTTTCAATCTCCTTGGCCCATTCCGTTGCCAAAACGGCATTCTTATGGGGGGCCGGGAAGAAAACCGAGTAATTCAGCTTTATCTGTGCCAATGCAGGTGAAGCTACAAATACAATTAGGGACAAACAAAGAACAAAACCAATCCACTTCCAATGTCTCATTTTCCTAACCTCCTTTTGGAATTAAATTCAATTTAAAATTAAATAGTCACAATTAAGAGCCTTAACCCCTATATTCTGCAAACCACCCCCTTCCTTACATTTTTGACGTAAAAAGCCCAAATTAAATTCAATATTAATATGAAATTATTAAAAAACATAAAGGGTACCCCCCTACCCCCTCCTTTGCTTTGAGAATTATTTAACAAGTATATTAAGAACAAAAATTTTGTCAAGTAAAATCGGTAGGTAAAATTCTAAAGTAGAATGATGTGACTTGGAGGGGTCAATTAGAAAATAACTTTTCAAATCCCCCCTTTGCTTAGAGACTGTGTCACAATGTCATTGCGAGGGAGTGCCTGCCTGCCCTGCCTACCGGCAGGCAGGCGGTAGGCAGGCAGCGACTGAAGCAATCTCGTAATTCATTGAAAAAATAGAGATTGCCACGCTCCCCCGCTAAGGCGGGGTCGCTCGCAAAGACAAAAAGGAATTACGACACAGTCTCTAAGGCTCTAAGAAGGGGAAACGGGGGGTTAAAGTAATTTATTTAAAAATTGAAGAAGTTGTTGCCTCAACCTCCAAACGCTTTAACGCCTCCTTATGTTGTGCCAGAGAGGATTCTATCTCGGCTTTCAATTTTAAAGGCAATATCTTTTCCTTCGGCAATTCTTTTCCAAGATGTGAAAGGGTGGTTGCCAAACATTCTATGATTCCCTTGGTAAAATCCTTCACTCCGACCTCCCCTCTAAATTGAATCGTCCCATCCCGAAATTCGAATTCACCGGCAAAAGGATCGAGAAAAGCATATTCTTCTGATCTTTCTATCAGGGACTTTTTAAATAGCTTATGAAATAAGCCTTTTCTTCGTGAAGATTCATCCACCAGCTTCTCTGCCTTGGAGATAACTTCCTGGAGGATGAGAATAAGTTCTTTCATATCCTCCCCTCGCTCCGCAGCTTTTTTCCCTTTCATCTCTTTCATCTCTTCCATTTCTTTTTTAAGAATTTTACCCTCACTTTTGTAGACGTCGAAAATGGCCCCCTGTTTCATGGCATTTTCCACAAAAATTGGAATCGATTTTCGACCAAAAACAGAAGGTCCCGATTCGGGTGAGGTGAACATCTCCACCGGTTCTCCCCCTTCAAGAAACAAGACGCCCATGGCCTGGTGATCTTTCGTCAGAACTTCTATAAAACCATGATGTTTTTCTTCTCTCAATTTCAAGAGAAGCCGATCTAAACGAGTAAAATCCGTAGAGAGCCCTTTAAAGAGGATTTCATGTTGAAGGTGGATGGCCAGAATAGCCACTCGTTCAGGCGCCAGTTGATAGATATTTATCAACCCGTCCTTTTGCTTTGTGAGGGTTAAAAGGGTCTGGATCGCCTCCTGGCCGATCATCCTTTTCGGATCAACCCCTATCTTGGCTTCGGCATTGAGGACCTCCCCGGAATCAATAAAAACGATCCCTTTGTTTTCAGGAAAATCGATTGTGATGATTCCGCTAAAATCTCCCGATTTTAACGTCGATAAAAGGGCATTGAAATCCGTAAATGCGGTCGATAAATTTTTATGGATCACCTCTCCCCTTGGAAGTATCATAATCCCCTCCTTCAAAAGTTCGGAGTGATGTTTTCTCTTGCCGGTCTTTCTTTCCGGCTGGCATCTTCCCCCTGGGTTTAGACTAAGTCCTCGACTCTTTCCTCCTCTGCAGCCGCTCAATCGCAGCTTTGACACTTGTCTGCATCCTTTCAATGGACTCTGCCAGGACACCCACCTCGCCTTTTGCTTTGATTCTAATCGGAGTATCCAATTCTCCCATGCTGATTCTATCTGCAACTTCAGAAAGATAGCGAATGGGGCGAATCACCGAACGGGCATAAAAGTAGATACAGACTAATAAAACAAAAAGAATAACTAAAAGAACGACATAAAATATTTTAATTCTGTTTTCGTATTGTTCCAAATATCTTTTCTCAATGTTCCTCATTTGTCGTTCAATGGACCTTGTGGGTCTTGAAAATTCATCTATGTAAGTGGTGGCCGCAACGATCAGGTCCGTATCTTTAATAAGAGCCAAA
>DCUS01000098.1:12441-16190 GCA_002327885.1 Syntrophaceae bacterium UBA2208
GCTCGCCTCCAGAATCTTCCAGAAGGCGGGGAGTTTATCTGCGAGGGTATGCAGGTCTGAGCCGACGATTTGGGGATTGATGTGGAAATAATTGATCGCCTGGTCATCATGAATTGCTGTGTAACCCGTTTCTCCGACCTTCTGGACGGCAATGGACTTCAGCCAGGGATCGTTGGAGAAATCCTCTTTTTTCATTTTAGGATGGGATTTAATAAAAATTTCCATCTGCAAAGCCACATCTTTGGCTTTCTCCTGAATGATTTTTTCTCCGAGCCTATCCAGAGCCTGCTTAGACTCCTTTAAAGAGGTCGCGGTCAATTCTTTTAGGCTTTCGGATCCGATATCTTTTACGCTTGTCATCCGAAAATTCCCTGCATCAACACTGAAGAATACGATCACCCAGATGATCAAAAAAGCCACCAAAATAGGAATTAATGTTCCTATTAATAACTTTGGCAGCAGACCCAACCCGATTTTCTTTTTTACTGCCATAACGCCCCTCCTATAAAGTAACCCTGCCTGGATAAGTTGATAAATAGTTCTGATCACTTTATGCTATTTCTTGTCCAGAAACCATTAGGGTCGTATTTTCTTATCATTCGAAGCTCTGCCCGGGTGGGAGGTGTTGTATTTTCAATTTTAGGCGCATATCTCAAATCCCATCCCGTATCCTCAATAATTTCCTCACGGGTGACTCCAGGGTGAATTGCGTTGAGAATCATCTCTTTTGTCCCGGAATCGAATCTCAGTATTCCCTTGGTGGTAATCACGGCACTGGGGCCTCCACCTTTCAACCCGATTCTCTCTCGCCAATCCCCCCCATCTCCAAAGCCTGGTGAGGTCCTATAACTCACCTTTTCCGGGAGTCTGCGTTTCTCATGTTTCATAATAATGACAAATCGTTTAGAGAGCGAGGCAATATCGCTCCCTCCACCGCTGCCGGGTAAGCGAATCCGGGCATGCTCACTTTCACGAATATAGGTTGTATTAAGGTTTCCGAAACGATCCACTTCAGCCCCGCCAATAAAACCCAAACTTACCCTCCCGCTCTGCAAAAGCATCATGATGTCCATCATCGAAGTTGTCCAGATTGCGCCTTCAATATTAGGGTTATCTCCCATTGTGTAGAGAGCCTCGCCGGCTGGTTTGTCTCTCAAGATTCCATTCTCAAAAATTCCAATGGCATGACGGGCATGGGTTTCCTTTGCCAATTGGAAGGCCAACAGGGGAAGTCTCATTCCCACAAAGACGACATCATCGTCACGAATTTCTCGTGCCCCGGCAACCACCATTAGTTCCTGCATGGTATAATCAGCCGCTCGCAAGTTGGGCTCCCTACTAAAGATATGCTTAATCAGAATGTGACCAGGAATAATGGAATACTGGAATAATGGAATGATGTGAAAAACAAAAATATTTCTTTTTATACCCAGTATTCCAACGTTCCATCATCCCAATTTTCCTTCTATTTTTAGTACCCATAGTCCACCGGAAGGGATTTTCTGTGTCGTTTAATCAAAAGGGATTTCATCTTTCCGTCACCTAAAAGAGTGAGATATTCCTTCCTGTCTTTCACCCCCAAAACCCATTTCTTAAGCCAATTCAGGTATCCCTCTCTATCCTTTGACTCCTGATGGTAAGTCATGTATTTTTCATGGTCCCGGTTATAATAGCCTTGCATCGGGGATGGATGCGCTCCCCAGGGTTCCGGAACAACTGCATCCACTAAAAATCCAGGGATGAGGGTGCGGTTTGGATCTCTTTGAATCACTTTTTTGCTTACAATCTCCTCCACCACCACGATCAACTTTTGAGCCGCCAGGGCTGCCTCTTTAGTCACACCACTCCCTCCCCAAAAATGGGTATTCCCTTCCTCATCCGCTCTCTGGGCTTGAACGATCGTTACATCTGGCTTCAAAGCCGGAACCAAGGCAAGCTTTTCTTTCGTATACGGACACTCCATCTCCTTAAAGGGCTGTCCCTCTCCCATCATTCCTGTGCCTAAAAGGCTCTTCGTTGGAATAAAGGGAATGCCAAGGCCTCCTGCATAAAGAGCTAATGAAATGGTAAAATTTGTGTAATCCTCTACCTCGATTTTTCTCGGAACTCCTTCCTCAACAGCCCTTCGCATGTTATAACCTACTCCCATGATCACATTTCCTACCCAGGCGGCCGTCACCTTCTTCACACACCCGGATCCGATGACTTGATCGAAGAGCATATCGGATATAGGACCAACGAGGGTAAGATCCTTTTTTCTCTGGCGGATGATCTCGTGCCCGACGGCAAACGGGATGGCTGCTTCTAAGGCAGCGCCCATAACGATGGAGTCACCATCCTCAATAAACCGCGATACCGCTTCTCTCATTGAAAAGATCTTCTGCTTCAAGAAGCCTCCTTTTCAACAATGCCAAATTCCAAATACCAAATCAATGACAAATGACTTAATGTCAACGTTTTCTTTTTTAAAGAATTGGATCTATTGAAAATTCAATCTTGAGATTCGTTTGAACTTTGGACTTTAACATTTGGCATTTGGAATTACGGAGCCTTGATCTGGATGGAATCAATCATCTCCATCAAAATTTTCTGAAAGGCCTCATAAGTTTTTTTCTCATTTCCTTTGATCGTCCCTTTTTCCCAATCCTCTCCTTTTTCTGAGACCTTCATCCCAAAGGCATTGACATCCCTTGAATATCTTACAAAGACAGCATGCTCTCCCTGATAGAGAAATAGAAACTGTCCCTGAAGAGCCCAATGGGAGGGGATGACAAACCCCTTCTTGACAATGGGTTGAAGAGAAGGGGCATCAGGGTTCCATGCCATTAATTGAATCAGGTAATCCAGTTCCAACTCTCCCTTCTTAACCTTCTCTTTCGAATACAATCTTTTCTCTGTATAGGGCTTTAACGAGGTTGTCCTCATCGGCCCGGCTTGGGGGTTGGTCTTGTCTGCTATTTGAAGAATAAGCATTTCTTCAACCTGTTTCCCGTCTGGTTTAATGAAGAAATAAATTCGGGTGAGTGAACTCTCTCCCGGATTTGCATGTGAGAAAGAATGGACGAGGCTAAATTCAGAAGGGAATGCTAAAGTGAAGGGCGGTTTTGTAGAGATCAATTTTTTACCTTGAATATCCAGATCCTTCTTTGCGAAACCAACTCCAACCCAACCAATCAAAACAAAAATTACCATCACATAAATAATTTTCCTCATGGCTTATCCTTTCCTATAAGGCGGGATGATTTGACTTGTTTATTGAAAAGAATAGCTCTTTGTGTTAACTTTTTCCACTCTTCATCTACCTCCGGGGCAAAACCTCCGGATAGGCCCAATATGATTCTGATGGTCAAGAAGTTTATCATTCTTGATGTTCTGTCTTGACGGTCATTAAGTTTACCTTAGCGTTACGTAAAAATTATATAAAAAAGGGCGGCGGGTGCGCTGAAAAACCTTTACGGCGGCACCTTTAAGCGTTTTGCCGCCCAGTTTTCAAGCGTATCGCAAAGGTCGCCTCAGATAACATCGTATGTTATCCATAAACCCTAAAAAAACCGCAATTGTAAAGGATTGGAAGCACACCTGCCCCCCTTTTTAATGCTACGTTAAGGGTTCCCCTTCTAAAATGTTGTGGGCGTGGGATCTAAGTTTTTTTTAAATTTACTCCATACATGTCGTCCCATTATAGTCATTAAAGAGGCCTTGTCAACGAATTGAAGATATTCCTGCGGGGCATTTTAAACGGGGGAAAG
>DCUS01000163.1:0-1310 GCA_002327885.1 Syntrophaceae bacterium UBA2208
GGAAACTCGATGACCGGAATATCAGCAAACTCGGGAGGGAGTTTGTAATTTGGGATGCCTATGATTATCACTGTCCCGTTAAATTTATTAAACTCCACAATATCCCTGAACTTGCTAATGATTAAAGCATCAGAATTTTGGAAAAGTAGATGAAAGAAGGGAAGCGCCCATACCGTCTGTTTCTCCGATGTTGTGGTATTTACCCATTTTATAATGGTGTCAAGGATCCCAATTGGATCGGTAGTTTTTTTCTCCTCCCCGCATTCGAGGATTCCTCTTGAAAGATGGAAAATCTGGATTTTTGCGTTCACCTTTGACGTGATGATTTCCAGTTCCTGAATGCATCGCTTAATCTCAATCCCTCCTAAATAGAAAAGGGGAGTTCTGGCCCGAATTAATTCCTCCAATTGTTCTCGAAATAACTGAAAATTATCTTTCTGGTTGTTTTTGCTCATGACCAATGTTTTTAATTCATCAGGCTTAACTCCCCTTCATCCCCCCTTAATTTAAGGGGGGAGCAGAGGAAGGTTATCCGCAATAAGGGGTGAAATCAAATTGAAACTGGCCGACCTCTTATATAATTTCTTTCATCTCGACAAAGGTTTGAAAAAGTATAAATTCCCCATCTTCCTGGATATAAATTTCTATTGTTTTTTCAGTCATGGCTAATTTATTTGTTTATTGTTACATAACGTTAAACAATTCATTGCTTAAAAAAACCCGTATTGGCCGGGTTATTCTCTTTCTCAAATTGAATAAGATACTGAAAAGATGCTTTAAACCTTACTTCTATTTAATGGATGGTTTTGGGCCTTAAACTGCTCCGCCAAAGACTTACCGGTTGAATTTATCAGCATGCCGAGTTCATGAAGCCGGTAACACATGGCTTCTTTTGAAACATTTGTAAAATTCCCTTCTTGGATGACCTTTTGAGCAATCTCTTTTGCCGTATCGAGTGCCGGGTCTATCACAAGAGGGCTATTCCGCCCAAAACAACTCTTTTCATTGTATATAAAAATAGGAGAAGGTCCGAATGTTTTATTGTAGGCGTCTTCAACTTCCTCTCGGGGCATTAATAGGCAAGAGCTGAAATAATCGGCCTGCCACTCTCCCCTTAATTTTGAAGTCGATAATCTACAGACAACGGTGGGTTGATCACCGTCACCACGACCATGAAGACGCATAAACTGGTCAAAAAGGTATTTTCGATGGAGGATCCAATGCCCAATTTCATGCGCACAGGTGAAGGTAACTCGGCCTTCCACCCCATCCAGAAGGGAGTTGGTGATGACCATTCTCTTGTCTTCAGC
>DCUS01000163.1:1410-8451 GCA_002327885.1 Syntrophaceae bacterium UBA2208
CTGATCTGGACTTTGGTCAGCCAGGAAACCATATTCATATCCACCATCATTTTTGACTTTTCCTTTTCATTTTTGAAATTGTGCTCTCAATATCCTTCCAATCACTGTCAGATTCCAATCCAATCTCCTGAACCCTCCTCATGAAGGATGCAACACCCTTTGGATTCTTCTTAAATGTCTCTAAAAACTCCGTCGGGACCTTCCCTGCATAACCGAAAAGTTCATATTTATCTGCCCCAAGAGCCTCTGCCAATCTTTCTACAACGATCTCTGAGGGAGGAGGCTCCTTTTGGTTCTCGATCCGGCTGAGGTAGGCCGGCGATAACCCAACTTTTCTGGCAAATTCTCGCAGGCTCGAATAATCCTTATGTTTTATTCTTAATTCCCTGATGACCTGACCGAATGGTTTCGTCTTCATGAGTGATGTTTACTGTAATGCAACAAAATACATTTGTCAAGAAAAAAATAAGGTGGATAAAATTTTTCCCCTTTTGACAACCCAAAAAGATTACACCTAAATCAAGGAGTTAAAAAAGACCAATTCGCATTTGTAGTCCAATGATCTATCCATCTAAGTTGTGCGCGAAAGGAAACAGATAACCACTATGAGAGGAGCTAATCAAAAGGTTTCGTGGGAGTTTGTCCTCCGGTATCATTCTTGTGTGCCCCTTAGCGATTCGTTCTAACTTCAGTCTCATCCCATCCCACAAAAGCACGCTTTGGGATAACAGCCCGGGGAGCCAAAAATTTTATTTATGATTTCAGTAGGTTAGTCTATCACACAGAATGTCACCTCGAACTATTGTTGGACGATGTCATTGGGCAAAATACCTATTGGAATAGAGGATTAGGCGAACTGGCAGCAATAACCGGTTCGCTTTTTTTGTTTTGTTTAATTCTTCCCCTCAAGAAAGCTGTTTTGACGCTCCAAGGACACCCACGCAAATAACGAGTGTTCTAAATTTGAATTGACAATCCATAGGATTTGAGACATAATACCTTCAAATATTAACAAATGTTGGTATTTTGTACCAATTCAGGAGTAAGGTAAAAATGATAAAGCAGGACCGGTTTAAGAAAGCTAGAAATATTTTCCGCCGGCATGGTGGTGTTTTGCGCATGAGTGAAGCCCTTTACGCCGGCATTCACCGCAGGATGCTCTACTCTATGCTGGAAGCCGGAGTCATCGGACAACTTAGCCGGGGTCTGTACCGACTTGCGGATCTGCCACCGCTCGGTAATCCGGACCTCGTATCGGTCTCCTTGAAAATACCGAACGGTGTAATTTGTCTTATCTCTGCCTTGGCATACCATGAGATCACGACTCAGGTCCCTCATGAGGTCTATGTGGCGCTGGATCGAGGAACAGAAGCTCCCAGGATGAATCATCCGCCCCTTAGAGTCTTTTGGTTCTCCGAGGAATCCTTCACCGTTGGAATTGAGAAACATAAAATAGATAGTGTACCAGTCCGTATCTATAGTCCGGAAAAAACAATTGCCGACTGTTTTAAGTATAGGAATAAAATCGGCCTCGATATAGCCATCGAAGCACTTAAGCTTTATCGAGAAAAGAAGCATTTTAAAGTGGATGAATTGATGAAGTTCGCACAAGTGTGCCGGGTAGAGAAAATCATCCGGCCTTACCTTGAAGTATTGCTATGACAAAACGGCAATACAAGAATATCGGCGCGTCTATTCGCCAACGTCTTCTCACGAAAGCACGGGAAACAGGTCGACCTTTTAGCGAACTACTTCAATACTTCGCAATGGAGCGCTTTCTTTACCGTCTATCCAATTCTCCCTATGCTGATCATTTCATTCTCAAGGGGGCCTTAATGCTTACTGTATGGGAAGCCCCCTTTACACGACCTACCATGGATATCGACTTCCTCGGCAGAATAGAAAATAATGTGGAAACCCTCGTTAAGGTAACAAGGGAAATATGCCAAAGGCTCTGAGGAAAAGGAGACAGAACGGTTCCAGAAAAAGCCCTGCTCGACCCAGCACGGCCCATCTTGACAAGTTGATTGCGGAAGCCACGGTGGACTGCTACAACGAGTCGGAGGAGCTCACCGGCATCTTCATTATGCTTGACGAAAACTTGGTGGTGCCGTTCGCAACGAAACTGCTGGGGGTAGAAGTCACGGTGGAGCGAGTTGATTTGAACAAGGCTCATGAGATCGTGGCGGTCTGTCGGCGGGATCGTGAAAGGCTACGGGTTCCCATCATCGACTTACCGCTGCCTGAGCCCAAACCGAAAGGTGCAGATTGGATCGATGCCTACCGGCGATGGGCTCAATGGAAATGACCGATTTTCAGAAGATCTTTACCAGAACCGAAGGCCAAATAGTTAAATAAGGATTGTGTGCTGCTATCGCGAGCAAATCTGCGTTGAAAGAAGATTAGCTGAAGCCGGAGATGGACTAAGCGTGGCGAAACTTATGAAGGGTCATGTAGATGGATATGTTTGATCCCGAGGATCTCAAAGACCAACTCCAAAAAGCATTAGAAGAATGCAAGTCGTTAAGGGAGGAAAATGAACGGCTAAAGAAGCTACTCGGTTTGTATCCTGAAGATCGTGTTCCGCCCAAACCGAGGATATCAGAGCCATCCACGCCATATACCCCAGCAAATCAAGTGACTAATGACTCTCCAATAGAAACCCAGATTGCCCTTTTTCGGTCTTTGTTTCGCGGGCGTGAAGATGTTTATTCCGTCAGATGGGAAGGGAGGAAAGGAGGCTCTGGCTACTCACCTGCCTGCTCAAACGAATGGAACCGTCCATTTTGCCGCAAACCTATGGTCAAGTGTTCCGACTGTGAAAATCGAAAGCTCAAGTCAGTCACGGATGAAGTGATTCGTGGCCATCTGATTGGAAAAAACACGGTCGGGGTTTATCCACTCTTACCGGATGAAACATGCTGGTTTCTGGCAGTCGATTTCGACAAGAAATCCTGGCAAGACGACGTGGCTGTTTTTCTAAAAACCTGTCGTGAGATAGGTGTTTCCGCAACCCTGGAACGGTCGAGATCGGGAAAAGGAGGCCATGTCTGGATGTTCTTTGACCGCCCGGTTTCGGCTTCCCTGGCCCGGAAATTTGGTTGTGCCATCTTGACGCGTTCAATGGAACGACGCCATCAAATCGGTCTGGATTCTTATGATCGCTTCTTCCCAAGTCAGGATACAATGCCCAAGGGTGGGTTCGGGAATCTCATCGCTCTTCCTTTACAACGAGTTCCTGCAGAGAAGGGCAATAGCATCTTCGTAAATGAGGCATTCGAACCCTATCCCGACCAGTGGTTATTTCTATCAGCAATTGAAAGAATCCAGTTGGAGAAAGTGGAAACCATTGTCCAGGAGGCTACCCGAAATGGAACCATCCTCGGCGTCCGGATCAGTTTGGCTGATGAAGGGGTCGAGGAGGATCCCTGGACTTTGCCGCCCTCAAAGAAGAAAAAGGAAAAGGCCATTCAAGGACCATTCCCCGAGACTGTCCGAATAGTTCAGGGCAACCTAATCTATATTGAAAAGAACGGATTGCCTCCTGCTATGTTAAACCATCTGATTCGGCTGGCTGCCTTTCAAAACCCGGATTTCTATAAGGCTCAGGCTATGCGTTTGTCGACTTTCGGCAAACCCCGGATCATCGGTTGTGCGGAAGATTTCCCATCCTATATTGGCCTTCCACGGGGTTGCCTCGATGATGCACTTGGACTGATCAAAACACACAATATCAAACCAGAGTTGGTTGATGAGCGTTTCGGGGGCAGTTCAATCACCGTTACTTTTAAGGGGGAACTTCGGCCTCTGCAACAGGAAGCAGCTGAGCAATTATTTACTCACGGATACGGTATCCTGTCCGCCCCAACCGCTTTTGGTAAGACCGTGATAGCGGCATGGCTTATCGCGAAGAGAAAAGCAAATACGCTGGTGTTGGTCCACCGCAGGCAACTTATGGACCAGTGGCGGGAACGATTGGCTTTATTCCTTGGAATGCCGTTGGAAGAGATTGGTCAGGTGAGTGGCGGCAAAAAGAAGGTTACCGGTTCTATCGACATCGGTCTGATCCAGAGCCTCAATCGGAAGGGGGAGGTTAAAGACATGGTGGCTGATTATGGTCAGATCATTGTTGATGAATGCCACCACATCCCAGCTTTTACCTTTGAACAGGTTCTAAAACAGGTGAAGGCTAAGTACATTGTAGGCCTCACCGCAACTCCGATCCGAAAGGATGGCCATCACCCCATTATCTTGATGCAGTGTGGTCCCATCCGTTTCAGAGAAAGTGCGAAGAAGCAGGCAGCCGCACGACCATTCGCGCATGTGGTCATAACAAGACACACGAATTTTAGAATAGCTATAGAATCAGCCGATGTTAAAATCCAGGACATCTATGCCGCCCTTGTACTTGATGAGAATCGCAATGAATTGATCTTCAATGATCTGCTGAAGGTTTTAGAAAGGGGACGATCCCCTCTCCTTCTAACCGAACGGGTTGAGCACTTAGAGCAATTCGCCGAACAACTGAAGGGTGTCGCCCAGAATATCATCGTTCTTAAGGGCGGGATGGGCAGTAAGCAACGCAAGGCGGTGGCTGATCAAATTAAGGCAGTGCCAGATTCAAAGGAACGAGTGATCCTGTCCACAGGACGTTATATTGGAGAAGGGTTTGATGATGCCAGACTGGATACCCTCTTTTTAGCCATGCCCATCTCCTGGCGCGGTACTCTCCAGCAATACGTGGGCCGTCTTCACCGGCTTCACGATAGCAAACGGGTGGTGCAGGTTTACGATTACGTTGACATTCACGTCCCAACGCTAATACGGATGTACAAAAAACGCGTCAAGGGCTATGAGGCCATCGGCTATTCGATGCAAAGTGGCTTTGAGATTTCAAGGGGAAAGAGTAATGAATACGAATATAATCTAAATTGAGGAGATTTGAATGTTTAGCATACGAGTGAAATTCATTGGGGCGAGGGGCTGGGCTAATCTCCGAATCACAGGAACGGGGAAAAGTTATGAGCAATATTCCCTTGTACCAAGAATCGAAAACCTAACGCTATTTGTGAACCTCAATTTGATTTTTCCTCTTCCGTTTAAATCAACTTCAAGACACCTCAGTAGTTCCTTTTGGAAAAAGGCCTTGAGGTGATGTTAAAAACGTTATATATTTATTGCGATTACCCCTCTCGGTATCCGGAAATGTGGTTAGGATGAGGGAAACTGGAGAATCAAAAAATGGCAAACATCACCATGGACCGCGATAAAATTTCCGAATTCTGCCAGCGGCATCATATCCGAAAATTGGCCCTCTTCGGCTCGGTACTGCGGGAGGATTTCAAACCCGAGAGTGATGTCGATGTTCTGGTTGAATTCGAACAAGGACACATCCCTGGTCTCGCTTTTTTCTCAATGGAGAGGGAGCTATCCGAAATCTTGAACCACAAGGTCGATTTGAATACACCGCAGTTCCTAAGTCCCAATTTTCGAGACCATGTATTAGCTGAAGCGGAAGCTCAATACATCGCAGCATAATACCAATATTTCTCTTCGGCATATGCTTGATCACGCCCTCGAAGCGGTTGCTATGATCAAGGGAAAGATACGGGCAGATCTCAATAAAGATCGGCAACTCAATCTTGCTTTAATGCGATTACTTGAGATTATCGGGAAAGCCGCTACTCGAATCCACCCCATCCAGGAACTTGTAGAAGACCCTTTCCCCTTCGGTTACAAACTCAACGATATCACCGGGCATCATCGTCGCCATAACTACCCATCCAACACCATAAGCTTTAGGCTTAACTTAAAGCAGTGTTTATTGTTAAATAGACTTCCCGCCACTTCCTCAGATTTTTGACAATAATCCCATTCTATGATAAATTGTTGCAAAGGATCGTTAAAAAGGAGATGCATACAATAAAACAAATGGCTATTAAGAGCACTGCGGATATGCTGCAGAAAATTGAGACGATAGAAAAAGAAGTCATGGATTTAAAAGTGTCTGTGCTCAAAAAGCTGGCTCCCACAGATAGGAAAGTGATTTCTTTAAAAGGTATCCTCAAAAATGTGGATATCGACGAAGAAGATATCACTTCTACAAAGAAATCTCTCTACGGTAAAATAGGATTATAGGGAATTCATGAACTTTGTAACTGATACACATGCCCTTCTTTGGTGGTTCATAGACAGCCCTAAAATAAGTCCTAAGGCATCAGAGATTTTTCAAAAATGTGAGAAAGGAGAAAATATCATCTTTATCCCTTCAATTGTTATTGCGGAGGGCCTCAGCATCTTTGAAAAGAAGCGAGTCTCGTTTGACTTCAAAAAACTCTTCAGAAAAATATATGAAAGTGAAAACTTTGTGCTCATACCCCTTGATTACTCAATTCTTCAAAAAATGCCGGACTTAAAAGAGATCCCCGAACTTCACGACAAGATAATCGTTTCCACCGCACGATATCTTAACTCTCCTATTGTCACAAAAGACAGGGCCCTGCAAAATCTCCCATACATCAAAACGCTTTGGTAAAAACTGTTCTTTAAAATGGCAAATAAAGATGTGAACCGTGGCTAACGGCTACTTGGGTAGGTTTCCCACCTACAAGACTACGCGGCCTTGCCAGGCCGCCTCTTATGGATGAAACACATCCTTCCTATTGTCAATGCATGTTTGCAAGCCCGCAAATCTTCCATTGAAAAGGATTCTTCATATTACACACCTCGCATAACGCATTTTGCGTAATCTTATCTCTTTTGTAATTCTTTGTCAAAAGGAGTTACTTGGAAGGGGCGGTACCAAAATATTGGAGGTGGTGTCGATACGGTTAAGAAATAACTCAATAACCAATGAGTAACTCAATAACCCAATGACCCGATAACTGGTTTGTTGTTGACGCTATGCTCCATGCGCCATGCCCTTTGCGATCTTTTGTTAGAATGGCCAACTTTTTTATGGGGGAAACACATCCTTCCTATTGTCAATGCATGTTTGCAAGCTTGACCCCGGATCTATTCCCTCTTGGCGTCTCCAGAAGT
>DCUS01000138.1:0-186 GCA_002327885.1 Syntrophaceae bacterium UBA2208
TTTCAGCCAATTGTTGAATCCGTTGATGAACATTTCCTTTCTCCAGAGTTGATTCTTCCGAAAGAGAAAGGACCATCTGATTTAACATCAGCAAGGTCTCCTGATTCAAAAATTTCACAGCTATTTTTTCATCATAAGCGATCTCTTCGCAGAAGTAAAATTCTGAAAGGTCGGCCATCTCCACCA
>DCUS01000138.1:238-7671 GCA_002327885.1 Syntrophaceae bacterium UBA2208
TACTGGGCATTGAGCCAATCCAATTTCCCCGGATTAATGGCCGCCGCCGATTTCCCCACGGCTTCCAGACTGAACTTCTCAATCAAGTCCTCACGGGTGAACTCCTCCTGGTCGCCGTAAGACCATCCTAACCGGACCAGGTAGTTGACCACCGCCTGAGGGAGATAGCCCATCTTCTGATATTCCATGACCGATTGGGCCCCATGTCGTTTAGAGAGCTTTTTCTTGTCCGGACCAAGAATCATCGGGACATGACCAAATGTCGGCATGGGATATTCTAACGCCTGATAAATCTGAATCTGGCGGGGCGTATTGTTGAGATGATCGTTCCCACGAACGACATGAGTGATCCCCATAGTGGCATCATCGACCACCACTGAAAAATTATATGTCGGGAGACCGTCGCTTCGCAGAATGACGAGATCATCCAATTCGGAATTATCAAATTCAACCCGGCCTTGAATGAGATCTTCCACCACGGTCTTCCCTTCCTCCGGTGAGAGAAAACGGATCGCAGAGGATCTTCCAGCAGGGAAGGATTTTCGATGAAGACAGGTCCGATCATATTTAGGTTTGATCCCGGCCTTTAGGGCCGCTTCCCGTTTTGTCGCCAACTCTTCTGGAGTGCAATAGCACCGGTATGCCTTCCCTTCGTTCAAGAGTTTCTCCGCAGCCTCTCGATAAAGAGAAAGACGGTCGGTCTGATAAAAAGGCCCTTCATCCCAATCCATTCCCAACCAGGTCATGGCATCCAAAATCACTTGGATCGACTCCTGGGTGGACCGGGCTACGTCCGTGTCTTCAATGCGAAGGATAAAGACCCCCTGGGCATGGCGGGCCTGTAGCCAGTTGAACAAAGCGGTCCGTGCTCCCCCGATATGAAGGTCCCCTGTCGGGCTTGGGGCAAATCGTGTCCTGATTTTAGTCATAGTGACCCTAAGCTTTGATCATGGAATAGATAATGGAGTCCCACGGGCAAAGCCCGTGGTTTTCTGCGTAGGCGGATAAAAAAATCCCCCTCGTCCCCCTTGTCGAAAGGAGACTGTGTCGTGATCGCAAGAAAGGGGGAGATGCAGTCAGGTTCCAAAGATTTAGAATGCGGGTCTTTTATATTATGGGAAACCGACACTTTTATAAAATCGAATGTTTTCATGCTCTTGGCACACCTTATTCCGAACGGTTAAGGGTTACCGCCCTAAATTTTTTCCACCCGACCGCCCCTCCCCCTTTTCAAAAATTCGGTTTTTTCATATTACGACACAGCCTCCAGGGAATGGGGGATTCGATTTTCTAAAGAAGGGTTCAGATGAGATCGTCAATGGCCTTCAGCGCCTCGTCCAGTTTTTTAGAATCGGTCCCTCCCGCCTGCGCAAAATCAGGGCGCCCCCCCCCTGTTCCTCCAATAAGAAGGGCTATCTTTTTAATCAAATCATTAGCATTGAAACGATGGATAAGGTCCGGAGTCACTCCCATGATCAAGGAGACTTTATTTTGGCTTTGACCTCCGAGAAGGATGATACCTGATCCAATCTTCCCCTTCAACTCGTCAACAAACTCCCTCATCCGCTTGATATCCTTCCCATCCACCTTGCCCGAAAGAACCTTCACCCCTTTTATCTCTCTGACAAAAGGAATAAGATTTGATAGCTCCTGATGGGATAACTTGTCCTGAAAAGAGGAGAGCTCTCTTTCCAATTCCTTATGCCTTTCAAGTAATCGCTCTATCTTCGAGGAGAGTCCACCGGGAACGGATTTAAGAAAGGAGGCGATTTCCGAAAGTTCTCGTTCTTCCTCTTTAACAAATCTGTAGGCCCCTTCCCCGGTCAAGGCTTCAATTCTTCTCACCCCGGCAGCGACTCCCGATTCACTGACAATTTTGAAAAGGCCGATATCGCCTGTTCTCGAAGTGTGGGTTCCCCCACAGAGTTCAATGCTGAAATCCGAGACCATCACCACCCTGACCTTATCGCCGTACTTCTCTCCAAAGAGGGCCATGGCTCCTGTTTGGAGAGCATCTTCGACGTCCATGATTTTTGTCTCGACTTTTAGGTTCTCCCGAATTTTCTGATTGACCAATGCCTCGACACGTTCCAGTTCTTCCTTCTCCATGGAAGCAAAGTGGGTGAAATCAAATCGCAATCTTTCTGGCGAAACAAGAGAACCTGCTTGATGGACATGATCCCCTAAAACTTCTCTTAAAACGGCTTGCATGAGATGGGTTGCCGTATGATTGAGGGCGATGGCTCTTCTGCGCTCCCCTTCCACCCGGAGAACGGCCTCCATTCCTTCTTCCACCCTTCCCCGTTTCACCTTTCCCTGATGGATGCTCAACTCTTCCATGGGTTTGATGGTGTTCTCCACCTCTATGGAAAAAGCTTCATGGAAGATGACTCCTCGATCCCCAACCTGACCCCCTGCTTCCCCATAGAAGGGTGTCCTCTCAGAAATGATCTCGATCTCGTCCCCTTCTACCGCGAAATGAACCCTTTCATCGCCTTTGATCAAATGGAGAATCTTCGATTCGGCTTGAGTCTCTTCATATCCCAAGAAGGTCGTTTTCATCCCCTCGTTTACAATCTGCCGGTAAACCTCCCTTGTCTTTCCCTCGCCGATCCCCTGCCATGCCTGTTTACTTTTATGCTTTTGCTCTTCCATCTGGGCCTTAAACCCTGCTTCATCAAAACTCATCCCTTTCTCTTGAAGAATCTCAACGGTTAGATCGAGAGGAAATCCATAAGTATCATAAAGTCGGAATGCCACCTCGCCGGGGAGAATCGTTCTCTCGTCCCGCTGAAGCTGTTCCAACTCTTCCCGCAGGATTTTCAGACCCGAATCGAGAGTCTCCGAGAATCGTTCCTCTTCGTTCTGGATGACTTTTGAAATGAAGGCCTCTGTCTCTCTCAGTTCGGGATAGGCTTCTTTCATCAAATCCACCACTTTGGAGGAGGTCCGATAGAGAAAAGGTCCTGCGATCCCAAGTATTTTTCCATGCCGCATCGCCCTTCTCATAATCCGGCGGAGGACGTATCCTCTGCCTTCGTTGGATGGCAGAACACCATCGCTGATCAGAAAGGTCGCTGAGCGGCTGTGGTCAGCGATGACCCGGATGGAAACGTCAGATCGCGGGTCCTGTCCATAGGGAATATGGCTGATCGCTTCCATCTCGTCAAAGATGGGTTTGAACAGATCCGTTTCATAGTTGCTTTTGACATTTTGAAGGATGGCAGAAATCCTTTCCAGGCCCATGCCTGTGTCGATAGAGGGTTTGGCGAGAGGTTGGAGCCTTCCTTCGCCATCTCGATTAAATTGCATGAAGACGAGATTCCAGAGTTCTAAGAATCGATCACAATCGCATCCCACCTGGCAACCTGGACGACCGCATCCCACTCCCGCTCCCTGATCGATCACAATCTCTGAGCAGGGACCACAAGGTCCTGTTTCACCCATCGCCCAGAAATTATCTTTTTCTCCCAATCGGACAATCCGGTCTCCCGCGACCCCCGCTCTCCTCCAGAGATGAAATGCCTCATCGTCATCTAAATAGATGGTGATCCACATTTTCTCCGCCGGCAATCCCCATTGGCGGATGAGGAGGTCCCATCCCATTTCAATGGCCTCTTTTTTAAAATAGTCCCCGAAGGAAAAGTTTCCTAACATCTCAAAAAAGGTGTGGTGCCGAGCAGTCTTTCCAACAATCTCAAGATCATTATGTTTTCCACCTGCCCGAACACACTTTTGTGATGTCGTAGCCCGTTTGTAGGCCCGGGTCTCTTCGGCTAAAAAGACCCCTTTAAATTGGACCATTCCGGCATTGGTGAAAAGCAGGGTGGGATCGTTTTTGGGGACCAACGAGGAGCTTCGGACAATGCGGTGTTCCCTCTCCTCAAAATAATTGAGAAAAGCCCTTCGAATCTCATCAGAGGTCATGGTTTTGAACCTGTCCCTCTTCGGTCATTGACTTTCGAATCCGAGGGCCTTGTAATTTTTTCCTTCTTCTCTTCGGCCTTTCCCTTGTCTTTTTCGGCTTCTTTTTCTTTCTCTAACGTCTCAAAATCCTCCCAACTGCCGTCGCTCGCAGAGAAGATTCCTTTCACCCTCAGAGCAAAATCGTCTGGATTGGTGCAGTGTTTGAGGGCTTCATCATAAGTAACCAATCCCTCTTTCATTAAGAACATCAGGGATTGGTCGAAGGATTGCATCCCATAACTGGTGACTCCCCTGGAGATAGCGTCATTGATTTCGGAGGTCTTATCTTTTTCGACAATACATTCCCTCACCCTCGCCGTGGAGACCAAGACCTCAACGGCAGGCACCCTTCCCATTCCGTCTGCTCTTGGGACTAATCTCTGAGAAACCACCCCTTTTAACACACCGGCGAGCTGCAGGCGGACCTGTTTCTGATGGTAGGGAGGGAAAACAGAAATGATTCGAGTCACGGTCTCGGTTGCATTCAAGGTGTGGAGTGTGGACATGACCAAATGCCCTGTCTCAGCAGCGGTCAGGGCGGTCTCGATGGTTTCAAAATCCCTCATCTCACCGACTAAGATCACATCCGGATCCTGCCGGAGAGCCACACGCAAGGCGCTCGAGAAAGTGCTCGTATCTGAACCGATCTCCCTTTGGTCAACAATCGACTTCTTATCTTCGTGGACAAATTCGATGGGGTCTTCAATCGTAATGATATGGCAATTTCGCTCATTGTTGATGATATCAATCATCGAGGCCAATGTCGTAGATTTACCGCTCCCCGTGGTTCCCGTAACAAGAATGAGTCCCCTTTGTTCCAAGGAAATACTTCTGAGCACTGTAGGCAGATGCAATTCCTCCAGGCCCTTGATCTGGTAAGGCACGATTCGAAGGGCCATCCTGAGCTTTCCTCTTTGCTGGAAGACATTGACCCGAAACCGTCCCAGACCGTAGACCTCATAACCCATGTCCACTTCCCGATTCTTGATGAATCNNCCAGGACACCATTAACCCTGAAGATCGGAGGAGCTCCTTCCTTGATGTGAACATCAGAGGCCTCCTGCGAGAGGGCTTCCAGTAGGATCTGATTCAAATCCATCTTCTTCTCCTTCCTTTCCTTATTCTATCGATCACACTCTGGAGCTTCGAAAGTTTTCAAGGATCTCCTTCTCCATCTGCTCCAGGGCCTTAGGATTCTCTTTTAAAAACTGTTTCGCATTCTCCCTGCCCTGACCGATACGTTGGCCGTCATAGGCGTACCAGGTCCCGCTCTTTTCAATAATATTCTTATCCACCGCCAGGTCGAGGACATCTCCTTCCCTTGAGATACCTTCGCCGTAGATGAGGTCAAACTCCACCTCTTTGAACGGAGGGGCGACCTTGTTCTTCACCACACGGACTTTCGTCCGGCAGCCGGTCACCTCCTGGCCCTGCTTGATGGAGGCAATTCGTCGGATATCGAGCCGTACGGAGGAGTAAAATTTGAGGGCATTGCCTCCGGTGGTCGTCTCCGGATTTCCAAACATAACGCCGATTTTCATTCGAATTTGGTTGACGAAGATCACGATCGTATTTGATTTGCTGATGGTAGCGGTCAATTTCCTCAAGGCCTGGGACATCAGCCTGGCCTGAAGTCCCATATGGGCATCGCCCATCTCCCCGTCAATCTCTGCTTTGGGAACGAGGGCGGCCACCGAGTCGACAACGATCACATCCACCGCTCCACTCCGAACCAGAATCTCTGTAATCTCCAATGCCTGTTCACCTGTATCAGGTTGGGAGAGGAGGAGGTCGTCAATTTTTACGCCTAATTTTTTTGCGTATTGAACATCTAAGGCATGTTCTGCATCGATGAAGGCAGCAATGCCCCCTTTCCTCTGCGCTTCTGCAACAACATGAAGGGCTAATGTTGTCTTACCCGAGGCTTCGGGACCGAAAATTTCCACCACCCTTCCCTTTGGCAATCCTCCAACCCCCAGAGCAATATCCAGGGAAAGGGATCCGGTGGAGATAATTGGAATTTCTCCGAGCATGGCTTCCGCACCCAATTTCATAATGGCGCCCTTCCCGTATTGTCTTTCAATCTGGGTGACGGCCAAATCCACCGCCTTACCTTTACTGGGATCTACTTTTAGATCTACCTTCGGATCTACTTTCATTCCCCCTCCTACTTTAATTTCTGATTTTAGATTTCAGATTTGAGATTTTTCAATCTGCAATCTACAATCCGAAATCTACAATTCATTTGATTCCTAACCTCATCTCCTTTAAGGATGTATAGATCGGCCCTGTCGGTTTCAAATCGCTTTTAAATAAGATCACCTTCTCTACCCGGAAAGTTCCAAATTCCTCCTCTTTAAATTTCTCCATCCTTCCCGCCAGTTCTTCCTTCCCGCGGCTTGATCTCATCCTTCCTAAAGTAAGATGAGGGTGGAAAGGACGATCTTCAGGCTGAAATCCAATTTCTTCCAATAAGGTTTCTATTTGTTTCTGAAACGAAAGGAGGGTCTCCCTCCCCTCCGCCAATCCCATCCAGATCACCCTTGGATTTTTTAAATGCGGGAAAGCCCCTACCCCTTTCACCTTGAGAAAAAATGGAGGGGTATTCTGAATCACTCCCTCAATCGATTTAGAGATAGGGTCAATCCTCAACTCTTCAATATTTCCAAAAAATTTCAGAGTGAGGTGGATTTTTTCGGGAATGACCCACCGTACATCACCATGGGTTGATCTTAAGTCTCGCTGAACCTCCTCAATCTTCTGGAGGATTGTTTTAGGAAGCTCAATTGCCAGAAAAGATCGGATCAATCAAGAACCCCTTCATAATCCGCCAGGCCTTCCTTGAATGAAGGCGGGATGAAGGTGGATTATTGCTTTTGGATGTTAACATAACTACAAAAAAAGTCAATGAGAAATAGGCATTGAGAGATTGTAACCGTTTGATATTTCTTGCCCACCTTCACTTTTTTANNGAGATTGTAACCGTTTGATATTTCTGTTGACAAAAAAGCTTTTTTTAGATATGGAAAGCCATGGTGGGTTCATTCTTGACTTGAACAAATTAATTTATCGTTTCCAAAAAAATTTTCAATCTACTTAGAAAGGAGGTGAAACCGCCCGAGGCCTCCGATCACTTTTTGTTTCTCAGTATCGGCGTCTCATTTTTTCAACAATTTTAGGAAGGAGGAAACCATGATGAAGGAGAAAAAGAAGGAAGAAGTCCAGGGAACCTTTGAGTTCCTCAAAGACTGGGGGGATTCCCTCACCCGTTGGACAGAACGTTGGATTCCTGACGCACTGGTCATCGTCATTCTTTTGAGCATCTTAACTTTTATCCTTGCCCTCATCTGGGGGTTTAAGCCAGAAGTCGGCCTTGGGTCCCGAGCTTATCAATCCGTTCAGGCGTGGGGAAAGGGATTCTGGGAATTGCTTGCATTTGCCATGCAGATGTGCCTGATCATGATGAC
>DCUS01000048.1 GCA_002327885.1 Syntrophaceae bacterium UBA2208
AATAAATTTTAAAGCAACTTGCAATGGAGGAGTCGGTATGATAATTTTCTCCTATGCGCATTGATATCCAATTCATACCATTTCCTCCCCCCGACCCTCATTTTCTTTCTCATCGAGTGGCGGTGGTCATCGATGTCTTGAGGGCGACATCGACGATGGTCCAAGCGATGTTACAGGGAGCTTTAGAGATCATTCCCGTGGCCACGGTTGAAAAGGCTTTCCAAATGGCCAAGAGTTTCCCGCGACATTCCATCCTTTTAGGCGGGGAGAGGGAAAGCAAAAAGATCCAGGGATTTGATCTGGGGAATTCACCCAAAGAGTATGTCGTGGAGAAAGTGAAAGGCAAGAAATTGATTCTGACAACGACCAATGGCACCAAGGCGTTTCATTTCGTTTCCCCGGGAAAGGAAATTTTAGCGGGAAGTTTTTTAAACATTGGGGCCATAGCCAAAAGATGTCTTGAGTTAGACAGAGATCTCTTCATCTTTCCCTCTGGAGATGAAGGAAATTTTTCTTTGGAGGATGCGGTCTGTGGAGGAATGTTGATTCAACTGATCGCCAAAAAAGGAAAAAATCCAATGGTCTTGACCGATGCCTCCCAATGCGCTCGCATCCTTTATCAAAGATTTGAAGCAGATGTGATAGAAGCTTTTTACCTTTCCAGTCACGGGGAAGAATTGATCCATCGAGGTTTTGAAGGGGATCTGGCTTACTGCGCCCAAATTGACATCACGGACATTGTTCCTGAATTCAAAGACGGAGTGATCAGAGTCCCCCTTTCACCTCCTCTCTCTCCTCAGACTGCCCGCCCTGCCCCTGGTCGGGACCGAAGTCGGTAGGCAGGAGAAGAGGGAAGAGGGAAGAGGGAAGAGAGAGGGGAATTCGAAGAAGGAAAAACCTATGCGACATCCAGAGAGGGAATTAAAAGATCGAGAAACGATTGACACCATCTTAAGACAGACTCCGGTTGGAAGGATTGCCACAATCAATCAAAAAGGCATTCCGATCATCAAGCCTGTCAATTTTCTTTACTCGGATGGGAAAATTTATATCCATTCTTCAATAAAAGGGGAGAAGATAAGAGATGTTCAGCGGGGAAGTCCTGTCTGCTTTGAAGTGGATGAGCCCATTGCCTATGTGGTCGCCAGTCAAGCCCCTTGCAAAGCAAGCTATTATTATCGGAGTATCATCATTAAAGGAAAATCGGCTCTTGTGAAGGATTCAGATAAAAAGGTTGAGATACTCAAAAAAATGACGAGGAAATATCAACCGGAGAGAGGCGATGGAGAGATCTCCGCGGAGATTTTAAAAAAAACAGCAGTGATCGAGATTGGGATCGGGGAAATCACGGGTAAAGAAAATTTGGGGTAGATGACATCTTCTGTTTCTATCATCAAATGTCAAAATTACGAGGAAAGTCTGGTCTTGAGCGGACTTCGGCGGGCCCTTGACCTGATTGGAGGAATTCAAACTTTTGTGAAGAGAGGGGACCGTGTTCTTCTTAAACCCAACCTCCTTTATGGGAAGGCCCCGGAAAGAGCGGTGACCACACACCCTGCAATCATAAGAGGGGTCATTCAGATGATCAGGGAGGAGGGGGGATTTCCATTTCTTGGAGATAGCCCGGGGATCGGCAGCGCCTCAGGGGTCGCCGGGAGGGCCGGAATTAAACGGATCACCGATGCCATGGATTGCCCAATCATTGAGTTTAACAGGCCCGTATTGCCCAAGGAGAGGAAAGGAAGAATCTTTAAAAATATTGAGATTGATCAGACTATTTTTGAAGCGGATGTCATCATCAATCTTCCAAAATGGAAAACACACGCCCAGATGCTTCTCACTCTGGGGGTGAAGAATCTCTTCGGGTGTATCCCCGGTCCGAGGAAAGCCCTCTGGCATTTAAAGGCAGGAGAAGATCGCAAGACTTTTGCTCAGATTCTGCTCGATGTCTATTATATCATCCAACCGTCTCTTACCATTCTGGATGGAATCATTGGGATGGAGGGAAATGGACCTAACAGTGGTCGACCGATTCCGATAGGTTTGATTCTGGCAAGCGGGGATTCGCTCAGTCTGGATCAGGTTGTGTGTGACCTTTTAGGAATTTTGAGGGAATCTTTACCCACGAATCGGGTGGCGTTTGAACAGGGAATAGAAAAAGATGGCATTGACGTTTTAGGGGAAAGGATAAAAGAGGTTAAGATTCCAAACTTTAAATTTCCAACCCTCTCTCAAATGGATTGGGGACTTCCGGACTTTTTGAGCAAGGCATTAAAAAACGTTTTGACCTCAAAACCAATGATCGATCAGGAGATATGCAATGCTTGTGGTCAATGTGCGGAAATCTGTCCGCCTAAAGCATTAGTCAGGAAAGAAAAGAACTTAGTTTTTGATTATGGGCGATGTATTCGTTGTTTCTGTTGTCTGGAGGTTTGCCCGGAAGGAGCGATTTCAATGAAACCCGGTTGGGCCCTGAAAATGATAGGCAAAAGGTTAAAGGTCAAAGGTGAAAGGTAAATATTTTCGCTATGCGCTATGCTCCATGCGCGTTTGTGTGAGTGATGCGCACGATTAAACTTTTGATTGAATATGACGGGAAGAATTATCAGGGATGGCAGGCTCAACCTCGGTGCCCGACCATCCAGGGGATGCTTGAGGAAAAAATTGAACTTTTCACGGGAGAACAGGTTCACTTGGTTGCTTCCGGAAGGACGGATTCAGGAACTCATGCCTTTGGGCAGGTGGCCCACTTTAAAACCAGAACCTCAATGGATATTCGTTCCATCCAAAGGGCCCTCAATAGCCTTCTCCCATCCGATATTGTGGTCAAAAAGGTAGAAGAAGCCGAGGAGGATTTCCATGCTCGAAAGCAATCCAGAAGCAAAGTTTACGAATATCGGATCCTCAACCGGGAGCTTCGTTCCGTGTTTCACCACGGCCACGTCTGGCATATCCCCCAGAGGTTAAACCTGAAAAAGATGAAGGAGGCAACACAATATCTGATCGGAGAACATGATTTTTCATCCTTTCGCTCGGTGGGCACCCCAACCCGGACGGCAATCCGTAAAGTCATCCGAGCGGAGTGGAAGAGAGATCAAGAAGGATTGTTTTATTTTAAAATCGAAGCAACAGGTTTTTTAAAACAGATGGTGAGGGCGATCGTAGGGACATTAGTGGAGGTGGGGAAAGGGAGGATCAACGTTTCGGAGTTTAGAGAGATTTTGGATTCGAAGGATAGAAAAAAAGCAGGTCCCACTGCCCCTGCCCATGGACTCTTTTTGAGAGAAGTGAAATACTGAGAAACCCGATAATTGGGGGAGGGTTAACGTTTTTCTCCTGGTTCATCATTCATTTCTTTTGGTTTCTTCTTTTGATTTCCATGTCATCGCAGGAAAGGGAGACCCTCCCATTCCGATAAAGGGTGTCGCCTCATGGCCTTTTCCGAGGTTGGCCATGGTGCGTATCTTCTGGTCAAAATGCTTCAGTTTAGCAAGGTGTCTCTCCAGCTCTTCCACCTTTTTTGAAAATAATTGAATGTGAGCTTTTTGGGTCTGTGATTCGTGACGCAATTGATTCAGAAGAAAACTTTTTTTCCTAACCTGGATGTAATCACATAAGCAGAACATTACAGCCAATTGAAAGAAGGCAAGAAGATAGATCAGAATCTTAAAAGCTTCTTTTTTTATCCTCAGATTTCTGATTCCAAAGGTCGTATGGCCGACGATGAGAATATTAAAATAATCTTTATCCATGGGACACTCTCAATGCCCCTCCCTTTCAAAATGGGATGGTCAAGCCCGATATTTTTTCAGAAGATGGGGTAGCATTCATTTCTAAAAATAGGTATCCGCTTACCGGGTTAAAATAAAAACGAAATCCCATCACTATTCCTTTGGATATTTCTTCCTTCTTAAATTCCAGAAGTTTAAAAATTTCCATTATTCTTCTTTCTTCAGAATATTTATTCGCGGATGAATATGACTCCCATTGAGATGGGCCCATTTCTGGGTTTGATGATTTGACTCCAGAGGTTTCTCTAAGGTTTAAGAATTTTTCGCTCCATGCATTCTGAGAAAATCCACAAGAGAAAATCACTTTATCCACAGAGTGGACGAGGAGAGACCTCTTGTTTTCTTCCAGAGTTTTTAAAAAGTTTGCATCAAAATGAGAGCGCACGATGATTTCCTCATCATCCGAATAAGGGGGACTGGATGGGGTTTTCACCTTTCTTATTTTCAACAATTTTATGGATTCCTTTGAATCCCCTGATTTTTTCTGTAAGGCCCCCTTATTTCCATCGATTTTATTTATTGTTTCTTGATTAACAGCGTTCTTTGTTGATTTAACCGAATCACCGTATACCGGGGGGACTATTCCAAAAATGAACAAAAATAACAAAATTGAAGTTGTTTTAATGACTATCATTCATCCACCGTCCGGGTTTATTCAATGTAAGTTATTAATAAATAATCTCTATTTGGACTTAAAATCTTTACGCCAAAGATCAGCTTCATTTCCTTCATATGAGCAGCAATTTAAATGCCAAATATCTATTATGATTTCATGGGGAGAGCGGATCGGCTTTGTTACTTCAAATATTTCTATAGACAGGGCGGGTAAATTTTTGTTATATAAAAGGAAAATTGAGATTTAATGGTGGGGAGGCACTCATGTTCCACACCGCCGATCCGGAGGAAATCAAGGAAGGGAAATTAACCAAGTCAGTGGCGGATGAGAACCGATACCCATGTGGAGGTCCTTTTAAAGAGCTTCTCACTTCTCTCGCTCAAAGCAGAAAGGTCCTTCTGGACCTTCCTAAACTGCAGGCGATACGAGAATATGTTTTTGAACAACTTCCTCATTTCGATCCTTAGCGTTCGCCTCACCTTTAATCAGGACCCGTCCCGGCCGGAGACAGGAAAGATAATATGAAAGAAGCTATGCTTTATAACCCTTTGGAAGATGGGAAGGTACAATGTATTCTTTGCAACCATCGATGCATCATCCCTTCTTCAAGAAGAGGGGTCTGTGGGGTACGGGAGAATCGGGAGGGGAAGCTTTACACACTCGTCTACGGCCGTGCGATCTCGCGAAATGTGGACCCGATCGAGAAGAAACCCCTCTTCCATCTCTTTCCCGGATCGACTTCTTTCTCCATCGCTACCGTGGGCTGCAACTTCCGATGTCTCCAGTGCCAAAATCACGAGATCTCACAGATGCCGAGGGATCAGGAGGGCCCGCTCGGAGGCTCGGATCTCTCTCCCTCTAAAATTATTTCTTTGACAAAACAATACCAGTGCCGTTCCATCTCTTATACGTATACTGAACCGACCATCTATTTCGAATATGCCTACGAGACCGCCCGCCAAGCCCATCAAGAAGGAATTAAAAATATCTTCGTCACCAATGGGTACATGACCGAGGAAGCCCTCAAAACCATCCACCCTTACCTCGATGCGGCCAATGTTGATTTAAAGAGCTTCAGAGAAAAATTTTACGAGGATGTCTGCGGGGCGAAATTGAAACCCGTTCTGGCGAACCTCAAACGGATGAAAGAAATGGGAATCTGGGTGGAAGTGACCACCCTCGTCATTCCTACCCTGAATGACTCAGACCGGGAGTTTGAAGAGATCGCTCAATTCATCCTTTCTCTGGGAGTTGAGGTGCCCTGGCATCTCTCCGCTTTCTATCCTACTTATCGAATGCTAAATTTATCGCGGACCCCCGCTTCATCGCTCCATCGTGCAAGGGCAATTGGAATGAAAGCGGGGCTTCGATATGTCTATTGTGGAAATATTCCTGGAGAGGAGGGCGAGGATACCTTCTGCCCTCACTGTAGCCGGAAGGTGATTGAACGGGTAGGGTTTCGTGTGACCAGAAATGACGTGACCGATGGAGAATGCCGTCATTGTCACGGGAAATTGGACGGCTTATGGGATTAAACTCATCATTTTGCCATATGCATTTTTTAACTTTCAACGGGAAATAAGAGGGTGGGACAGACACAAACGAACAATCAGAAGATGATCTGGACCATCGGAGGCGGCAAGGGGGGAAGCGGGAAGAGTTTTATCACCGCCAATATCGGAATTTGTCTTTCGAAACTGGGTGTCCGGGTTATCCTGATTGATGCGGATTTAGGGGGAGCAAACCTTCACACTTTTCTTGGAATTTCACCCCCGGCCATCACCCTTTCTGATTTCATCAAGAAGAGGGTTCCTTTTCTTCGTGACGTTCTTATCCCGACAGCCATTCCAAACCTTCAACTCTTGACCGGTGCACAGGATCTCCTGAATGCAATGGATGCGAAAAGTGTTCAGAAGCGAAGACTCGTCCGTTCGATTCAAACCCTGGAAAGCGACACGATCCTCGTGGATTTAGGAGCAGGCAATTCATTAAATGTCTTGGATTTCTTCTTAATGTCTGACGGAGGAATTCTGGTCGTGACGCCAGAACCCACTTCCGTTGAAAATACCTATCGATTTCTCAAGAGCGCTTTTTACCGGAGACTGAGGCAAACGGTTTCCTCACCGTCTGTCAAGGCCCTGATCGATGGGGCGATGGATCGCAAGAATGAGAGGGGGATCCAAACCCCTCATGAACTCATCAAAGAGGTAAGAAGGGTGGATGAGGGGGAGGCCGATCGACTGATTGAGGAAGCGGAGGCGTTTCGCCCGAATCTGATTCTGAATCAAGTCCGCTCAAAAAAAGATATTGAGATTGGGTTTTCGATTCGGAGCGCCTGCTTAAAATATTTTGGACTCCGCCTTCATTATTTAGGCTATGTGGTCTATGATCAGGAGGTGAACAACTCCATCCGGAGGAGAAGGCCCCTGGTTTTGGAAAATTCCCGATCCCGGGCTGCCCAATGCGTGATAGAGATTGCCTCTAAATTAGCAAACAGCCGTTAAAAGATGGATCATTGCATTTCCCTTCAAGCATGAAATCGATTAAAGAACAGACGTATTATGAGATCCTGGAAGTCAGCCCAACGGCTAAGGATAAAGAGATCCATAAGGCTTACGAGCATGCCAGAGAAACCTTTCACGCTGACTCATTGGCGGTCTACTCACTTTTTTCGGAAGAGGAAGTAAAAGAAATACAATCTGCTATCGAAGAGGCCTACCGGGTCCTCATGGATGAGACATTGAGGAGGAGTTACGATCGCTCGCATCTCCAAGCGGCGGGGGGGCAGCCACCGCAAAAGCCTTTTGAGGCCCAAGAGGTTTCCAGAGAAAAAAAGACCTCTCTCTCTTTTACAGGAATTTCTTTCAATCCGGGCGAAGAATTCTATCGTGGGGAAACCCTGAGGCAGATCCGAGAGAAAATGGGTGTTGAACTTCAGGTGATCTCAACGGAGACGAAGATTAGCATGAAGGTCTTGGAACGGATTGAAGAAGAAGCCTTTGAAAAACTTCCGGCCATGGTCTACCTTAAAGGATTCTTAAAAGGATATGCTCAATCCCTCGGGTTGGACCCCCAAAAAGTCATTGAAGAGTACTTACAATCCATGGAGGAGGCTAAAAAGAAATAATCCTTCCACCGCCATGCTTCAAATTTCCGGTCACGCTGGGTTAGGGTTTTTCGGAGGTAAGATCGGCTATTTTCGAATTCATCTGTTGAGCAATCAGGCTATTAAATCCAGAAATCTTGTCTCGAATCTTCCCCTCCTTATCAATGAAGAAAGTAGTCGGGATCGAAGTGACTCTATAATCCCTCGCTACTTCCTCTGTCGCCACCACGATAGGATAGGGAATGTCCAAAGACTTGGCAAAGTTGCGGACGACCGCTGCATCCCCTTTATCCAAACTGATTCCAATCATCTCAAACTCATTTTCTCCGAAAGTCTTATAAAGCTGAATGAGGTGGGGAATGGATTCGCGACAGGGGCCACACCAAGTTGCCCAGAAATCCAGAAGAACAACTTTCCCTTTAAGCTTGGAAAGAGTGATCTCCTGACCATCAATGGTTTTGAGGGTAAAATCCGGGGCGAAGCCTGGAGAAGATTTCCTTTCTTTCGTGCAATGGGAAAGAAAGAATAACGACGAAATGCATGCACAGACGACGAAAAAAGATATGAGGGGACATCGTTTCATATATAAAGGTCAAAAACCCATGCCTCTTCCAGCAACCGGGAAGTCCCAAATTCATTACAAAGCTCAAATATTAAAATATTTTGACCGGGAGTTCCGGTATTCATTTGACATTTGCCTGCCTGCCGGTAGGCAGGGGCTTTGATATATCGATGATCGGTAGCGCTAAAGGGCCTTATCCATCAAAGCTTTTAACCGAGCTTTTGGCACGGCGCCGACAATTTGATCAAGAATTTTACCGCCCTTGAAGAGAATCAGAGTAGGAATCCCCCTGACCCCATATTGACTGGGTGTCGCGGGGCTCTCATCCACATTCAGTTTGGTCACCTTGATTTTACCCAAAAACTCCTTCGCAAGCTCCTCAACAATAGGACCGATACTACGGCATGGACCACACCAAGTTGCCCAGAAATCAACCAATACTGGAAGATCTGATTTCAGTACCTCCGACGCAAAATTCTTATCATTGACATGAACTAAATTGGACTCATCTGCCATTTTCCACTCCTTTACGTTCAAACCATTATTTTTAATACTAACCCATGGAGATGGATTTTGCCATGCCCCATCCCATGAACCCTATTGTTCAGGACGTCAATTTTTAAGAGGAATTTTAAAGTCTTCTCTTCAATACATAATTGGCCAGGGCGCAAAGGGCTTCTTTCTCCCTCGATCCAGGAAAGAGGCGAAGGTGATCGATCGCCCTTTCAATATAGTTTTTTGCTTTTTGAAAAGTATACTGGATTCCATCATATCGTTCAATAATCGCTGCCACTCGGAAAAAATCCTCTTTGGTAATGGGGTCGGATTCTACCGTATGCCGGATGAAAGCTTCTTCCTCTCGGTCGCAATGAGAAAGTGTGGAGATGAGGGGGAGGGTGATTTTACCGTCCTGGAGGTCAATCCCAATTTTCTTCCCAAATTCCTCCTCGTTGGAAGTATAATCGAGATGATCATCAATCAGTTGAAAAGCGATACCGACATTCAAACCGAACTCGGTCAGCGCCTTTTCCTTCTCTTCCGGTGCATTTCCGAGGATGGCCCCAATCTTCGCAGAAGCTGAGATCAGGGAAGCGGTTTTGGAAGTGATGATCGAAAGGTAATCCTCCTCAGTCAGCGAAAGATCGTTGGTCCGGATCAATTCCTCTAATTCCCCTTCCGCCATAATGGTGGTTGCCTTGCACACGGTTTGGAGGATTTTCCAGTTTTCACTTTGAACCAGAAGAAAGAAGCATTTTGTGAAGAGGAAGTCTCCGACCAGGACACTCGCCTCATTGCCCCATTTGGAATTAGCAGAATCAATGCCTCTTCGCAGCTCCGCTCTGTCCACCACGTCATCGTGGAGCAGAGTGGCGGTATGGATAAATTCAATGAGGCTGGCCATGGAGATATTCGCCTCTCCTTGAGCCCCGCACAATTTGGAGGAGAGCAAGAGGAGTTTGGCCCGAAACCGTTTCCCGCCGCTTAGCAGGAGGTATTCGCCGATCGCGGAAATGATAGGAACATTGGACTGGAGGTTCTTTCGAAACTCTTGATCCACTTTTCGCAGATCGTCTCCAATACACTCGTGGACGATTTCCAGAGGGGAGGCTTTTTCTCTCGTGATCGGATGAGGACTATTCAGATGATCCATATTGGAAAATTATTATCCCATTCCTCTGACATTGTCAAAATTTTTTTCCGATTGCGCAGGTCGGAAAGGAGAAGAAGGTTTACCCCATTTGGAGAGGGATCCGTCTACGCAGAAGAGGACACCCGCGTACTGTAACGCCGGCCTGCAGACACAGACAAACACTTCGGCGCGCAAGCACAGGCTTTGCCCGTAAGGCTTAATTTTCAAACGGGGCGAACGTGAAGTTTAATTCGCTGTATTGGCCTTCCCATAAGAAGGTCGAAGGTTTTCTGACGGAGTTTCCCCCTTCTGATGAAGGATCAGAGGGTCCATGATTTTTAGTTCCACCCCGCTGTCTTTGATCGATTCAATGAGAATAAATTTTGCCTCTTTCCCGATAAAAGGGTGAACGAACCGCAGTCGCTTCGGCTCTAAAGTTTCGTCCCTCATCGCCACGAGCAGGTCGACCGCTCTCAAGGCAGGAAAGATCAGGTAGCATCTCCCTTTGGAGGGAAGCAAGTAGGAAGCGACCGAGATGAGATCGGCGAGGGTCCCTTTCATCTCGTGGCGGGCGATCGCCTTTTCGATGGAGGGATTGATTCTCCCGCTCCGATATTTTCGATAGGGGGGATTGGAAAGGACAACATCAAAAGAACCGGGCGGAAAAGTGTTTCTTAATTCTTTAAAATCCTGTTTAAGAATCGATATCCGATTCTCAAGATAATTCAATGTTACATTTCTTTTTGCACAATCAGACAATCCTTTCTGAATCTCAACCCCGATAAAAGAACGGGCTTCGGTCGTATGGGATAACAACAATGGCAGAATGCCACATCCGGTTCCCAGATCAATCACTCTTTCCTCCTTGTGAATTTTTATAAATTCACTGAGCAAGATGGCATCGACAGAGAATCGGTACCCTTTTTTCTTCTGGAGTATTTGTACTTCCCCATTAAAGAAGGTATCTAATGTTTCATCAGGAAGAGGATACAGATTCATAGATTAGGCTTCGGGATAAGAAATAAAATTGAGTTTGCCCTGTAACTGCTGGGTTTAATTATCACAGAGGATGTCTGTCTGTCAATCGCACTCCATTTTTTTTCAGTCGGTTAGAGCTCTCCCTCCCCCAGTTCTAAGTAATGTTTCATGGCGGAACGTCACCCCTGCCTGCCGGCAGGCGGGCTCGAACGATTAAAATTGCTTTGTTCTCTGGTAAAGGTAACGGTTTCGAATAGACGAACCCCATTTTCTAATCAAATTTTGAATTAAAATAGGTTAAAATTTGTTCAAAAACTTAAAGAATTTGCACAAAAACTATCCACCTCCTTATAACAAGACAAAGAAAATTTTTCGAAAATTCGTGAAAATGTCTAATATTTTTAAGTAATTAAAAAGAACAGGTTGAGGGTTGGTATAGATATTGCTTAATATTTTTCTTGACAAAATAGAGATAAGACGCTAATTTCTAACAAAATTTTGTAATATTGAACCATATAAAACAGTATTGGGTCAGAAGGAGGTAATTATGCGAAGATTAGTTGGTATCTTTTTTACCACGGTTTTGATGCTCTCACTCTTTTTTGTTCTCCCAGGATTGACACAGGATATAAAAGAAGCCGATGGCGTGTATACCATTAAAAAAGGGGATACGCTCTGGGATATTTCTTCGAGGTTTTTAAAAGACCCTTTTCTTTGGCCAAAATTGTGGCAAAGAAACCCTTATATTACTAATCCACATTGGATCTATCCCGGGAATCCTGTCCGACTTAGCACTTTAGAGCCGATAAAGAAAGAAGAACCTAAACCGGAACCCAAAGAGATTGTCGAGGAAAAACCGAAAGAGGTGGTAAAAGAACCAGAGATCAAAAAAGTGGAGCCTCCCCCAGTGGTTGAAAAGAAGCCCGAAGTGATCGAAGAGGCGAAACCGGTGGGGTTCCCTGATACTCGATCTGCTGGGTTTATGAGCGATATTAACTTTAAGGGGATAGGCATCATTTTAGAAAGCAAGGAAGGCAAGAACCTGATGTCAGGAGACGATATTGTCTATCTGGCTTTTAAGACATCGGAATCCGTTTTGATAGGGAATCAATATACCGTATTTCGTGCTTCAGAAGAAATTAAACATCCGATCACCGATAAAAAGATTGGGAGAAGGTATAACATCATCGGGAATGTTAAGGTCATCGACCAGCACGGCAATTTCTTTACAGCCAAGGTCATTGAGTCTTTCGATGCTTTTCAAAAGGGAGATATGATCAAACCTTATTCAAAGGAGAAGATGGAAGGCGTCATTGAAAAATAGTGGAAACAGTTTATACCCAATGATCGTCACTCAAACCAAGGCTTAACCCCCCTTATCAAAAGGTTGATTAAAATGTTACCCTGCGGTAAGGGGTGTTTAAAATTTGGCGACAGAAATTTTTTCCAGGCTTTAGGGATTTCATTTTATCTCCGGAGCCTTTTTTTTCACCTGATCCAACTTTAGTCAACTCATCATCTCTCACCAAAGGACTTTTATGGCCGAGGATATTTTTTATTGGCTGGCTTTAAGCCTGGTCCCGGGAGTTGGAAGCATCCTGATTAAACGGCTTTTGGAACGCTTCAAGACACCCGAAGCAGTCTTCCGTGCTCCGGTCAAGGAGTTATTAAAAATTGAAGGACTGGGGGAAAGGGTGGCTGGTGAAATCCAGATAGGCCCCTTGGAAAAAGCCGTGAAGAGAGAGCTTTCCTTATTAAAAGAGGCAGGAGGGAAGATTATTACTATAAAAGATGATGACTATCCGAAGCGGTTAAAAGATATTTATGATCCCCCTGCCTTAATTTATATGAGAGGAGAAGTAAAAAGCGAAGATGAGTTGGCGATTGCCATTGTCGGAAGCCGGAAAACTTCTCCTTATGGGAGATGGTTTACGGAAAAAATAGGTCAGGATCTCGCCCGTCATGGAATCACGATCGTCAGCGGGATGGCGAGAGGGATCGATTCAATCGCCCATCAAGGTGCCCTTCAAGGCGGGGGGAGAACGATTGCCGTATTGGGTTGTGGCGTGGATGTGATCTATCCTTCCGAGAATCGAAATCTCTTTTATCAAATCATTGAACAGGGGGCTGTCCTTTCTGAATTTCCGATGGGGTCACGTCCCGAAGGAGGGCATTTTCCAAGACGAAATCGGATCATCAGCGGACTTTCGATCGGCGTCGTTATTGTCCAAGCCAGTGCAAAGAGTGGTTCTCTCATCACCGCCGGCTATGCCTTGGAACAGGGGAGGGAAATTTTTGCTGTTCCCGGGAATGTTGGAGTCGAGGGTAGCCGCGGGACGAATCAGTTGATCAAAGAAGGGGCGAAATTGGTGGAATCAACGGAAGATATTCTTGAAGAGATATACCCCCAATGGAAAAGGGAGGGAGAGACCGTCCCGCCCGCAGCGCCACCCGCTCCTGATCTCTCCGCAGGGGAGAAGACCCTCTATGGCCTTTTAGGAGAAACTCCATTACATATCGATGCCATCATCCGTGAGACCCAACTCGATCCAGGGAAGGTCTCGAGTCTTCTTTTGAATTTAGAATTGAAAGGACTGATCTGCCAGTGGCCAGGTAAATGTTTCAGTAAAAAAATCTGATCAAAGGGATGCATCCGGAGAAGAATTGTTTTAAACTATATATTTTGTTAATCACCACAAAAAATGTCAATCCCTTTTTAAATAGTTGGAGCAGAGAAGAATGCCAAAAGGGTTGGTTGTCGTAGAATCTCCGGCGAAAGTAAAAACCCTTGAAAAATTTTTAGGGGGAGATTACGTCGTTAAGGCTTCCGTAGGTCATATTAAGGACCTTCCAGAGGGTGAACTGGGAGTGGATCTTGAAAAAGATTTTCAGCCCCGATATGTCACTATCTCCGGAAAAGGGAAGGTCATTCGAGAATTGAAGAAGGCCAGCAAGGAGGTGAAGAATATTTACCTCGGGCCAGATCCGGATCGTGAGGGAGAGGCGATTGCGTGGCACATTGCCGAAGAGATTGGAGATGGGAACAAGAATATTTATCGGGTGCTCTTCAATGAAATTACTAAAAAGGCGGTCCTGGATGCTCTTCGCCGCCCCGGAAAATTACAACAATCTAAATACGAAGCTCAGCAGGCGAGGCGGATATTAGATCGTTTGGTTGGCTATCAGGTCAGCCCGATTCTCTGGGAAAAAGTCCGTCGAGGATTGAGTGCGGGTCGAGTCCAGTCCGTGGCGGTTCGAATCATTTGTGATCGGGAAAGAGAAATTCAAAATTTTGTCTCGGAGGAATATTGGAGCCTAACAGCTAAGCTGAAGGGAAAAGATTCGTCAGTTTCCTTTGATGCGAAATTGACAAAATGGAAGGGGAAGAAGGCGAAAATGGCCAGGGAAGCTGATGTCCTGGCCATCCAGAAAGCCCTCGAGACGGTTCCTTATTCTGTTTTAAAGATTATTCAACAAGAGAAGCAACGCCATCCCTTCCCTCCCTTTATTACTAGCCGGCTTCAACAGGAGGCTTTCCGTAAGCTCTCTTTCCCCGCCCAAAAGACCATGTGGATTGCCCAGAAATTATATGAGGGCATAGACCTCGGCGAGATGGGGATGGTGGGTTTGATCACTTACATGAGGACTGATTCGGTGCGGATCTCGGCAGAAGCCATTCATCAGGTCAGGGGATGGATTAAGGACCATTTTGGAGACTCCTATCTTCCTCCCAAGCCGAATGTCTACAAAAGCCGGCGAGGAGCTCAGGAGGCCCATGAGGCCATCCGACCCACTTCGATTGAATTCGAACCGGATAAAATAAAGACCTTTTTGGATGAAGATCAGAGAGCCCTTTATAAATTGATTTGGGATCGTTTCGTCGCATCTCAGATGCCCTCCGCTATCTTCCTTCAAACGACAGCAGAGATCAAAGCGGACGATGCGATTTTCACTGCCACAGGGTCTGTCCCCGTCTTCCAGGGATTCATGGCTCTCTATATGGAGGGAGAAGACAACCGGGAGAACGGAGAGCAAGAAAATGCATTGCCCCCGTTATCGGAAGGGGAAATTCTGGAGCTATTGGGGCTTACCCCTAAACAGCATTTCACCCAGCCGCCTTATCGATTTTCTGAAGCCACGCTCATCAGGGAATTGGAAGAGCAAGGGATTGGAAGACCTTCAACGTATGCAACCATTTTAAGTACAATCAAAGAAAAGGGATACGTCCATTTAGAAAAAAGGAAGTTTTTCCCAACGGAATTGGGGTTGGTGGTAAACGATCTTCTCGTTGTCAGTTTTCCTGATATCTTCGATATCGAATTCACCGCACAAATGGAAGAGAATTTAGACAAGATCGAAGAGGGCCGGAGAGATTGGATCGAAACATTGAAAGAGTTCTATCTTCCTTTCGAAAAAGATTTGGAAATGGCCAGGGTTTCCATGAGGGACGTGAAAAGAGAGCAGATCCCCACAGACGCCACCTGTGAACGATGCGGTTCGAAGATGGTGAAGCGTTGGGGCAAGAGAGGTTACTTCTTAGCCTGCTCAAGTTATCCCAAATGCCGATATACGAGGGAAGTGGAAGGGAACGAAGAAAACCAGGTGGAGACCGATGCCAAGTGTGCAAAATGTGGAAGTTCCATGGTCGTCAAAAAAGGAAAGTTTGGAAGGTTTTTAGCCTGTTCCAATTACCCGGCCTGCAAATTCACCCAATCTTTGGATACCGGCGTCCAGTGCCCTCAGGAGGGGTGCGGCGGGATCCTGGTGGAAAGAAGGACCCGAAAGGGAAGAACTTTTTACAGCTGCACCAAGTACCCCGATTGTACCTATGCCTTGTGGGATAAACCCATTCCAGAGAAATGTCCCCAATGCGGTTTCCCCTTCCTGTTAGAGAAGCAAGGAAAAGGTGGAACCAACAAGCGATGCCCTCAAAAGGAGTGTGGATACCGCAGTTCAGAATGAACGGAATCGAAATCTTCGCTTGCCTTCAAGGATTTTTTTCTTTGCAAACCGATGCTGCATCCATTGGAAAGGAAAATAAACGAAACGATTGATCAGGGTTGGAGAATAATTCCAATGAAACCGTTTCGAGATGGAGGAAAGGGAATTAAACTCCTTCCAGGCCCATTTCCAACCGGCACAGAGCGTCTTGCCGTCCATCCTCCTCGGAAGGAAGTGGGGAGCCGAATCCTCAGGATTTTTTAATAACCACCATTGATCCTGGGTTAAGCGTCCCTCATTTTTTACCCTTTGATAAAAGGTTGTTTCTGGATAGGGGGTGAGGATCATAAAGATGGCTGAGAAGAGTTTGGTCTGGATGGCGAAAGAAACCGTCTCTCCAAATACAGAAGGATCATCCTCATCAAATCCAAAAACAAAGGACCCGCAGATGGCGATGCCGAATCGATGGAGGGTATCAATGATTTCACGATACTCAGAGGGATCATTCTGAACCTTATTGGACGTCGCCAGGTTTTTTTTGGAAAGTGATTCAAACCCGATGAAGAGACTGTTACACCCGCTTCTGGCCAGTAGCTCCACATTCTCGATCGTCTTCAGACCGGACAGGGAGGCCTGTCCAAACCATCTTTTTTTGAGGGGGATTAAGGCGTTGAGCAATTCCTTTGAATAAGAATGGTTTCCGATAATATTATCGTCGTTGAACATCATATATCGATGACGTAGTCGCCGAACCTCTTCCACCACATCCGAGATTGACCTGAACCGATAAGTTTCTCCAAAAAACTTCTGGACGGAACAGAATTCACAGCGGAAAGGACATCCTCTTGTCACCTGAACCACGTCCAGTGGGAGATATCCCTTGGAGGGGAGGATATCTCGCCGGGGAATTGGAAGGTTTGATAATGTCGTGTAACCCGCTTGACGGTAAAAGGGTTTAAGATTGCCCGCCCTGGCATCTTCAATGAGCTGTGGCCACATTTCTTCAGCCTCTCCGATCACCACGGAATCAGCATGCGCTTTGGCCTCTTCATGAAGGGCGGTGGGGTGGATTCCTCCGAGAACAACGGGGATTCCCTTTTTCCGATAAGCTTCTGCAATTTCGTAGGCCCTCAGGGCTGTTTTCGTCAAAACCGTGATTCCGACGAGATCCACTTCTTTTAAATCTTTATCCAAATGGATGGGAGTCAAAAGGTCATCGGTAAATGAGATTTCCACATCACTCGGAGTGAGAGACGCAAGAATAGGGAAAGCGAGATTAGGAATCCGGGCATTTTCTTCAACGGCCGGAACGATGAATTCGATCTTCATTTTTTTAGAAACAGTCCTCCCTCATTCCCTTCAGCCATAGACTGTTTTTAAATCTACCAAGTTTCCCTGAAATTGTCAAAATTTCAATTTACAAACGGGAAGGGAAAGGCATAAAATAAGAAACCCATGGAACCCATTGTTATTATCGGCGCAGGCCTGGCAGGCAGTGAAGCGGCCTGGCAGATCGCTAAAAGGGGAGGAAAGGTCATTCTTTATGAGATGAAACCAAAGGTCTTTTCCCCTGCCCACCGCTCTCCTTTCTTTGCGGAATTGGTTTGCAGTAATTCATTCAAATCGGAATCCTTCGAGAATGCGTCAGGAGTTCTGAAAGAGGAGATGAGGGAATTAGGATCTCTCATTCTAAACGTATCAGCGGAGACAAGGGTTCCAGCGGGAGATTCTCTGGCAGTAGATCGAGAGGTTTTCTCAAGAGAGATCACTCAAATCTTGGAAGGCCTGGAAAACGTGAAAGTGATCCGGGAAGAGGTTTCTTCTATCCCCCAAGAAGGGTTCACCATCATTGCGACCGGTCCTCTCACCTCCGAGGCCTTGAGCAAGGAAATCCAGAAGGTGACGGGATCCCATCGTCTCTTTTTTTACGACGCCCTCTCACCCATTGTCACGGCCGATTCAATTAATTTTCAGAAGATTTTCAGGTCTTCTCGCTATGGAAAAGGGGGAATGGACTATATCAACTGCCCGATGAATGAAGAAGAATATAACCAGTTTGTCATCACATTAAATAAAGCCGAGAAAGTGCCTGTGCACGCATTTGAAAAGAGATATCTCTTTGAGGGGTGTCTTCCCATTGAAGAGATGGCAGGACGCGGAGGGGCGACCCTTGCTCATGGACCCCTCAAACCCGTTGGCCTCACTGACCCGGCGACCGGGAGACAACCTTTTGCTGTCGTTCAACTGAGGCAGGAAAACCGGTCAGGGACGCTTTTCAATATGGTGGGATTTCAAACCCGGTTAAAGTATGAAGAACAAAAGAGGGTCTTTCGGATGATCCCGGGACTGGAGCATGCGGAATTCGTCCGGTTGGGCTCTATCCATCGCAATACCTTTATCGACGCCCCAAGATTATTAGGGAATGCACTGCAACTGAAGCATTGTTCGAACCTATTTTTTGCCGGACAGATCACCGGCGTAGAGGGGTACATGGAATCTACGGCCATGGGCCTCTTATGCGGGATCAACGCCTATCGCTATGCGAATGGGATGCCAATGGTTGTCCCTCCCATGACCACCGCAATCGGTGCATTGGTTCATTACATCACTCAATCCCTGTCCGTTCCCTTCCAACCGATGAATATCAATTTTGGTCTATTTCCTCCCTTGCCCGGAAAGAGCAAGGGGAGAGGCAAACGACTCCTCATGGCGAAGAGGGCCCTGAGGGAGATCAAAAAGTGGAGGGAGGAGGTGGAGGGATAAGATATGGGAAGGTCTCCCCTGCTGGAAAAACAATCTCTTGACAAAAGATTCAATTTGTGATTAGTTGATTCAACTGAATCAATTGAAATAAAAGAATGGAAAAGCGAATTCTTTATTTAAAAAAACTGACCAACGGCCTTCTTAAAAATGGGTCCAGGGAGATGACCGGCCGATCCCGAGGCATCCGGATTCGGGAGGCCCTTGAAAAGATTTTAAGCGAAGGGAAAGGGGCGCTTCGTATCGTTCTTGATTTCTCGGGAATGGGTTCGATTGATTTTTCTTGGGCTGATGAGGTGGTGGCAAAAATGATCTCTCGGTTATGGAGCGGCGAATATGGAGAGAAATTCCTCGTCCTGAAGAACCTCAACCCCTCTCAGACGGAGAACATCGGAGTGGCGTTGGAGAGAAAAAGGTTAGCCGTTCTAACCACCGGTCCGGAGGGATGGCGAATCATCGGTTCTCTGAATAATTATTTGATCCATACCTTAAACCAAGTGATGAAGAAAAGGCAGCTGACGCTGAGAGAATTGTCTGAGGAAGAGGGGATTGAGATGAACACGAGCGGCACCAGATTGCTCAATCTTTACAAGAAGCGGCTGGTGGCCCGGGTGGAAGGGCCGATGATGGGAAAAGACGATTCTCATCGGGGAAGGCCATATATTTATCAATCCCTTCTTTCATAAAAAGTTCAATGGCAGAACTGAGAAGAGAGCCTATTACACGAATGTGGGTGGTGGTCACCAATGACCATCCGAAAGGCCCATCGGATTACCTTCCTTTCAAACCTCCCTATCGGCCACAAGAGATAAAAGGTCCCTGTCCTTTCTGCCCCGGTAATGAAGGAATGACCCCCCCGGAAACTTTTTCATTAAATCATGAGGAGGGAAAATGGTCAGTCCGAGTCGTCCCCAATAAATTTCCCTTCTTCCGTATTGAAGAGGGCTTCGATCGCCGCCCGGAGGGGATGTATGATGTGATGGGGGCCATTGGCGCCCACGAGATCGTTGTGGAAACCCCCGATCATCAACAGAGTCTGGCCACCATGGAGTCCAAACAAATTGAGAAGATCCTATTGGCGTATAAGGAGAGGTTGATCGACTTGGAAAAAGATCGAAGATTCCAGCAATTCCTTATTGTGAAAAATCACCCGGCAATTTTTAATCGCCACCCCCACTCCCATATTTTGGCCATGCCGGTCATCCCCAAGAGAATTGACGAGGAGATTTGGGGGACGTTGGATTACTATCAACGCAAGGAGCGCTGCATTTTCTGCGACATCATCAAAGAAGAAATATTGATGAAGAAGAGGGTCATCTTGGAGACGGTCCATTTTTTAATATTTTCTCCCTTTGCCTCACGTTACCCCTTCGAAACTTGGATTATTCCTAAGGTGCATTCCTCCGATTTTCATCGCATTACCGAAGAAGAAATGGGAGATCTTTCCATTGGGATCCAATCCCTGTTTTATTCTTTTTTTAAACTTCTTTCTGATCCGCCCTACAGCCTGACTTTCCATACTTCTCCTGTTCAGAGTCGATTCCATCGGCCCGAATACCACTGGCATATTGAGGCACGATTGCGGATTGGACTGAGGGAGGGGTTTGAATGGGGAACCGGTTTCTTTGTCAATCCCACTCCTCCCGAGGATGCGGCGAATTATTTAAGAGAAGCTGGCTAAGAAGGGAAGAGTTTAAAAAGATGAATTTTGATTATAAAAAACAAAATCAACACCGGGGACGGCCTTTTGAGGACAGGAAGAAGAGAAGGAGGTGGATGTTTTTCTCGGGGGGAGGACTCATCGGCCTTTCCCTGCTGATCTATTTCTTTATCCTTTCTCCTTCCTCTCCGCCTTCAAACGTCCCCCCTCCGCCTGTGCCACCGACTGTTCAGGAACCCCAACTCCATATCATCGAAGGAGACGTGAAGCAGCGAAGTTCCCTTTTTAAATCTTTATTGGAAAAAAACATTCCTCTTCGTTGGATTGATCTGATCGTCTCGAAATTAAAACCTTATGTGAATTTTAAAAAGATCAAAGGAGGGACTTACCGTTTCATCACGGATGTGGAGGGGGAATTGGTAAAATTTATTTATGAGGCGAGTCCCTTAGAAATTTATGAGATCGAAAAGGACACGGAGGGATATGTGGCGCAACAGAAAAAAGTTTCCCTCGATACACATCGCGTGAAGGTGGTCGGAGAAATTCGATCCTCTCTTTTTGAGGCAATGGATGCGGCCGGGGAACAGGACCAATTGACCCTTGCATTCGCTGAGATCCTCGCCTGGGAGATCGATTTTTATAAGGATATTCGCGAAGGGGATCGTTTCAAAGTGGTGGTGGAGAAGATCTATAAAGGAGATCAATTCATCCAGTATGGAGCGATCCAGGCCTTGGAGTATCAGAGTGGAGAAAAAATCATAAGAGGGATCCGGTATAAAGAGGATTATTATAATGAAAATGGGGTTTCTCTGAAAAAGGCATTTTTGAAAGCCCCGTTGCGATTTAGCCGGATCAGCTCTAAATTCAGCCGGGCACGCAAACACCCTATCCTGGGAGGGATGAGGCCTCATTATGGTGTGGATTATGCGGCTCCTTCTGGAACACCCCTATGGGCTGTGGCAGATGGAACCGTTACCTTTTGCGGCCGGAATAGCGGTTTCGGAAACCAGGTGGTCCTCCGGCATAGGAATGGGTATACCACCTATTATGGCCATCTTTCCCGTTATGGTCCCGGGATTCGGAAAGGGGTCAGGGTAAGACAGAAGCAGGTCATCGGATATGTAGGCTCAACCGGCCTCTCCACCGGGCCTCATTTGGACTTTCGGCTGGCCAAAGATGGCCGGTTTCGGAACCCGATAAAAGAGACTTTTCCCAAAGGTCATCCCATCGAAAGAGGTGAGATGGAGGCATTTCAGAAGAGCCGGGATGAAATGTCAGTCTGGTTGGAGGGGGAGTCTGTCTATTCGAAGAAGATGGAAGAGAGGGAGAATAAAAATTAAAAAGGGGAACGAGGAAAATATGGGACAGAGAAAAAAGATCCTGGTCGTGGATGATGAGCGAGATATTGTCAAGGGGTTGATGATCCGGCTCCAGGGGGCCGGGTATGATGTCGTCACCGCCTTTGATGGGGCACAGGGTGTCTTCATGGCGCACAAGGAAAAACCGGATCTCATCATCCTCGATATCCGGATGCCAGCTGGAAATGGGTTTAGTGTGGCGCAGAGATTAAAGCGCTCCATCAATACCTTTACTATTCCCGTCATCTTCCTGACGGGCAGCCCGGAAAAAAACGCGGAGGAAAAGGCGATGGCGATGGGAGCCCGTTTCTATATTAAAAAACCATATGACCCCGAGGAATTGTTAGATGCAATCAAACGGGCATTGGATGAAGAGCCTGATCCCTCCTTAAAATTGGAAGATATTGATTAGAAAGCCATGTTAAAAGAAAGCTTTACCATTCAATCCATTCTCAGGAAAATACAGATCCAAAGCCACCTCGATGATCCGAAGGTGGAGTTTATAAGCTGAAGGGAGTGGTTACCTTTCTATGAAAAAGGCGCCTGGGGTTCAGTCGTTCCTGGTGATCCATCAGGGTGCCTTGGGGGATTTCATTCTCGCTTTGCCTGCGCTCGAAACCCTTCGAAAGGCCTTTCCCGAAGCCAAATCAGTGATCATGGGTTACCCGAGAATTCTGGAGTTGGTGGAAAACCGGTTTTATGTCGAAGAGATCCTCTCTATTGATCAAAAAGGGATGGCTACGTTCTTCGTTCGGGAAGGATCTTTGGACTTCCATCTTTCTCATTTTTTTAAGTCGTTTGATCTCATCGTCGCTTTCGGAAGGGACGGAGAAGGAACGGTCGTTGGAAATCTGAGGAGGGTTTGCCCGGGCCAAATTCTTCCCATTCGCTCTTTTCCGCCCTGGGATGAAAAAGTTCATTTGACCGATCATCTTCTTAAACAATTTGTCCGGCAGGGGTTGCCCCCCTCGGAGCCCATCCCTAAACTTCATTTGAAGGAGGGGGATCGAGAATGGGCCAGGAATTTCTGGGAAGGGAAAGGGATCACGCCGGAAGAACGGACAAAGGTGATCGTCCTCCATCCCGGCAGTGGGAGCAAGAAGAAGGTTTGGCCTCTTGAGCGGTTCTCAACTCTTGCTCGAACGCTTCAACATCATCTCGGCACAAAAATCCTTACTGTCCTCGGTCCGGCGGAAGGGATAGAAACTCAGAAAGCCTTTGAGGGGTTGGAGACCAACTCCTTTATTCTTGGGAGAGGCCTGACACTTCTCCAGCTGGCATCGATCATGGAAGGATGTTGGTTCTATATCGGAAATGATTCCGGTGTCTCCCATATGGCTGCTGCCCTGGGACTTCCTACGATGGTCATCTTTGGCCCGACCGATCACAGGGTTTGGTCACCGAGGGGAGAAAAGGTGGTTGTGATTCGAAAAGAAGTTTATTGCTTTCCCTGTCCGCAGGAGCGATTCCTCCTTTGCAGGGAGGTTGAATGTTTAAAAGGGATTGAGATAAGGGAGGTCTTAGAAGGATTGAAAAGAATAGGAATTAAACTTAAATAGTGAGAAAGGAGGAGACAAATGGAAGAGAAGAAAATTGGGGAGATCATCAAATTTTTTGGAAAGATCAGCGTGGCGGCGATTCGGCTATCAGAAGGATCATTAAAGGTCGGGGATACCATCCATATTGTCGGGCATACCACCGATATCACCCAGGCCATCGATTCCATGCAGATTGAGAATAAAACTGTTCAGGAAGCAGGCCCGGGCGCAGATATTGGGATCAAAGTTCAGGGTAAAGCGAGAGAACACGATACTGTCTATAAAGTCGTTGAATGAACTTCGTTTATATGATCGATTGGGAAACTAAAGTCTCAACCTCCTGTAATCTCATCGTCTTGTCGTCTCTTGACGATATAACTCAGGAACGATCTGACTACCCGACATTTTTTTGGCGCTCTGCGTTTGGTTGATATGATGCGTTTCATCGCTGATTTTCATATTCATTCAAAGTACAGCCGGGCCACAAGCAGGGAGATGGAAGTGGAGACCCTCGCTCAATGGGCAAAGAAAAAGGGGATCGCTCTTCTCGGGACAGGAGACTTTACCCATCCGACCTATTTTGCAGAGTTGCGATCAAAATTAGAACCATCAGGAAATGGACTTTTGAAGTTGAGAAGAGGGAATCAGGATGTCCGGTATATTTTGACCACAGAGGTGAGCAATATCTATACTCAGAATGGCAGGGTGAGGCGGGTCCACACCCTCATTTTTGCCCCCAGCTTCGAAGTGGTAGAAGCCATCCGGTCTAAATTGGGAAACATTGGGAAACTCTCCTCCGATGGGAGACCCATTTTCAGTTTTACAACAAAAGAACTGATAAAGATGATCTTGGATATTTCATCGGATTGCCTGATCATCCCTGCCCATGTCTGGACCCCTTGGTTTTCGATCTTCGGAGCCAATTCAGGGTTCGACTCCATCGAGGAATGTTTCGGAGAGATGACCCCTCATATCCATGCGATTGAGACCGGTCTCTCCTCGGATCCTGAAATGAACTGGAGGGTGTCGGCTCTCGATTCCATGACCCTCCTCTCCAATTCGGATGCCCACTCCCCGAACCGCCTGGGAAGGGAAGCCAATGTTTTTAATTGTTCATTGGATTATCAGGAGATCACCGGGGCGATTCGGAAGAAGGATCCAAACAAACTTCTCTTCACCATCGAGTTCTTTCCGGAGGAGGGAAAATATCATTATGATGGTCATCGCCAATGCGGGGTGATCACCTCTCCTTCTCAAACAAAAGAAAACCAATCCCTCTGTCCAAATTGCCACAAAAAGTTGACGGTGGGGGTGATGCATCGAGTGGAAGAATTGGCTGACCGTCCAGAAGGTTTTATCCCGAAGAATGCCATTCCTTCTATCCACCTGATTCCGTTGGAGGAGATTATTGCCGAAACGCTGGGAGTTCGGGTGGGAGCAAAGGCGGTAGAGACCGAGTATGAAAGATTGATTGAGCCGGGAAGTTCAGAATTTAAAATCCTTCTCGACACCCCTCCCGATGAATTGGCTTTATTCGTTCCATCGAATATCTTGGAGGGAATTATCCGAATGCGGCAGGGAAAGGTTTCAATTGTCCCGGGTCACGATGGCGTTTACGGGAAGATCAATCTTTTTCCTGAAAGAAAAGAGGAGGAAAAATCGAAAGAACAGTTAAAACTGTTCCACACCCTTTGATCTTGATCAGATTTAAGGAGGTGAGAAAGATGGACGAGGAAATAAAGGAGAAGATGGTTTTGTTGTGTCAGACGATCTCGAAAATGTTGGAATTGGCTTTTGAGGGGTTTCGAAAACCAACGGGAAAACCTATCCAAGAAGCAATGGAAATTAAAGATAAGATTCACCACTGTTCATCAGAGTTGACCCGTTCTGTTGTTTCAAAAACTCCGTCGAGTGAGAAAGGGAGGGAGTGGGCAAAACCCTATCTCTCGATCACCTCGAGTTTCGACCGCATGACTTATAATATTGAAGGAATTTTAGACTGTTTAAGAGCTAAGGCTCAGAACCATATCCTTTTCAGTGATCGAGCCGTCAAAGAAGTGAACGACGTTTTTCAAGAGGCCATGAGACTTTTGGAAAACCTCCCGGATCTGATCCTGACTCAGAACAAGCTCCTTGCCCAAAAAATTGGAGAGGAAGTTAGGTCGATGTTCAAAATTGCAAATGGATATTCCGAAGAGCATGAGGAGAGATTAATTCAAGGAATTTGTGTCCCCAAATCTTCACCGATTTATCTTGGCATTATCGAATCATTAAAGGGGGTGATTGGCCATACGTTAGAGGTGAGCGGAAAGCTTGTCTCCCTCTCATCCCAGTCCTCCCTTTAGCCCCATTTCTCTCCCCCCGCCTATTGGCAGGCAGGGTTTGCTAAAGGGGAGAACCCGCGGTCATCCCAATTTTTTTTACAGCATCGGGGATGGAGGGGGGGATAGACAGTCTTTTCCAAAGCGCTAAGATGTTATAAATCGTTAAAAATTAATTTGACAATCCCCCTTTTTTATATTAAAAATGAATTTATATTCAAAAAGTGAATAATTATTCTTAAAACGTTCAAAGGGGTTAAGAAGGATGGGGAAAGAAAAAATAAGCAGGAAAGAGAGGGAGTATTTAGCTCATCGTGAAGAGATCCTCTCATCCGCGGAGAAAGTATTTGCCGCAAAAGGATTCTTTACCACCACCATGAGCGACATCGCACGGGAAGGAGAGTTTGGGACGGGGACGCTCTATAAATATTTTAAATCAAAAAAGGAACTTTATTTCACCCTGATTGATGAGAAAGTAGAGGAGATGAACCTTTTGGTCAAGGCTGAACTCTCTCAGAAAAACTCAGCGATTGAGAGAATCAGAAAGGTGTTAGGTCTCCAGTTCAAATTAATCGAGAGAAACAGAGATTTTTTTAGGATTTTTATTACCGAAAGGAGCCGCTTCGAATGGACCGTAAAGGATGATTTGGGAAAAGGAGTCCATGAAAAGATGGTCACCTATATTCAACTCCTTGCTGAGGTGATGAGTAAGGGAATCAAGGAAAAGGAGTTTAAGCCTATCGACCCTCTTGATTTGGCCCATGCCTTAGTGGGGATCGTCAATTCTTTTGTTTTCGAGTGGTTCATCAGCCGCCAAAATTATCCACTCATTTCAAAATTGGATACGGTTTTAGAAATCTTTTTAGGTGGGGTGAAACAAATGGAAAGGAGGAGATAGATCAATGAGAAGGAAAGGGTTCGTCAGCTTTATTTTGTCGATGGCGGTTTTTACAGGGGTGGTCTGGGCCCAAGAGGCTCAGAAGCCTTTAACCCTCGAAGAAAGCATAAAGATTGCCATGGAACGGAGCCTGGTTCTCCATTCTGCCATGATGGGAATTGATGGCTCTGAATTCAGGCGTAAGGAGGCGATTACAAATTTCCTTCCTCTATGGACGGGGCAATATGCTTATAACCGATATAACACACCTTCTACGATAGGGTCGACGACCATCCCCGTATCCGGGGGGGGGGCATCCACCATGCCCCTCACGAGCAGAGATTTATACAATTTTAATACCACTCTCAATCAGCCCCTTTTCACGGGAGGTTTCAATTTAGCGAATTATCGTGCATCAAAGTTAGGTGTGGATCTTTCGAAAGAGAATGTTGAAACCGTTAGGCGGGACTTGGTCCTTCAAGTGAGAGCGGGCTACTTTAATATCTTGAAATCTGAAAGATTCCTGGACGTAGCCAAACAAACGGTCAAACAATTCGAAGCTCAACTCGAAGTGACAAAAGCCTTCTTCGAAGTCGGGATAGTTCCTAAAAATGATGTCCTCCAGGCGGAGGTAAGGCTGGCCAATGCCAAACAGGCTCTTGTTAGAGCAGAAAATGACGTGGCAGCGGCTAAGTCTTCATTCAATATATTGCTGAGAAGGGAGATCAATACTCCTCTTGAAGTGGTCGATATTCTTTCCTATAAACCCTTTCCAATGGGTTTTAATGCGGCTCTCGAGGAGGCGCTCCGGCAAAGGCCAGAGGTCAAAACCGCTCAATTGGTGATCGATCAGGTGAAGGAGAATGTGAAGATTGCAAAAAGTGGGTATTTCCCGACGGTCAGCCTTTCAGGTAACTATAACCGAATATCTGAAGAACCCATGCTGAACGGGGATATGAAAAATGAAAGGTGGACCGTTCAGGCGTTGGCTACATTCACTCTCTGGAATTGGGGGAATACGGCTTTCAAAGTGGGAGAAAGCAAAGTCAAGGTCAAACAGGCCGAGGATTCAAAAGATCTCCTCATCGAATCGATTACCCTGGAAGTAAAGAATGACTATCTCAATTTGTCGGTAGCCGAAAAGAATTTAAAAGTTGCAGAAACGGCCATTGAGCAGGCTGAAGAGAATTTAAGGATGAATGAGGAGCGGTATAAATATCAGGTGGCGACACAAACCGATGTCCTCGATGCCGTGGTCTTATTGGCCCAGGCGAGAGTGAACTACTACGGCGCATTGAGTGATTTCAACGTTGCCAAGGCACAGTTGGAACGATCCATGGGAAGGATGTATCCATAGAAAGAAAAAAACACGAAGCGCTTAACGCTATGCGCATGGCGTGTTGAGGCAAGCAATGAAATTAAGACACCATCCATTATTCAACCTTTTGATGGTCTTGGCCACATTCTGGGGATGTAGTTCAAACGATTCGCTTCCACCCAACGCTTCGTCGAATCCCCAGACCAAAATGATAGAAGAAAAAACGGTCGAGGTGGTCATAGCGAATCCGAAACCTATTTCCTATACAGTGTCGGCAGTTGGAAGTCTAAAAGCGCTTGAGGATGTAACCATCAGTCCCAAAAAAGCAGGAATCATTAAACAAATTCTTGTCAAAGAGGGAGATCGGGTCAAAAAGGGCCAGGTCATCGTTCATTTGGACGATGTGGATGCCAGACTCCAGGTGGAAAGGGCAGAAGCTAATGTCCAGCAGGCCGCGGCCTCTTTAGAGACGAGCAGGGTTACCCTCGCCAGATATCATAAGCTCCTTGAATCGAAGGTGATTCCTCAACAGACTTACGATGATCTTACCCTCAAGATGAAGCTGGATGAGGCAAGGTTGGCTCTGGCGAAGGCCGAGTTAAATATTGCCAAACAGAATCTTTTAGACCATCAAATTGTTTCACCCATTGAGGGCATCCTTCATCTCAAAATTGCCGCTGTCGGGGAACATGTCAACGTCGCCCCGAAAGATGAGATCATGAAGATTGTTCAAATGGATCCCCTTGAACTCGAATTTTATGTGCCGGAAAATTTGGCCGGGACGATTCGCCCTGAAAGCAAAATTCAATTTGTTGTGAAAGCCTTTTCTGAAGAGAAATATTTAGCCGTCCTCCGGTTCATCAGTCCCACCGCAGACCCGAACACCCGGAATGTGAAGATGAAGGCATTGGTAAAAAACCCAAACTACCGTTTGAAACCGGGGTTCTTTGCTGAAGTCTCTATCCCCGCAGGGGGCAATCCAGCCGCCTTGATCATCCCGGAATCTGCGCTTTTTAGCCAGGAGGGTAAGTTTTTCATCTATACCGTGCAGGATGAAATCGCCCAACGAAAAGAGGTTGAAACGGGTATTCGGTTTGATGGAAAGGTGGAGGTGCTGAAGGGAATTCAAAAAGGGGAGCGGGTGGTCGTGACCGGGCATGAGCAACTAACCCACGGCACAAAAGTGAAGATCAACCCATGAAATCATTAGCCCCCTTTGCCCTCATGAGACTGTATCGTAATTCCTATTTGTCTTTACGAGCGACCCCGCCTCAGCGGGAGAGCGTGGCAATCTCTACCTTTACCTCGGATTAATCATTATGTTCCTTTCAGATACTTCTGTTAAGCGGCCTGTCTTTGCAACCATCATCACCTTAGCTCTAATCTTTTTTGGGATCCTCGGATATCAAAGAATTGGGATTGACCTGTACCCCAAGGTTGATTTTCCTGTGGTGACCATCACCACCACCCTTTTCGGTGCCGCTCCAGAGGTAATGGATACCGATATTACCGACCCGATCGAAGAACAGGTGAATACCATCGAAGGGGTGAAGCATATCACTTCAACGAGTGGTTATGGTTTCTCTCAGATTGTTGTGGAGTTTGAACTCTACCGCAATGTTGACTCGGTCGTTCAAGATGTGAGGGCGAAGGTCGATCTGGCAAAGCGAAATTTACCCACCGATATTGACCCTCCCATTATCGATAAGATCGATATCAATGCTATTCCCATCCTCTGGCTTTCCATGCGAGGCAATCTGTCTCTGCAAAAATTGGGGATGCTTGCCGACGAAGTTCTAAGGCCTCAGCTGGAGTCCATCAAAGGAGTCGGGACGATCAACTTGGATGGATATGCGAAGAGGGAGATCCGAGTCTGGCTCGATGGGAAAAAGTTGGAGGCTCACCGCTTGGCCTCCAATGATATTGCCAAGGCGCTCCTTGCAAAAAATATTGAGCTTCCAGGGGGAATCATTGAAAGTGTTGATCGGGAATTTACGGTCAGAAATTTGGGCCAACTCGAGAACATTGAGGCATTTAACCATTTAATCATTACCTATCGGAACGGGGCCCCCGTTCGTTTGAAGGATGTCGGATGGACAGAAGACGGGACGGAACCCATACGGTCCATGGCCCGGTTTAATAGGGTTCCCTCTATCGGATTGAGCATCGTTCCAAGATCCGGAGCGAATGTGGTGGAGGTGGCCCAGGGAGTCAAGGCGAAGCTTAACGAGATTCAAAAGACCCTTCCGGAAGGGGTGGATATCGGGATCTCTTTTGATTCCTCAAAATTTATAGAAGAAGCGATCTCCGATGTCCAGTATGATGTTCTGATCGGCGGCCTGCTTGCGGCGGGAGTGATGTTTATCTTTCTCCTGAGCATCCGGAGTACCGTCATCACGGCGATCGCCATTCCGGCCTCATTGATCACCAGTTTCGGGATAATGTATATCATGGGTTTTACCCGGAATTATATGACGATGCTTGCCCTTTCTATGATGGTTGGGGTGGTGATTGATGATGCGATTATCGTCCTTGAAAATACTTACCGGCATATGGAAGAAGGGGCAGATCCCATCACCGCTGCAAGGGATGGGACCTCAGAGATCGCGTTTGCTGCCATGGCCGCCACCTTTTCCATTGCGGCGGTGTTCATCCCTGTTGCTTTTATGGGAGGGATCATCGGCCGATTCTTCTATCAGTTTGGAGTGACGGTGGCTGCCTCCGTGATCGCTTCTCTGGCGGTCGCCCTGATTCTCATTCCCATGCTCTGTTCACGCTACTTAAAGGTGGAATCCAAACATGGCAAGGTCTATCGCTTTTTTGACCAGTCCTATGAAAAACTTGAAAACCGATACCGGGGCGCTTTAACATTCTGTTTAAAACATCGAGGGCTCATTGTATTCATCGCGGTCTTAATTTTTGTGGGAAGTATCGGTCTCCTCTCCCTTTTAAAATCTGAATTTATTCCCAAATCAGACCAGAGTCGTTTTACGATCCGTATTGAGACTCCGACGGGATCCACATTGCATTACACCGATGATAAGATGCAAAAAGTTGAAAACCTGGTCCTCAATATGCCAGAGACTCGAAGCATCTTTACTACCATTGGGGTAGGTGCCCAAAAAGAAGTGAACAAGGGGCTTCTTCTCGTCTCCCTGAAGGACCGGGGAGAACGAAAACGTTCCCAGCAGATGGTCATGGAGGGTCTCCGGGGAAAGATAAGAGAAATTCCAGGGTTCAAAGCCTATATCGAAGAGTTCCAGGACATTGCGGTCGGGGGGAGGAGAAGCGCTCCCCTCCAGTTAGATATTAAGGGGCCAGAGATGGAAGAGCTGGAGAAGCTCTCCAACCGGATGATGCAAGAGATGATGAGAAGCCCTGGCATCGTCGATATCAGTTCCGATCTTGAGCTGACCAAACCCGAGGTGAGGGTTCTGATTGACCGAAATAAGGCTTCTGATGTGGGAGTCGATATTCAAGAGATTTCTTCTGCCATCCTGCAAATGATCGGTGGGCAACAGGTATCAAAATTCAAGGACGCCGAGAGAGCAAAACGGTATGATGTGAGGGTCAGGTTGATTCGAGATCAACGGATGAATCCCAATGACATCTCCCAGATTACCATCCGAACGGCGAAAGGGGGTCTGATTAAACTGGCCCAGGTGGTGAAAGTAGAAGAAGGGATCAGCCCCAACTTGATCAACCGCAAGGATCGGCAGAGGAGTTCAACGATATACGCAGACACGGCGGCGGGAAAATATTTAGGGGAAGCCCTTGCGGAAGTCGAGGCATTGGCAAAAAAAAATATCCCGACGGGTTATTCTTATAGTTTTTTCGGACATGCGGAAGCATTCAAGGAATCTTTTTATTATCTGATGATCGCTCTTGTCCAGGCGATCATCATCGTCTACATGGTTCTGGCATTACAGTTTAACAGTTTCCTCCATCCTTTAACGGTCATGCTTGCTTTGCCTTTAAGCACAGCGGGAGCCTTTGGGGCCCTTTATGTGACCGGTGATACACTCTCTATTATCAGCATGATTGGCATGATCACCCTGACCGCCCTGGTCGTCAAGAATTCGATTCTCCTGGTGAGTTACACAAATACCTTGAGGGAGAAAGGGATGGAGCGAAACCAGGCTGTCCTTCAAGCCTCCCCCGTAAGGCTTCGACCCATTTTGATGACAGCCGTGACGACCATGCTGGGCGTTCTTCCGGTGGCGCTCGGTTACAGCGCAGGAGGTGAGGTAAGAGCCGGAATGGGGAGAGCGACTTTCGGGGGGATGTTTGCTTCGACCCTCCTGACTCTCTTTATTGTCCCCGTTGTCTACACGCTGCTCGATGATCTTCAGAAAAAAATTGAATCCCTTTTTATGAAAAAGAAAAAAAACAGTGTCATAAAGATTTGATTCTAAACCCTTTCAATAGGACCCGGGACCCAACACAGCCAATTTTATCCTGTGGATAATTTGTCAAGGGTGGTTAATCGGCATAAAGTTTGCAGCCTTTCATAATAATAAATTGAATCTTAATTTATAAAAATTTATTAATTTCAATAGATTGGGAAATTTATTGGAAATTTTGTACTTTTAAATTAATTGACAGAAGTGACAAGTTATGATAAATTTTTAGCCAATTTTTGCATATCGGATTTAAATTCAATGAAACACATTATCATTTCAGGGATAATAGTTTGTCTTCTTTTTCTGAGCGCTCCCTCCTTTGCAGGGATATATCGATTTGTGGATGACAAAGGAGTCGTTCATTTTACCAATTGCCCGAAAGATCCAAAATTTAAACTTTACATTCGGGAGAGCAAGGAAGACATAGGGAATGACAACCGCTCTTCTTCTTTTTCATATATCAAAGATTCCAACCAGTATGACTCACTGATTTCCGAGTTATCTAATAAATATCAGGTGGATTTTGCCATGGTCAAAGCGATTATTCGAGCCGAGTCGGGATTCAATCCATTTGCCGTCTCAAGAAAAGGGGCGAAAGGGCTGATGCAATTGATGCCCGAGACCGCAATGCGGATGAATGTTTCAAATGTCTTCAATCCAAGAGAAAATATTGAAGGAGGAGTGCGTTATTTCAAATATCTCCTTTCCCTTTTTAATGATGATCTTCGGCTCTCCTTAGCCGCCTATAATGCAGGGGAAAACGTAGTGGGTGAGTTACGTTCGATCCCACCTTATCGGGAAACGACGGATTATGTCAAAAAAGTATTAAGTTTTTATCAATCCTATAGGCCTTAACTATTTTAAATTTTAGATTTTAAATTTTTTCCATTATCAACCTGCAATCTATAATCTGAAATTTAAATCAAATATCTCTTCATGGAAAAACTCAACCGAGAACAGATACTGAGCCTTCCCAATGGGGTAACAATTCTTAGGATTCTGGCGATTCCTGTCATTCTGCTGCTGCTGAACCCGGGACGGGACTATCAAATCTTCACGGCATTCTTCTTCCTGGCGGCGGCGGTCACTGATTATTTAGACGGCTATTTGGCTCGGCGCAGGGGAGGGGTCACGACGCTCGGGAAATTTCTGGACCCCCTTGCCGATAAACTCTTGATCGTCACCGCTCTGATCGCACTGATTCCGACAAGAGGGATTCCGGTGTGGATGGTGGTGGTCATCGTCGGGAGGGAAATCGCGGTAACCGGATTGAGAGGGATCGCTGCCTCGCAGGGGATCGTCATCGCGGCAAGCAATTTGGGTAAATACAAAACGGTCTTCGAAGTTGCCTCCATTTTCTGCCTGATCATGAAGGGGGGCTCCCCGCACATCAATTTCTACAACATCGGAATGGTGCTTTTATGGATCGCCATGGGACTGGCTCTCCTCTCCGGGTTCGAATACTTCAGGAAATTCCTCAGAGAGATTGTCATCTGAAGCAAAATGCCTGAAATGTCAGCGCTTGTTCTTGGGTCTTGACATACAGTGCTAAATCTTGTAATTTTTAACCATAGCAGAAAAGCGGGAATAACTCAGCGGTAG
>DCUS01000144.1 GCA_002327885.1 Syntrophaceae bacterium UBA2208
CCTTGATCCTGACGCCGGTCCTCTGCGCGTCGCTCCTCAAGCCGGTGCCCAAGGGGCATGAGCCGGCGGAAAACGCGGTCTTTTTTCTGCGCCCCTTTTTCTTAAGGTTTGATCGCATCTTTTTTCGCACAAGGGACCTGTATGTAAGACTAGTTGGCCACTCTCTATCGAGGAAACTGCGCTACCTTTTTGTTTACCTTTTGATTGTGGGGGCAATGGGGTTCCTGTTACTTCGCTTGCCCACCGCCTATCTCCCCGATGAAGATCAGGGGATCCTATTGGTCCAGGCCATGCTGCCGGCAAATTCTACCCTGGAGCAGACCGAGAAGGTACTTGACAGAGTTAAGGACCATTTTCTGGTGGATGAGAAAGACGCGGTGGAATCTGTCATGACTATTCCTGGCATGAGCATGTCCGGCAGGGGACAGAACGTGGGCCTGGCATTTGCCAAGCTCAAGGACTGGAAGGTCCGCGACCGGCAGGACCTGAAGGTTGACGCCGTGGCCGGAAGGGCCATGGGGGTCTTTTCAAAGATCCGCAACGCCATGGTGTTCGCCTTCGCGCCGCCTGCTGTCATTGAACTCGGCAACGCCAAAGGGTTTGATTTTCAGTTGTTGGACCGCGGCGGTCTGGGCCACGCCGGCCTGATAGGGGCCCGCAACCAGCTCCTCGGCATGGCTGCAAAGGACCCGGTATTGACGAAGGTTCGGCCCAACACCCTGGAAGACGTGCCCGAATACCGGATTGACGTGGACTGGGAAAAGGGTGGCGCCCTGGGGGTTCCCATCACTGCCATTCACAACACCATTTCGGCGGGTTTCGGCAGCGCCTATGTCAACGACTTCATACAGGGTGGCCGGGTGAAGCGGGTGTTCGTTCAGGCCGACGCCCCCTACCGAATGTTGCCTAAAGACATCGAGAAGCTCTACGTGCGTAATACCTCGGGGAAAATGGTCCCCTTTTCTTCCTTTGCCTCTGGACACTGGACTTCCGGCTCTCCCAAGCTGGATCGCTTCAATGGCTTTCCGTCGATGAACATCGTGGGCGAGCCAGCGCCGGGGAGAAGTTCCGGCGAGGCCATGCAAGCCATGGAAGAATTCGTCACAAGGTTGCCCCAGGGAATCGGCTTTGAATGGACCGGACTCTCCTACCAGGAGCGGATGGCAACTTCCCAGGCGCCCATCCTGTACGCCTTTTCCGTTCTCGTGATTTTCCTGTGCGTGGCGGCCCTGTATGAGAGCTGGGCCATCCCTATTGCCAACCTGCTGATGTTGCCGTTGGGTTTAATCGGCGCGACGCTGGCCACTTCGTTGCGAGGTCTGCCTAATGATGTCTACTTTCAGATCGGGTTCCTCACGACTCTCGGACTGTCGACAAAAAACGCCATCCTGATTATTCAGTTTGCAAGGGAACAGATGGCGCATGGAGCCGGGCTGATCGATGCGACCCTTGAAGCGGCGCGGCTGAGGTTTCGCCCAGTCATCATGACCTCGATGGCTTTCTTCTTTGGTGTGCTGCCGTTGGCAATCGCCACCGGCGCGGGTGCTGGCGCAATGAAAGCCATTGGCACTGCCGTTGCAGGCGGGATGCTCTCCGCAACATTCATCGATCTCATTTACATCCCCCTGTTCTTTATCCTCGTATCCGGAATATTTAAAAGAAAGAGGCCACATCAAACACCTGAGCATCGCCCGGGTTCCGCCACTTCTCCGGAGTCAGGTGAGACCGGCTGAAGCAGTAAAACATTATATATACGTCACACATCGAAGTGCTGGATACAGAACGTAGTCTCTTCAACGCAGAGCTTTCCCTGGCTCAGACAAAGGGAGTTCTCTTCCAGGCGCTGGTGAATCTTACCAAATACAATACAAAGCAAATTTTAGAAATTCCGTGGAAAAGATCCCCCGAAAGAAAAAAGAATACTTGACCCACCGGCAAGAGATCCTAAAGGTGGCCGAACGAGTTTTTGCTGCAAAAGGATTTTTCTTATCTACCATGCATGAGATTGCCCGCGAAGCGGAGTTTGGAACAGGCACCATATATAAATATTTTCCGGCCAAAGAGGATCTCTACTTCACTCTCATTGACGAGAAGATGGTGGAGATCAACCGTTTGGCGAAGGCTGTGCTATCTGAGAGGTCCCCTATTCAGCAGAGGATTGAAAAGATGCTGCGGGTCCAGCTGGAATACATCGAAAAGAACACGGATTTTTTCAGAATCTATCTCTCAGAAAGAAATCGTTTCGAATGGACGATTGAGGATGCTTTTCGGAAGAAATGCCATAAAAAAATGATCTCCTATATTCAGCTCCTTACCAAAGTCATGAAGCAGGGAGTAAAGGAGGGAGCATTAAAACCCTTAAATCCGATGGATTTGGCCTACGCCCTGGTCGGGATTATCAATTCCTTTGTCTTTGAATGGATCATGAGCCCTAAACCGTTTCCAATTATTTCGAAGGCGGAGACGATTCTGGAAATCTTTTTAGGAGGAGTCCAACAAATCGAGAGGAGGAAGATAGACCGATGAGAAGAAGGTGGGAAGTCCTGCTTTTGCCGGGGACTCTGGTAAACTTCCAACCCTCGAAAGGAGAGGAGTCAGGGCTGAGAAATTTAGGCAATGGGGAGAAAATATCCGCAGGACAGGAGGCGATGGTTTCGGAGACTTTTGTCTACGTGATTTTTTGTCTGAAAGGAGAAAGAAAATGATCTGGAGAGAATACGCTGAGAAATTGACTGACCTTCTGGGTTTGATAGGAAGCCCCATCGCCGTGACGTACTCGATGACCCCTGCTGATGGAGCAATAGAGGGCAAACATTGGGTCTGTTGGGCTTTACAGGAGGCAAAGGATGGGGCAGTCATCAATTTGACAAAGGATAATTCTGCCTGCCATGGAGGCACATGGCATCTGGGGCTGGGACTAAGACCCATCGGGGAGATGGGCAAAGCGTTAAAGAAGTTTCTGGTGGAAGGGGAGAAGCTATTCTGCTCCATTGCTACATTTCATCGGGCAATGACTTTAACAGCCCAACCTCCTCTCGGGTTAGCTGAATATGTGGTTATCTCACCACTTGACAAAGCCCAATTTAAGCCCGACCTTGTTCTGTTCCTCTGCAACGCCGAGCAGGCATGCCGTATCCTTACGCTGGCTACTTATGACACCGGAGTTTCACCGAAGACCGAGCTCGTCGGATCGGCCTGCCACATGGCTATCACCTACCCTCTCGTTTCAGGTGAGATCAACGTGAGTTTTCTCGATTTCACGGCACGAAAGATGAAGAAGTACAGTCCAGATGAACTCTTTGTGTCTGTTCCCTACCATCGAATGGCCGGTATCATTGAGAGCATCCCTCTATGTACTGCAGGGACCGCCAAAACCGAGTATCCTCCTGAATTTAGACAGTTGGTAGGAGACGCTTTGGAAATCGAGTCTTAATACCGTCTGCACAAAATTTTTAGTGGCGTATTCATTAATACGCACCCAGGGAGCAGGGAGATGAAGAAGGAAATTCAGAGACGCCTTTTAAAAGGAATTCCAGCATCTCCGGGAATCATCATCGGGAGGGCATACGTCTTCCAGGATATTCTCCTTCGTGTTGAGAGACGTAGTCTCGGAAAGGAATATGCCGATGAGGAAGGTTCCCGTCTCAAACAGGCGACTCGTCAGGTGATCGATGAATTGATTGAAGACAACTTCCAGGTCTCTCACATGATCGGTAAGAGAGAGGCGGAGATTTTCCTTGCCCATGTCGCAATTCTTGAAGATCCTTATTTTATAGCTCAGATTTTAAAAGACATTCAGGAAAATGGAATCAATGCAGAGGCAGCGGTTCTCAGGCAGATCGAGGAGTTCGGAAAGGCTTTCAGAAGGATCGATGATGCTTACTTTCGCGAACGGGGCGCAGACCTCCGTGATATTGGAAGAAGAATAATCCAGAAGCTAATGCTTCCAGGACAAGATACATGGGACTCAAATGATCCGGTCATTGTTGTAGCCTCGGAGTTGACGCCTTCGGATACGGTCAGGCTAGACAGAGAAAAGGTCCTTGCTTTTGCCACGGAATCAGGAGGCAAAGAATCTCATGCTGCAATTCTGGCTCGCTCTCTTGGAATTCCGGCAGTGGTCGGCCTCGAAGGGTTACTTTCAAGGGTTAGTGAAGGAGATACCCTTGTCGTCGATGGCGATATGGGTATGGTGGTGATAAACCCACCCGAGGAGGTCATTCAGAATTATCAGGATCTCCAGAGGAAACGGGAGTCCTACCATTCGGATTTGCATAAGATCATCTCTTTGCCCTCCAAGACCCTTGATGGCCATGAAGTTCGTTTATGGGCCAATATCGGAGGCCTGGTCGATCTTGAATATGCACTTCATTTTGGAGCTTATGGGATCGGGTTGTTCAGGACAGAACTCCCGTTTCTGGTCTGGAGAAGGTTCCTCTCCGAGGATGAGCAATTTTCTCTTTATCAAAAGGTGGTCACTCAGGCTGGTGGCATAGAGGTCACGATCCGGACTCTCGATTTTGGAGGGGATATATTTTTTGAAGATGGGAAGGCCCAAAAGGAGAAAAATCCATTTTTAGGTTATCGCTCGATTCGCGTCTTTTTAAGAGAGAAGGATCTCTTCAGACAGCAACTTCGGGCCATCCTGAGGGCAAGTGCCTTTGGGCCTGTGAAGATTCTTTTTCCAATGATTTCAAGCATCGAAGAGGTTAGACAAATCAGAGGGCTATTCGAATTGACCAAGAGAGAACTGCATAAAGAAGGCATTCCCTTTGATGAAAGAATCCCTTTTGGGGTAATGATTGAAGTACCCTCTGCGGCGATCCTGGCCGATCAATTAGCAAAAGAGGTCGATTTCTTCAGTATAGGAACGAATGACTTGATCCAGTACACGCTTGCAGTGGACCGGGACAATTATTTGGTAAACCATATCTATGAACCATTGAACCCGGCCGTCCTTCGTTTGATTCAAAATGTTGTTCGGGTGGCCAAGGATACAGGTAAACAAGTTACTCTCTGCGGAGAAATGGCGGGGACTCCAGCCTATATCCCCCTTTTGGTCGGAATGGGTTTGACTGATTTAAGCATGAATCCTTCTGCTCTTCTCGAGGCACTCATGAAAGCGGCGCTTATGGTGTGGCTGTCAAAGTTGAAGACATTCACTGGAGCGAATTCTAAGAGTTTAATGCCATAGGCACTTATATTGTTCGTTTTTTATTTCGGTGACGGAAGACAACGAAAAAATATTGGAGCAAGCCAGGGAGGACACGATATGATGAAGAAAGAAAAGAAACAGAAAGATAAAAGTGGAAGAAGAGTTCAGAAGGAGATTGGCAAGACCGTTGAATTTACCTTTCATGCGCCGGAGGCAATGGAGGTTTACCTGGCTGGCGAATTCAACCAATGGGATACCAGTTCTTTGCCCATGGAAAAGGACAGAGAAGGGATTTGGAAAACTACGGTCAAACTTCCCGTCGGCCGCTACGAATATAAGTTCTTTGCAGACAATGTTTGGGTCGAGAACATTCCGGATGTAGAAATGATTCCTAATCTTTTTGGGACAAATAATTTCGTCCTGTGGGTTAAGTAGCCTTACCTTGTCAGGAAAGGACATGTGTTCGTTAATTAGTTCCCTGTGGCTTTGGGTACGGTTCTGTGGCATGGAGGAGACCAATCGATGTTCAAGAAGATTTTGTTTTGCACTGATTTCTCCGAGAATTCTCACTATGCTTTCTCCTAGGCTCTTAATCTCGCAAGAGTTTATAATGCAGAGCTTTTAATCCTCCATGTCATCGTTGAACCGGTCTGCTACTATTGGTCTACTGCAAGAGGAGAGAGAGAACTAATTGCCAAGCAGGCTGAGCGGGTGGAGCAGGAAACAAACGCCCATTATCTGCAAAAGCTTGGGGAATTCAAGGATTATGAGATTCTCTCAAGAGTGTCTTTAGGGGGTGGAGTCTTTTATGAGATCATTCAGTCGGCGAAGAAGGAGTCTGCGGACCTCATTGTAATGGGAACCCATGGACGGACAGGGCTCGATCATCTGATTTTAGGTAGCACTGCAGAGAACGTGGTGAGGAAATCGCCTTGTCCAGTATTGACCGTGAGACTTCCGGGGAAAAAATTCGTCATGCCATGAGTATTGGAAGGAATAAGTTTCGAGGAGAGGAGCCAAATGATCAAAAAGCTCGTCTTAGCGGAAAATGACGTATGAAGAGGAGGAAAAGGAACGAGCAGACGAGGTTTAATCAGGATTACTTCGAATAGTAGTGGGCGGATTTCTAAGGAAGGTCTTATTGATTTCTGGAAATGGAGGCGCGGAGCCTAGGATGTCGGGATCATCGAATATCGCAGTCCGTGAGCGGCTTCTTGCTAGCGCCCTGGGACTGTTTACCCGAAAGGGCTACGCCTCAACGACGGTCCGCGAGATCGTGACAACCGCTGGTGTGACGAAACCCGTTCTCTATTATTACTTCCGAAAAAAAGAAGGCATCTACCTTGAATTGATCCATAGAGTCTCGGCGAAGTTCGACGTCCTTCTCGATGGCTTGGGTCACGGGCACGGAAGCGTTACCGAGAGATTGCTCCACTTCTCCGATGAGGTATTCTCACTCTTCATGGAGAATATCGAGGTGGCAAGGCTAATGTACTCGATTTATTACGGGCCTCCGCAGGGGGCACCCTTTTTTGATTTCGAAAGTCACCAGCTTAAGTTCCAGCATAGGATCAGATGCTTGATCAAGGAAGGTATCAGGCAGGAGGAATTCCAAAAGGGGAGGCTGGAGGATATGATGTGGGCAATTCTCGGAGCGGTGAACATCGCCATGGAGGTTCAGCTTTGTCATCCCGGGATGGGGGTAGACCGAAAAAGACTCGTGCGTATTCTAAACCTTTTCTTTCGGGGAATATGGGACGACAAAATGAGGCGAAAGAGAGGACGGTCATGAAACGGCGATAAACCGCCGTGGTTGCTGCTCATCCCTGGGATTAGTTTCTCATGCTGTTCACACACTGGAGACAACAATGCCATATAAGATCAGGACACTCGATTTCGGAGGGGATAAGTTATTCGAATCAGGCACGATCGAGTAAAAATCGAAGAGGTCTGAATATAATGAGTATTTTCCTGAAGCAATGGATGGAACATCAAAAATGAAAGATCCGAATTTTACCTGTATTGACTTTCACACCCATCTCATTCCTGATCGGTACCTCAAGGAGATGCTTGGAAGGAAACAGGAAATGTTCCCTGGAACGGGGAGGCCCCCTTCCGATTATCTTGAAATAGGATATCCCGGGTCCGTCAAGGGGCTTCTGACTTCTATGGCACGTAGTGGAATTCGATATTCCGTACTCCTTCCGGTTGCGCGAACTCCGGGCAAAGTGGAAAGTACCAATCAATGGATGAGATCGGTTGCATTGAAAAACCCGCAACTGATACCATTCGGAACGATTCATCAAGATTATACCCGTATCGAAGAGGAATTAGAGAAAGTCTCCCAATTGGGGTTTAAGGGCATAAAAGTCCATCTCTTCTATCAATCACAAAATCACAATCCGAGGCCTTCGTTTCTGAACAAGGACTTTCTCCTCATACCAAAAAATTTAGAAAGATTGGGGTTGATTCTGGTTGTGGATACGTACTTCCCCTGGGATCATGGCAACGATCCAGAAACCCTTGAGGAATTGATCGCATTGAGTGAGATGTTCCCTAAATTGAGGATCGTGGCTGCCCACATGGGTTCGGTCATGAACTGGGATGCGGTGGCTC
>DCUS01000066.1:0-15101 GCA_002327885.1 Syntrophaceae bacterium UBA2208
GCCACCACCACCGCCACCACCGCCTAAACCAGCGCCGGTGTTTGACTCAATCTATTTCGATTCTAATAAGACAAACATCTCTCCTGCTGCGGCGAAAGCATTGGATCGAAATGGATCGATCTTAAAGGATAATCCAAACACCAAAGTGGAGATCGGTGGTCATACTGATGAAGTAGGATCAGGGAAGGCAAATCAGGTGCTTTCAGAAAAGCGAGCCGTCAGCGCCAAGAAATATCTACAGGATAAGTACAACATTCCGGATAACCGATTGCTGACCAAAGGCTACGGAGGCACAAAACCTGTTGCGGACAATAAAACCCAAGAGGGCCGATCTAAAAATAGGAGAGTGGAATTTAAAGTAATTCCATAAACAAACCTTTTGGTGGGTGAAGTACAACTAAGCAGGTGGTAGGAAGAAATTCCTACCACCTTTTTTATCTCATGAGGAGGAACCCAATGGAATTCTTTATTGATACCGCCAACCCGAATGAGATCCGAAAGGCTTTCGAGATGGGAGTGATCGATGGCGTCACCACGAATCCCACACTGATCTCAAAGGAAAATAGAGATTTTTTACCCTTGGTCAGAGAAATTTGCGAAATCATCAAAGGGCTCCCTATCAGCTTGGAGGTCTTAAGTCTAAAGTCTGAGGGAATGATAGAAGAAGCCAGGAATCTTGCTGAAATAGGAAACAATGTTGTGGTCAAAATTCCGATGACAGCAGAGGGGTTAAGGGCAATTAAAACATTAGGAGCAGAAGGAATTAAGACAAACACCACCCTTGTCTTCTCCCCGACTCAAGCACTCCTTGCCGCCAAGGCTGGAACCACTTATGTCAGCCCTTTTATTGGAAGACTGGATGATATTTCACAGACGGGGATGGACCTGGTGGAACAGATTGTTGCGATTTTCAAAAACTATCGATTTGGATCAAAGGTGATCGTCTCCAGCATTCGTCATCCCATTCATGTCGTCGAAGCGGCTCTCATCGGTGCGGATGTTGCAACGATTCCCTATAAAGTGATTGACCAGTTGGTTCAACATCCATTGACCGATATCGGCATTGAAAAGTTTTTAGAAGATTGGAAGAAAGTTCCTAAGAGATAGAATGGGGGCCCAGTAAAAAGAGGCCCCCATTGACTCCACTATTTTCCCTGTTTATTAGGGTTGCACAACAATCTGTTTGGGTTGAATTTCTTGTTTTCTGGGAAGGACGATCCGCAGCACCCCATCTTTGTAAGAAGCTTTGATCCCCTCTTGATCAATCATCCTCGGGAGATTAAATGTCCGATGAAAGGCCCCATAAGGTCTCTCAATCTGCATATAATTTTCTTCGGATGAATCTTTGATCAATCTTCTTTCTCCTTGGATGGTCAGGGTATTCCCTTCTACTCTAATATCGATCTCATCTTGAGTCATTTCAGGGAGGTCAACCTTTAAAACAAGTTCATTCCCTCTCTCAAATATATCCACAGGAGGGGACCAGACCCCCCGAACAACTTCGTCTTTCCAGACACAGGAAAGGGTTTCATCAATGAGCCGCGTCATTCGGTCTTGCATGGCCATCAGGTCTCGAAAGGGTTCCCATTTCTCAAGGGTCATTCCCATCACCTCCTATAGTACCTGATAAAAAATATACTCCAATTGTTCAGGGATGTCAATCCTGTGGAGGAGGTGTGTCAAGTCCGGCAGGTATAGCAGACATCAAAGAATTCTTTAGGGAGCTTGGCCCGTTCTTTAAACTTCTCCAGCTGAAACCAGGGGGCGAAGTAGTTCCCGCAAACCTGACATTGTTTCATTTTTAATGTCCGTTTCCAACGGATGATCGTTCGCTCATCCCCCTCCTCTTTCATCTTGATCACATCTACAGGGCAGGCAATCACACAAGCTCCACAGGCGATACAGTTCATGGCCTCCCCTAAGAAAGGAGGGATCATCTCCCTCCGGTCTCCCCGAAAAGCAAACTGGATGGCGCTGGCTCCTACTATTTCGTCACATACCCTTCCACAAAGACCGCAGAGAATGCAATCCTTATCTTCCTTCTTGAATCGAACTTCATGGACTCCCATCTCTTTTGCCATTTCCTGAATAACTTTGTCTCCAGGGCACATGGCCAAGATCAGCTCAATAATCATCCGGCGAGCCCGTATGACCTTCTCCGTCCGGGTAAATACCTCCATCCCTTCCAATACCGGATAGGTACAGGAAGTGGTCATCCTCGATCTTCCTCTCCTCACCACTTCCACCAGACAAAGGCGACAAGCTCCATAAGGTCTCACCGATTCGTTGTAGCAAAGGTGGGGAATCTCAATGCCCGCATCCAATGCAACTTCCAAAATATTTCCGCCTTCTCTTCCTTCAACGGGTTGGCCATCAATTGAAAAAGGAATCATGAACTTTCCTCCTGTTACATCTGACCTCTAATTGAGTATGCATTGGAATTAGGTTCTGAAATTCCAAATCCCAAGCACCAAATAAAACTCCGATTTCAAATGACCCAAACAAATTCTTTCGTTTTCAATCCGCAATCCGCATTCCGAAATCTGCAATCTTACTGGACTTCGACCGCTTCAAATTTACAGGCCTCAAAACACATGCCGCACTTGATACACTTTTCGGTGTTTATTTCAAAAGGTTCCCCTTTTTCTTTCTTGGTTCGCTGTTTTCCTTTAATCGCCTTCGTCGGACAGACCTTTGCGCACCTTCCACAGGAAGTACAAATGTCGGAGAGGATGCGATACTGAAGAAGTGCTCGACAGACTTTGGCCGGGCACCGTTTATTGACGATGTGTTCTTCATATTCCTCTCGGAAATAACGAATGGTGGAAAGAACGGGATTCGGGGCGGTTCCTCCTAATTGACACAGAGAAGCCTCCGCAGTCACCCAACCCAACTCTTCCAGGAGAGCAAGATCTTCAAGTTTCCCCCGGCCTTCGCTGATCTCACTTAATATTTCATACATCCGTTTGGTCCCTTCCCGGCAGGAAGTACATTTGCCGCAGGACTCATCCTTGAGGAAGCCCATGAAATATTTCGCGACATCCACCATACAGGTGGTTTCATCCATGACGATCATTCCTCCGGAACCCATCATTGAACCCGCTTCAGTTAATCGATCGAAATCAACGGGAAGATCGATCAAAGATTCGGGAATGCACCCCCCTGAAGGACCGCCTGTCTGGACTGCTTTAAATTTCTTCCCATCAGGAATTCCACCCCCGACATCGTAGACGATCTCTCTAAGAGTAATCCCCATCGGGACTTCGACGAGGCCCGTGTTGTTCACCTTGCCCACAACGGAGAAAACCTTTGTCCCTTTGCTGCTCTCCGTACCGATTTTCGAATACCAATCCGCTCCTCTCGCAAGAATGACCGGAACGTTGTTCCAGGTTTCCACATTGTTGAGATTGCTGGGTTTATCCCACAAACCACTTTCCGTGGTATGGATATGTTTGGCCCTGGGTTCTCCGACCTTTCCTTCAATAGAGGCCATCAGGGCCGTCGACTCCCCGCACACAAAAGCCCCGCCCCCTCTGAAAAGATCTACGTGAAAGGAAAAACCCGTTCCTAAAATATTCTCTCCCAGGAGTCCGACTTCCTCTGCTTGACGGATCGCCATGCGCAACTTCTGGATGGCCAGTGGATATTCATCTCTTACATAAACAAACCCTTCATGGGCACCAATCGCATAAGCGCCGATGACCATCCCTTCGATGACACTATGCGGGTCGCCCTCTAAAACACTCCGATCCATATAGGCCCCGGGGTCTCCTTCATCTGCATTGCAGAGAACGAATTTCCGGTCGCCCTTCGATTTCCGGCAGGACTCCCATTTGTTGCCAGTAAAAAATCCAGCGCCTCCTCTTCCCCTCAGCCCCGACCGTTTGATCTCTTCAATGATTTCCTCCGGTTTCATGTCCGATAGGGCCTTATAGAGACTAAAATATCCCCCTCGCGCAATATATTCGTCAATCAGCTCAGGATTGATGAAACCACAATTCCTGAGTGCGATCTTAAACTGTTTGCTGTAAAAAGGAACCTGGTGGTAATGGGGCGTTCCGTCCATCCCATCGGGAAGATGATGAAGGGAATAACTCTTGACCACTCCCTCCGAGATCCAATCTTCCTCCTCCATCTTACAGAGGAGTAAATCCTCAACCACCTTATTATCAAACCATCTCTGAACCAACTCCATGGACCGTTCAGGAGTCACACCTTGATAAAAAATTCTCGGTTTTCCAGGTTCAAAGATATCAACCACAGGCTCCTTTTGGCAAAAACCAATGCAGCCTGTCTGTCCCAGAATGATTGGAAGTTTAACCTTCTCGACACCATTTTGGAGAGCCTCATATACCTTTCCCGCCCCTGTGGAAAGACCGCAGGTGGCCATTCCTACAGAAACCTTAGTCGCCTTTGGATAGAGAGAGTCCAATCCTCTTTCTTTTATTTTCTCCAGATCAGCCTTTGTTTGAATCTTCATCTTACCCTCGATCTACTTGGTCTATTTAAATTCCTTAAGTAAAGAAGGAATCTTGTCCTGAGTCAACCGACCATAAACATTTCCATCGATAACGGCTACCGGGCCCAGACTACAACAACCCACGCACCGAACCGACTCCAGTGTGAATCGTTTATCTTTGGTCGTCTCTCCGACAGAAATACTCAAATCCCTCTCCAATTTGTCAACAATCTTATTCCCGCCACGAACATGACAGGCCGTTCCCAAGCAAACATCGATCTTGTGTTTCCCCCTTGGCTTAATGCTCAAGGCATTGTAAAACGTAGCGAGTCGAAAAATGTGGGTCATCGGAATTTGCATTATTTGGGCAACCTGCTCGAGAATTTCCTTGGGAAGGTATTTCTCCTTGCCCTGGATGTCTTGAAGAATGGCCAGGATGGCCGATTCCTTCCCGTTGTATTGATCGATGATGGTGTTGATCTCGGAACTCTCCATCTCACACTCCTTTTTTGGCTCTTTCTTTCAACGCTTCATATTCCTTATGGACTCGCTTTTCAATCTCCCCGATCAAATCATCGGTGAGGTGGCGAAATCGTCCCTGGAGTTTGATATATTCTTTGAGGGGTTTTAATTTCGGAAAATCGATGCTCAAATGGTATTTTCCACCCTCGACTTCGTAGAGGGGAAAGACCCCTGTTTCCACCGCCAATCGACCAAGTTTGACAGAAAGCTCCGGCGCTGACCTCCAGCCAGTCGGACAAACCGAGAGGATATGAATATAGGCAGGCCCTTCGATGGCTGCGGCCTTTTTCACCTTTTGAACGAGATCGATCGGATAACTCGGACAGGCTGTGGCTACATAAGGAATATTATGAGCGGCTGCAATGGCGGGCATATTCTTTTTCCATGTAATCTGCCCCATTTTGGTCTTCCCAACCGGAGAAGTGGTGGTCGAAGCGCCAAAAGGAGTTGAAGAAGACCTTTGGATGCCTGTGTTCATATAAGCCTCATTGTCTGTGCAGATGTAGATCATATCGTGCCCTCTTTCGAGAGCTCCTGAAAGAGCTTGAAGTCCGATGTCCGCTGTTCCTCCATCTCCTGCCATGGCAAGGCTTACGATTTTTTTATGAGGAATCCTTCCCTTTCTCATTAAAGCCTTCAATCCAGCCTCAATACCTGAAGCGACAGCTGCTGTATTTTCAAAGGCCACATGGAACCAAGGCACTCTCCAAGAAGTGAAAGGAAGAGGAGAGGAGACGATTTCCATACATCCCGTGGCATTCGAAACGATCACATTTCTCCCCAATGCCTTGGCGACTAATCTCACGGCCAATGCTTCGGCGCATCCCTGGCAGGACCGGTGGCCTGGTGCAAAATATTCTTTCTGGGTTAATGTTCGAACCGCAAAAACATTTAAATTTTCTGTCATTCTCTCACCCCATAAAGTTCATATCCTTCCTTATTCCCTTCCCCAATTTCAATCTCTGCCTTGTCCACCATTTTGATAAAATCGGGCGGAGCCACATCCCTTCCCGAAATCCCTGCAACGAAATTATACACCGATGGCCTCTGATCGCTTCCATAGAGGGCTGCCTTCACTTCCGATGCAACAGGCCCGCAGGCTCCAACGGACATGGCGCGATCAATGACCACTAACTGTTTTGCACGAAGGGCGACCTTTTTCAAATCATCAAAAGGAAAAGGTCGCCATAACCGTATTTTCATCAGGCCAACCGACCTTCCCGCCGCTCTCATCTGGTCCACTGCGACGGAGGCCGTCTCTCCGAAACTTCCCATGGTGACCAAAAGGGTATCGGCATCCTCTGCTTGATAAGTCTCAATAGGCCTGTAATAGCGTCCCGTCATGTCCCCAAAGGCTTTCCATACTTCTAATATTTTAGGCATCGAGGAACGGAGAGCAACCTCTTGAGCTTTTTTCGTTTCCGCAAAAATGCTCGGCAAGGCAAAGGCCCCCATCGTAACAGGATGATCGGGGTGCAGACGATGGAGAGGCTGATAAACAGGGAGGAACTGATCAATCTTCTCCTGCTCAATCATCTCAATGGGTTCAATCACATGGCTTAAAGTGAACCCATCCATATTGATGATGGCAGGGAAAAGCACTTCCCGGTTTTCAGCAGTTCGATAAGAAATAAAAACATGGTCGTAAACTTCCTGCCCATTCTCAACAAAATATTGAATCCACCCACAATCCCGAATCATCATGGCATCACTATGATCATTCCAGATACTCAAAGGTGCTGAAAGAGTCCGATTCGCAACAATCATTACAATGGGTAATCTCAGGCCAGAGGCAATGTAAGTAATTTCACTCATCAGAGCTAATCCCTGAGAGCTCGTGCAGGTGAATGTCCTCGCTCCGGTCGCAGCAGCCCCCACGCAGACACTCAATGCAGAGTGCTCAGACTCCACACAAAAGAATTCGGCATCAAGTTCCTCATTTGCCACAATTTCAGAGAGGTGTTCGACAATGTGCGTTTGGGGTGTGATGGGATAAGCCGAGACCACATCGACATTGCCCTGTTTAACCGCTTCGGCCGCAGCAATCGAAACTTCCATTCCAACCCGTTTACCCATTATTTCTCCTCCTCCAATACCATGGTGATGGCCCCGGTGGGACATTCTTTTGCACAAATGCCACAACCCTTGCAATAGAAAAGGTCCGCAATGAAATAATTCTCTTCACTCAAATTGTAGGCCATATCCGGACAATAGATGTAGCACAACCCGCAATGAACACAGAGCTCCTTATTTAAAACAGGCTTGAGGGTCTTCCAATCTCCTGTCCGATATTGGCTGGCATTTCCAGGCTCTAAGACGACGTTTCCGACTGTCAATTCCTTCCATGTCCATTCTGATTCTGGTTTTGTCATACCCATCTACCTCTTCTCGTTGAATCAATTTAATCCCCCCCAACCTCCATTTATTAAAAGGAGGAAAGGGGGAATTATTAAAATTTATTGAGTTGTGAGGATGGTTTCTTGATAAGCCCTTTCGAAGGCAGAAATGTTTTTCTCAGCAATTCGGCCAAACTTCTCCTTTAAGGGGGAGAGGAACGACTCCTTCTTGACCAATCCCGAAACCTTGATTAAGGACCCAAGCAGTGTTGTATTCGTAATGGGAAGGCCAAGAACCTCTCTGGCGATTTTTACAGCATCTACTGCAGCCACTTGATTTTTGATCCCCAAATCCATTTTTACCTTTTCAGGCGAATCACTACTCGTGGTCACAAGGATGCCCTCTGGTTTTAATCCTGCAGCTACATTGACGATTTTTAAGAGAGATGAATCAAGGACAACCACGATATTGGGTTCGTAGATGTTAGCTCTGATCCTAATGGGTCGATCGCTGATTCGACAAAAGGCTACCACCGGTGCTCCCCTTCTTTCTGGACCAAAGCTTGGAAAGGCTTGAGCGTATTTACCCTCTTCAATAGCCGCTAAGGCTAAAAGCTCAGCTGAAGTCACCGCTCCTTGACCCCCTCTTCCATGAAATCGGATTTCAATCATTTGGTTCTCCTAAATTTATTGAAATATAAAACTTATAATGTATTTTTTATATATTTTCAATTATTAAAAAACCAATAAAAATCAAACAGTTAGTACGAAAAAGCTAGCTTAAAATTGATTTATATATCACTTAATTATCAATTTTGCGTTAACGCTAACCCATGATAAATGAAATGTCAATAATAATATTTAAATTTCTCTTCTGCCCTCAAGAGCCTTCGACAATGTCATCCCATCTGAGTACTCTATCTCGCTCCCCATAGGAATTCCATAAGCGATCCTTGTCACTTTAATATTTAGAGATTTAATAAGATCGGTGAGATAAAGGGCAGTTGCTCCACCTTCGACCGTCGGATTGGTGGCAAGAATCACTTCGCAAATCTTTTCTCTCTGGAGTCTTTCCATTAACTCTTTGATCCTGAGGTTGTCCGGTCCAATACCTTCTAAGGGTGAAATGGCTCCATGTAAAACATGGTATCTCCCGTTAAAGACGCCCGTATTTTCTATGGCGATGAGGTCATTCGGCCCTTCCACGACACAGAGGGCTTCTTGGGATCGCCTTTCATCCTGGCAAATCCGGCAGGGGACCTCATCTGTTAGATTAAAACAGATGGAGCAAAGGCGGATCTTTTCTTTCACATCCGAAATGGCTTTCGCCAATTCCTGGGCCTCTAATGGGCTACTTCGCAGAATATGGAAGGCCAAACGAGAAGCGGTCTTTTTCCCAATTCCCGGGAGTCTTGACAGAGCCTCAATCAGATGATCAATTGGTTTGGCATGGATGGACATATTCTCAAATTCCCTTCTGGATAATGGAATATTAGAATAATTGGAAAAGAACAAAAGTTTTTAAGCTCGATATTCCACTATTCCAATATTCTTCTTCAAATGAGTCCAGGGATGTTAAGCCCACCGGTCACTTTTTTCATCTCCTCCGTCATCATCTCCTGGGATTTTCGGATGGCTTCGTTCACGGCGGCAACCACTAAATCTTGCAACATTTCAATGTCTTCCCGGCTAACCGCTTCTGGGTCAATCCGGATGCGAAGGACTTCCTGTTTGCCATTCATCACGATGGATACCATCCCTCCTCCGGAACTGGCTTCCACCGTCCTTCCGGCCATCTCTTCTTGGAGTTGAGATATTTTAGAATGGATCTGCTGCGCCTGTTTCAATATGTTTCCCAAACCTTTTGTCATGAGCTTCTCCTCTTCCCCCGTTAGAAATAATGCCCCGCCGCTTTACAGCATTGTTACTTTTTATAATCCTTTCACCGAGTCTGAATGCTCCCCTCGAGTTCCAAACTGGGATCAGCCTCCCACAATCTTTCCGTTAAAGAGAGCAAGGGCTTCTTGGATGAGAGGATTCCCTCCCTCTTCCTTCTCCGATTTCCTCTCCTGTTCATCGCGGGCACCTTCCTCTCCACCAAACATCACCCTCCCCTTTGTTCCGATCTCCTGCTTCAACGATGAAATGACCACCTTCATTTTTCTTTTAAGATATTCTTGACAGGCCGATTCTAACTGGCTTCGATTTTCCCTTTCTAACATTCTCTCATGATGGAAAGAATTTTCATCGAACCCGATCTCTATCTTTTCATCAGTGAGGTGAACAAGATTTCCTAAAGCCAAAAAAGATCCTAATATGGGATTTTTGGCCCGTGTAAAATCAATCAACCCTCTCCATTTCTCTTCTAAGATTTTCGCAGAGGACTCATCCAGCGCACTTTCCTTCTGGAAATTCTTTAAATCCCCTTTTTTCTCATCGGTCTCTCTTTTGTCTAATTCTTCACTGTTCTTTGGCAGGGATTCTTTCGCCTCTCTATTTTTTTCCGAATCTGCCGGAGAGACAACCTTTCCCGAAGGAGAGGAGATCTTTTTCTCCTTCCATCCCTTGGAAAGTTCCTTATTTTCTAATGCCTCCAACTTCTTGATCATCTCATCAATCGGAAGGATGGGCTGTAGAGTGGCCATTCGAATCAGTGTCATCTCTAACATCGTCCGGGGAAAGGTGGACTGAGCAATTTCTTGTTCACCTTTCAGAAGCAGGCTGAAGAGATGATTCAATTGCTCAAATTGGAATTTCTCGGCCTGTTTTTTATGTATTTCCAATTCCTCTTCCGATAATTCCATCAACCCTTCCGGGCGTTGACTGACTTTGATGAGAATGAGATTGCGAAAATATTGTAGCAGTTCTCGACAGAAATACTGGAGATCGTATCCGAAGTGATAGACCTGCTCGACGATCTCCATGCATCGTTCAATATCATTGCTGGCAATGGCTTCTATGGTATCATTCAGAACTTTCCAGTCGATGAGTCCAAGGACTTCAGAAATATCTTCATCTCGGATATTTTCTCCCGCATAAGAGATCACCTGGTCAAGGAGACTTTGTGCATCCCTCATGCTTCCTTCCGATTCTTGAGCGATTGACAGAAGCCCTCTCGGATTAACTTGGATCTTTTCTCTTTCTACGATCCGCTTCAGGCTCTCGATGACTTCCTTTAATGGAATTCTCTTAAAATCATATCGCTGGCATCGCGAAAGGATGGTTGCCGGAATTTTATGAGGTTCCGTGGTCGCAAAAATGAAGATGATGTGCGGGGGAGGCTCTTCCAGGGTCTTCAGTAAAGCGTTAAAGGCCTCTCGGGTCAGCATGTGAACTTCATCGATAATGTAAATCTTATGCCGACTTTTGGCAGGGGTGTAACGGACATTCTCCCTCAATTCTCGAATTTCATCAATGCCTCGGTTGGAGGCCCCATCAATCTCAATAACATCCATGGAAGTCCCATGGGTAATCTCTTTGCAGATATTACAATGATTGCAGGGATTCGTGTGGGGACCTGTTTCACAGTTCAAGGCTTTCGCTAAAATACGAGCGGTAGAGGTTTTGCCGACTCCTCTCGCTCCTGTAAATAAAAAAGCGTGAGCGACACGTTTTTGTGAAATGGCATTTTGTAAGGTCTGGGTAATGTGTCGTTGTCCAACGACCTCCTCAAAAGTCTGCGGTCTCCACTTCCTTGCTAACACCAAATATGGCATTTCACTCTATATCCGATTTTAGATTTCAGATTTTCAATTCTTTATTATTGAAGATTAGCCATTAGCTTCCATTTAATAAAAAACTTGTTGATAGCCAGGCTTCCCTGCGGCACACAAAAGGAATTACTACCGCTGCTTCCTTCCGGACCTGACGGGGTTTGTAATCTTTTGTTGCGCAGGACCCGACTATCAACAAGATCTTGTTCAAAACAAGACACCGGCAACTTAACATTTAATCTTCCAAACTTCAAAATATAAATCAAGGGTTTGGCTGAAAATAAGTCTCAAAAGCCTTCCTCCCTGCCGGCAGGAAGGCTTTCCCAAAAAAAGTCGGTCAAGTAGATGGCTTTCCATGCACCACGTAGGGTGCATGGCGGAGAGAGAGGGATTCGAACCCTCGATCCCGTTATTAGCGGGATACACGATTTCCAATCGTGCCCCTTCGGCCTCTCGGGCATCTCTCCGGTTTAAACAATACTCTAAACTTATATCATGGCCAGATGGCGGAGAGGGTGGGATTTGAACCCAAGTTACCTCTCAAAACCGCTAAAGAAATTCATATCTTATTTCCCCTTAAAAGTCAAAAGGTAAAGTTTGGATAAAGTTTTGGTTAAAGGTTGGAAGGACAATGGATTAGGTCCCATGATAGGGAGCAAGCATCTGATCTCTTAACTTTCCCATAGACAACCTCCTTTGTTTTAGATTTCCGCTAGCTCATGCCGACGGGTTGGCAAAGGAAATTGTAGGGAGATTCGATCCAATCAACAATAGATAATATATCTTGGTTCAATGAGGTGAGGAGATTATTCTGGCTAAAAACGAAGATATGCTAAGTCTACCGCGTAGCGGTTTAGTTCTTCTTCCGGTAATCTCATTAGAACCTTTTTTAGGGGGGGATAAAAACCAGGATTGCAACGCGTGAATCTTGTTATCTTTTTGCTGACGGACAATTCTTCCATAGATAGCCTTCACTATCCTCCCCAAAAACCTTTCAATTCTCCTTCGCTCCATCCGGCCTCACAGGTTGCCAGTTGTTATGAGCCATTATTCGGACTTCTCTGTCCATTTCATGAAAAAATATTGTAATCTTCCGACAGCCTTAAGAAAAAATGTATTCCCTTTTCTAATACTTTCTGGTCAACTTATCTGGGGGATTCCATCCTTGTTGTTATCACAAAACCCTATAGGGATTTCAATTGGAGATCCTTTTGAATCAACTAAACATGCCCTGTAGATTTCACGTTCTTCAAAATTCTGGTTCTTTTCGATATCGATCCATCGAAACCATCCCAACAAAGTTTTTCCCTCCTCAATGGAATATTTTCAGGATTACCCAAACAAATATTTAAAGGAATTCGTGTCAGTGCATTTGTATCAATAAAACTGGGCATCTCAATCTTCACGTATCCTCATCAGGGATTTGCTTCCTCCTGGCAAAACTAATATCGTGATTCGGTATTAAGATGTCAGCAATACTCTTGAGCTTCAGCATATCATAATAGGATTGGGTCGAATCTACATGCATTGTTGGAATTATTACAGGCCAGATCGTGCTCAACTTCCCCGGTGGGTAAAAATTATCTTTTACGGCACACATACCACTTATAATTGCTTTACCACAAACAGTCTCAATAATTATTGCCTGACAACCAGGAGTATGACCTTTCATAGGTAGGACAGAAATTCCAGGTAATATTTCTCTTTCACCCCTTATCAATTCAAAATTCAATCCATCGAATTGCGATTTATCATATAAATGATGAAATACAGGGTGATTAGAGTAAGCAAAATTAAGTTCATCTTCCTGAATAAGAACCTTGGCTTTCTTGCAACGTCTAGCATAAGCTATATGATCATAGTGCAGGTGTGTAGCGATAACCAGATCAACAGCCTCAGCTGTTATTCCAACAGAAGATAAAGCGTCATCAAAATTCTGGACATCTTGCATAGGCATATTAGCAAATTTCTTGTGATCCTCAACATTTATGCCGGTGTCAATAAGAATATTTATCCCATTCGCATTGACGTACCAAGCCACCATAGGGTTGATAACCGTCCTGTCGTGAAAAAGAAAATAGGTCATCATACTCTCATTTGTTTGAACCTCAGATAATAACAATGGTCGAATGGTATATGGCATTATTAGTTCCCTTCCCTACTATTTTTGCGCTCCCTGCACATACCCGGTTTATATTGTTAGCCTTCCAAAACCCATTTCGTTTCTTTAACAACACTTGCTATAAATCCTTTCTTGCCCCATATGGCCGTCTATCCTCTCCATTCGTGTTTAAGCATTACCACCTCTACCGCGTGTATCCATTCGAAAGGATAGGGTCCTTCCAATCTCCATAATTCATTTTTGGCTTCAGGAACAGGTGAAGTAACTTCCTCTTTGATGAATTCTAAAATGCCTCCCAAAAAAATCTTCGGCCCGTCCAAGCTTCTTACGTCGATACCAACAAAATTCCCCGAATGGGATCGGAACACAAATACGATCGGGAAAAGAACACACTCCTTTCAATTTTGCAACGAAAAACAGATACCATCTTGATCATGACTTCAGCAGCATTGATCTTCGCCGCGAATGGATGAGATAAAACGTCGCTGGAAAACAAAATCCAATTAAATGCTCTTAATCCACTCTTTCGATTCTGCAAGTTGCCATTGCCTTTGACACTAATTCGCCATCCTCATTGATAATTTCGACAACCCCGACGGCTATTTCTGGATCTTTGCGAAGTATCTTAGCCCTTGCTGTTAGTTCACCCCCAAGCACTAAAATAAAAAAATTGATCTTAAACTCGATTGTGGTAATCCTATCACTCGACTCAACCAAGCTCAACAGAGCTGCGGTTACACAAGAATCAGCCAGCGAGGCGATTGCCCCCTGATCTACCATTCCGTTGAGATCAGTCAACTTTTGTTTAAACGCCATCCGTATTCTGGATTCCCCTTTCTTCATATCAAGGACTTCAATTCCCAGGAGCCTGGAATAAGGAGATTTATTGAATGCATCTTTCACTAGTTTAAAGGATCTTCCTTTTTGTCGAGTAGACATCTTTTATAACCTCCTTTCGGTTACTTAACGCCCCTCACAGAACCGAACGTCCGGATTTCCCAGATTCGGCTCTTCGGTAATACTTCCTCAATGCGAGGACAGAGTATAGGTCAGGTGATATATCTTTGGTTTAGGCAAAGGATTGTATTTCTTAAAGTTACAGTATTGGGCATAGGTAAAGCTCTTCTTTTGACTCCGCCGGTTTATCCATTTGTATGCGAGCGCTGAAGTCTCTTTGAAGAACCCCCTCAATGCCAGCATATTTCCACTGATCCCGTAGTAGCGATAGTGCCCAAGCAACTTTAACCTGTACACCTTCCACCACTCTGTTAACGTCACTTGGTTTCGTACCCTCTTCAACCACCGATTTGCTGCTTTCACCTTTTGCCTGAATCTCTTGCTGCTTGTCTTTCGTCCTAACTTGAATTTTCCTCTCCTGGTCTTATCGCAATAGTGCGTAAATCCCAGGAAATCAAAAGTCGCCACATTCCCGCCTTCCTGCTGTGCCTTCTCCCACTCATAACGACCAAACCCGATGACTCTCGATTTGCCCTCGGCTATTCTTAACCCAAACTTATTCAACCGTTGCTTCAACCTCTCCTCAAAAGCTTTTGCTTCATCACCTCTCTGAAAGCAAAAAACGAAATCATCGCCATAACGAATCAATCCAACATACCCCGTTAACTGTCTCTTGACGGCCTTCTCAAACCACAAGTCTAAAATGTAATGGAGATAGATATTTGCCAGGATTGGGCTGATGATCCCCCCTTGGGGAGTCCCTTTGTCAACCTCCACATACTTGCCCTCTTCCATTACTCCCGCCTTCAAGAAACGGACGATGAGCCGCAATAAGCTTGTATCAATGATCCTTTCCCTCAAACATCTCATCAGCCACCCGTGGTCTATGGTATCAAAGAATTTCTCAATATCCATATCCACCACATAGTTGATGGGCTTGGTCATGATCGCTTTGTCCAACACATCTAAGGCATCGTGACAACTTCGGTTAG
>DCUS01000066.1:15111-20392 GCA_002327885.1 Syntrophaceae bacterium UBA2208
CATCTGAACAATCTTGTCTTCCACTGCCGGTATCCCCAATCCCCGCTTACTTCCGTCAGGCTTGGGAATATACACCCGCCTTACCGGCTGAGGTCGATACCGCTTCGCCTTCAACCTTCCCACTAAATCCTTGAGGTTCTCCTCCAAGTTGACTCCATACCCCTGAACCGTTACCCCATCGATCCCTGAAGCCTTATCCCTTTTCAGCTCCCGGAAACATTCCTTGAGAAAATCCTCCGACAGCAAATGTGCCAATGAGGTAAATTTGCACTTCGGATTCTCTCTGGCTCGTAGAGTTAGAGATTCAAGTTTCGTTACCATCTGAACCCCAGTTCTGTGTGCCCGGCAGGTGTCTCCCTTGAACCCCTTTGCATTACCGCTACCCCCTTCTCTCCATCCGCTTTCACGGACTTCTCCGATACTACGAGGTAGTCCGACGGCCAATGTATAATGCCTTGCCGATCCTTACCGTCTATAGGCTTGTCACAGCATTCTCTTAGGGAGTACATCGGCCCTCCCGAGTTCCTATGAGTTCCATTTGATATCTCACCATCCTCTCAGACCCCGTCGGGTTCTCACATCCTCGCCTCTTGCGGTTGTAAGAATGTTGCCTGCTCCTTAATGAACAGTATCGGCCTCCGACACGCTGGAAGATTTCAGGGCTCAATCGGTTCGCTTTCACTATGGTTCGATACCTCCCGCCTCCCGCACCATCCAGCCAGCTAAGCCGATTACTCGCTTAACAGGCTAAATGTGGAATTAAGTGTTGGGCTGGTGGCTAACCTTTACCCAAATAGGACTTGCACCTACAAGAACTCATAAGCTTTGCTCGGCACACTCATTAATCCCACCTCTAATGAATTTTCCGAAAATATTCAAAATCATACCTGCCTAAGAGAAAAATAACAACATGATTTGAATTCGTATTGTTTCAATATCGACCATTCCCAAAGGTTCTTCTTTCCAAATCTTCTTGGAGGGTAAGAAGTACTTCGCCCAAAAGAATCTGTGAAAGCCAAGCGGCCTAATGCTACCGTCAACTTAAGTCCTTTCAGGATAACTGAAGCACCGGGCTGTGGAGTTCATTTAGCGGTTAAGGAAAGACCTTTGATAAGTCTTGTATGACAGAAGTTTTTTAAACTCCTCTATGTTCTGGATTTCTATTATAGCAATCCATCCTTTCCCATAAGGATCTTTGTTAATAAAAATCTATTCAATATTTTCATCCTTCGTGGTGCCCTTGTTGGGCATGTGGATTTGTACACTGAATTTAAACCTCGGTGATCATCCCATTTCCCTTCCCATTTGCTGTTGCGTTACGAGGGTTTCTACGAGCTCAATTCAATGTACTTTCCCCATCCTTTTTAAAATCTCCTTAGCAGTGATCATTCCACTGATCGAGGCCTGCATTAATCCCCTCGTAATTCCTGCCCCGTCACCTATTAGAAAGAGATTCTTAACGTGGGTTTCCAAAAAGGAAAAAAACCTTTACACGATTCTTATATAACTTCACCTCCGCATAATCGCCTCAAAAGATATTAAAAACCCCCTTTTTGCATTATTGGGATGGTAAGTTTTAAGCTTCTGTTTGTCTAATTTATTCTTCTATGTTCTCTTTAACCGGTTTCATGTTAAATCAACCATCTGATCTCTTTTTTCCATGGTTTAAAATGCCAACACAGGCTCTACCTAACACCACTATTACAAATGTTAAGTTTTTGATATCCCTAATGAGAGCCAACCGGCTTGATCAATTTATTCAGCTCAAACCCTGCCAATATAGCCGCCCCAAGAGCTCCCATTATTTGTGGTTCCTCAGGGATTAAAATTTCCATCCCAATTTCGTCTTCCATCGCTTTTTTCATGCCCACATTCTTGGCCACCCCACCCGTGAACACGACATCTTTCTTAAAACCGATGGGCTTCCCCATAATAGCTACCCGGTGGGCAATGGCTTTGTGTATCCCTGCAATCAAATCTCCATGGCCCTTTCCTTCAGCCCGGAGAGAGACCATTTCTGACTCAGCAAAAACAGTGCAGGTGCTGCTTATTTGACAGGGATTCTTGCTGCGAAGGGAAATAGGGCCCATTTCATTAATGTCCACCTCAAGAACCCGGGCCATAACTTCAAGGAATCTTCCAGTACCCGCAGCACACTTATCGTTCATGACAAAGTTAGTAACATTGCCATTGTCATCAAGCCCTATCACTTTACTATCCTGACCGCCAATATCAATCACTGTCCTCGCCTCTGGCATAAGTGAACCTACCCCCTCGGCATGGCAAATGATCTCGGTTACTGCCTTATGGGCAAATAGGACAGACCTTCGCCCGTAGCCAGTTGAGATAACATAGTCTACATTCCCGATTGAGAGCGCTGCTTTTGCCAGAGCTCCTTTAATCACCACCTCTGCTATCTTGGTAACATTAGAGCCAGTAGGCATAATGGAAAAGGAAAGCATTTTATTGGTGCTCAGAATAACGGCCTTGGCAGTAGCAGCACCAATGTCAATACCAGCTAATATCAATGGTTCCTGCTCCAAATATTTGTCTTCTATACCGTGGCGGAAGCTTTTTTGGCTCTCAGTATCTCAGCAAAAGTTTCCACCCTGGTTTTCAAGGCACCAGCACTATAACTCCTATTGTCATAGTTATCTGTCTCTAAAGACAAGACCGGTATCCCGATATTTTCCTCTACCCATTTCTTGAGGAAATGAGAGGTGATAGCAAATGGGCGGCAGTTGTACATGTAATTCCAAATGATACCGTCTATATTCAAATCTTCAACTGCCTTGGCAGTTCGCTGGACAAAACCATAAGAGCTGTGGTATATACCAAGTCTCATTTCTCTCTCAGCTATTTGTTCGCCCAGGGTAGTGTAAGTAGTTTCCGACTTGGCTTTGGGTGGCGGTGAACTGAAAAGGGTGGCGCAAATGGCTAAACCAGCATTCTCCATCATATGTATTATGCTTGGGTCGGAGAAATGGGTAAGAATAGTCATCACCCTAGGGGCACCTTTTTCCACTACTCCAATCCCTTTGTCAACCTTTTCTTTAATTTCCCGGTTTAGGAGGGCTATGGCACCCGGTGCTTCATCCATAGCCCTACCGGTACAGCCACTCGATAGCCACATGGCTAACCCTATTTCTACTTGACTAATCGGTATTGGATCAGCCTTTGCGAATTCATCACTCTGTCTTATATTACTATAGACATGACGACTAATAGACATGGCTTTATCCCAATCGTCAGGGGTAACCTCTATTCCCAAAACTTCCTTGACGGAGGCAAATACTTTATTCAACTGTGACCCCAAAAATTCTACCCGTTGTGACAGCCAATTAGGATACTCCCCCCATCTGGAATCCATAGAGCCATCGACGTAGACCGCCCGATGGTCATATCTTTCTTGCAAAAGCTCATCCGCCTTGGACCCCATATCACAATAATAACTTGAGCCAGTGACCAAGTCCGGAACCGGGATTATTCCTTTAGCCATTCCCCCGACTCTGATTTGTTGCAGTGAACATAACCCATTCCCTGGTGGCAAACCATTCTCCTCTCCTGCTTCAAGAATAGGGGAGAGTTTATTGAAGATCTGCCCCATGGTATGACACAGCACTACGTCAGGGCAAGCGCAGTATACTTTCTCCGGAGCAGCTGCTTTTATCGCCATACTTGGACCTTGGATACTGGGAAAACCGTAGTAGACCAATTTCTTCCCTTCATCCTTAGCCAGAACTAAGTCAATAAGCTCCTTAAGCCATGCCCCAAGTAACTTCCTCACCCCCATCAACTCCACCTCATGATTCTGCCTGACCCAGATCTCGGCTCTCTTCATATCCTTAAGTCCCAACTCTAATTTCTGGAAAGCTTTCTCAATTCGGTGTTTTTCCCGGTTTATTTCTTCATTTTCAAAACCACATATTTTGAGTAGTTCATCATAATAGTCAGCCATTATTTAGCCCTCCTTAGAGTTTCAATAAAAGTTTCAATACGTGTCCGTAGGGGTCCTACTTCAGATGGGTCGTAGTCTGAATCTATGGTAAGCATAGGTAGCCCAGTCTCTCTCTTTAATATGCCGGGGAAATAGTAGGATTCCGTCTTATATGATTCACGATACAACAACTGATACCAGATAACTCCCGAAACGTTAAATTCCTTGGCTAGCTTGATCAGGAAATCACGTCTCTCTTTGCCTGGTCTGAACCAGCCGGGAGGTACCCTCTGCATGAAGTAAAATTCGGCTAAAGCCTCCATCATGTCACCATTAGGGTTTACCCTTCCCCAATAGGATCTTATCCCCTCAGTAAACTCCTCAATAACGATGGCTCCACCGGCCTCCTCAATTAGGTCAACGATTTTACTATCACCTAAAGCCAGGGTTGCGCCGGTAAGTAATATCCTTGGACCCTCCTGAGACGGGATTACCCCCTCCTTCAACTCTTTATAGAGTGACTCGAGAATCTCTACCATAACTTTTTTATCGGCAAGGAAGGAGCTGTGATTAAGAAACACGAAGTCTCGGCCACTTATTGGTGCTAACTGAGATTTACGCATCAAGCTTATCTCTTTCAGTAGTTCCCTTTCCCTGTTACACAAATAAATTGCCTCCCTCAGCTTTGGCTCAGTAATCTCAGCTCCTGTAAGTTCCTCCAGCTTTGCTTTAAGCCGGGTTATTCCATGGAGATAATAATCGAGAGTAGCCTTTTCCTTCATATGAGGCACTCCAAAAGGAAATATTTCGAGCTCAGTATTATAGTCCAGAACGTCTGAAATCGCTCGGATATGGTTATCGGTTATTGGGACGACCAAAAGGTCGATAACGTTGTAGTACGGATCTTCTCCCGATACACCATAACCAATTTGGGCCCGGCAAAATGTGTCTAACCAGCGGCAAATATAGGCACCAGCCAGTTCTACCATAGAATGGTCACCACCGCGAATAAGGCATATTGGGATCGCTTCTGAAGCCAAGGTAAGCTCTTCGGGCATATATCCCCCTGGAATATATCCAACAACCTTTCGCCCTTCAGCCTTGGCTTTTTCCAAATCAAACAATCTGGTCCTCAAATGGGAAGAGAGTTTCTCCATCGCCTTCATAATTACCTCCTGGATATTACTCTTGTCCAAATTAGATTTCTGAAAATGGGCCCTACCTTTGGTTTTATGGTAAACCGATTTCGCCGATCAGTCTTACATAAAAAAGAAGTGTCGCCAATGAATCAATTTTATAATCCTCAATAAAGCGTGAATATGAAAGACCAATCTATTGCAAACC
>DCUS01000067.1:0-5647 GCA_002327885.1 Syntrophaceae bacterium UBA2208
GGGTGGAATTTAAAATAATTCCATAAATGGACCTTTTGATGGGTGAAGGACCGATATGTAGGTGGTAGGAAGAAATTCCTACCACCTCTCAATTCTGTCTGATTAGATGTCAGAAGTAGTTAAAGGGAGGAGCAATGCTCCTCCCTTCCTTCTGAGTGCGCCCGTCGGGACGCACTGCGCTGACCACGAATCAGCTCAACGAATTCGGTTAAAGGAGCAGTAACCACAGTAAAGCTGACAACAGCGTCAATTACTTATTAAGGTTTATGGCACTCCAGGATAACGGTCAGGGAAGAGGAGACAACCACATGAACGTATTGACAAGAAATAATCTGAATTCACTAATGGCGGTGCACAAAGGGCCGTGTGTCTCAGTTTTCATGCCGATGCACCGTTCGGGGCCAGAAACCCAACAGGATCCGATTCGGTTGAAGAATCTGATTCGAGAGTCTGAGGAACGCTTGATGACACGAGGGATCCCCGCTCCCGAGGCAAGGGAGTTGCTGAAATCGGCAGAAAGACTTTTACGAGATGGCCTTTTCCGTCAGCACCAAAGCGACGGACTTGGGATGTTTCTTTCTCCGGAAGTGTTTCGCTACTACTTGCTCCCGTTCGTTTTTAAGGAATTGGTGATTGTCACCGACCGTTTTCACATCAGACCTCTTCTTCCCCTACTCAGTGGCGACGGACGGTATTATATTTTGGCTCTCAGTCAGAACAAGGTCAGGCTGCTTCAAGGCGCACATTACAGCGTAAACGAGGTTTCTCTGGCCGACGTTCCCGAGAATCTTGCTGAGACACTCAGGGACGACGATTCATGGAAAGATCTCCATATGCATTCGGCCTTATCAGGCAAGGGTAAACTTTCCGCTATTACGCATGGGGATGAGGTGGATAGCAAGGAGAACATCCGGCGATACTTTCGCCGGATTGATAGAGGACTGCATGAGTTGCTTAGGAACGAACGAGCGCCTTTAGTGTTGGCAGGGGTTGATTATCTCCATCCGATCTACAAAGAGGTGAATTCTTATCCCCACTTGATGGAGGGAGGAATTGCGGGCAATCCCGAACGGTTGAGTGCGGGGGAGTTACATAAACGAACTTGGACAATTGTAAAACCTTACTTTCAGAAGGCCCAGCAAGAAGCAATTAATCAATATAAAGAATTTGCCAGTTCCGGGCAGGCTTCCAACCGTATCAGAAAGATTATTCCAGCGGCTTATCATGGACGGATCGAATTATTATTTGTCATCCCCGATCTTCAGCAATGGGGCACCTTCGATCCGGGCACGGATGAGATTCATTTACACAAGAAAGAAAAGACTGGCGACGAGGACTTATTGGAGTCCGCTGCAATTCAGACGCTCTTGAACGGAGGAACAGTTTATATGGTCGGGGCAGAAAAAATGCCTGATACCGACCCATTAGCTGCTGTGTTCCGCTATTAATTTACAACAACCCCCATTCCCCAACAAAGCACTTGGGAGCGAAATGGTTTCCTGCACCTTTTTACTAAATGGGTTCAGGCGTATGCAGATGGGTTCCCTATCGGCAGCCCGGAAAATCCGTTGTATCCGCTTAGGCAGACTGCGTTGGCGCAATGGCGTCGTTCGCCTTCTAATTTGCACAACAGTCATTACGGCCACTCTCGTTGCAGTCGGATTATATCACGTCTATTTTGACCGAACCAACCTGCCTGACATAGAACCATTTACCCGTTTTGAGTTTCCTACGATCGGCCACGTTTACGATGCCAATGGTCAGCCGCTCATTGAGATGGCAAGAGAGTACCGGCGGAACATCAAGTATGAGGACATCCCGCCCATTGTTCGTGATGCGATCCTCGCCACCGAGGACAAGAACTTCTTCACACATGGCGGAGTTGACTATTCCGTAATTCCTCGCGTACTAAGCAAAGTCAGGATTGGGACTCTGGCGGCAAGACTTACAGGGCTAAGACGGGAAAACGAGGGGAATAGTCCGGCGATTTTCCCGCATGGTGGATCGACGATCACCCAACAGCTCGTGCGGTGTCATTTTCTCAAAGACCTGACGGCTTTCAAAAACATGACGGCTCAAGAAAACAGCAACCAGCTCCGGCACGGCGTGCTCTTTCCCCGTGCGCTGTCTTACATAATTGGCTCGCGAAGCGTCAACATGCTGGTTCGGAAGCTGGAGGAAATTCGACTGTCGTTGTGGGTCGAAAACAAGATGCAGGAGCGTTTCGGTTCGAAACGCCGCGCTAAGGAAGAAATTTTGGCCCGATACGCCAGTTTCATCTACATGGGAAACGGTCAGTACGGATTTGCGGCGGCGGCGGAATACTATTTTGGTCGGCCTCTCGCCATGTTCACCGTGGATGATGCTGACAAGGCAGCACTGCTCGCAGGCATCGCAAAGTCGCCTCTTTATTACGCGCCCAGTGCGAACAACACCGAGAGAGTCTTGCGCCGGAGAAATCAAATCCTGGCGCTTATGGCGGCGAACGGTTTCATTTCTCGGGACAGGGTGAGGGGAGCCGAACAGCGCCCGATTCAGGTGGCCGTGCGGCGCAAGAACAAGGTGCCCCTGGCGCCTGCGGTTGTTGGAAATGTTCTTGAGGAGCTCAAAGGCCTCTGTGCTGACCTCAGCATTGAAGACCTCCTGCAGGGACGTATCCAGGTTTACTCGACGGTGGACGCCCGGGTGCAGCAAATTGTGAACAAGGCACTGGAATACGGCCTCGAGCTTTACGAGAAGCGACACCCGAGTACCAAAGGACTAATCCAGGGGTCTGTCGTTGTGCTGAGGAACCGCGATGCGAGCATCCTCGCCGAGACGGGCGGTCGTCAGCTCTACAAAGACCGTTACACCTCATCCAGCGACTTTAACCGCGTCAGGAAGTCTCTGCGGCAACCTGGGTCCGCAATGAAACCCATTGTCTACCTCGCTGCTTTTCAGCAGGGAACATTTAATCTTGATACCATGGTTCCCGACGAACCCATCGGTATCCCCGATGGAGGGAAGCAGAGTACGAAATGGATCTCAAACTACGATGGTCAATTCAAGGGCATGATTCCCCTCCGGGAGGCGCTGGCGGAATCCAGAAACGCCGTCGCGATTTGGATCACAGAGCAGATTGGGATTGCCAGCATCCTGCGGACGGCGCGGAGTATAGGGGTTCGGACGCCGTTGCAGCCCTACGCCACGACCGCATTGGGTGCGTCCGAAGTGAATTTGCTGGAACTGGCCAATGCGTACCGCACTATGGCATCGGGTATTTTCGCCCAGCCTTACGTGATCCGAAAGATCGTCCGCAATTCGGGCGAGGTGGCGGCCGATAATGAACACGGCGGGCCTCCGGTCCCTGTCGACGACTACGCGCTCTCGCTCATTCAGGAAGGCCTGCGCGGTCTTGTGCGCATGCCTACCGGCACGGCTCATGCACTTGACTCCAGCGGTTTTCCGATCCCCGTTATGGGAAAGACAGGAACGACCAATGACTTCAGGGATGCGCTCTTCGTGGGCTCCACTTACGGCCCTGAAGGAATCACCATCGCCGTCCGTATCGGCTTTGACGACAACCGTTCCCTCGGACCAAAAGAAACCGGTGGCAGGGTTGCGCTTCCGGTGTTCAAAGAAATCACACTCAGAGTGTACCGCGAAAGGCTCACAGGACCGGTGCCGGAGTTTCCGGCTCAAATGGAACAGAGCATTAATAATTACCTGAGAAGCGAGTCGATCGAAGGTGAATCGCCGCCAGAGAGGGGATCAAACAGGATCAATCTTAGTCGGCACTTTTAATGTTGGTCTGGGGACAAAAGCGGTATTCTGGGCGTGTATCGAGATCTGATCTCCCTCCGGCGCAATCTACAATCATCCTACACCTGACGTCGAAGTCCATGAACGACATTCCTTACGTAATTGGGATTATTCTTAATTACAAAATTTATGGATCCTCTAAAAATTGACCGGAAGCGCCTTGAATCTATTAGTTCTCGTTTGTTGGAGAAAGGTATTAACCTCTCCCTCGAAGAGGTGCATGAGGTAGCCGATCTAATCAAGGATGAAATTCTTTACTGGTATGTAAACCGATTGATAACTCAAGCCGAAAGGATCCTCGACATAGACCCCGGCTTTACAGAAAGGGAGATCCTCAAGCTCGTAGCGAGGACCATCGTGGAATATTTTGGTGCGGAGGTCGCAAGCATACGGATTTCAGATCCTAAAAGGAAAGAAATGATTTCTTATGGGTCTTACCCCAGTCTTGATGAAAATCGTGAGGAGACAATCCCTTTTGAAGATACGATCGCCGGTGAGGTGATCAAAACACATCGAAGTTACCAGGTACCTAATATCCTAAAAGAAGAGAGATACCAGAATAAGGAGAAGGTTGAAAAACTTGGAATTCATTCAATGCTGGCGGTACCGATCTCCCTTCAGCGTTTTTCTAAGGACGTAGATACAGAGGGAGTTCTCCAGATCTATTATAAAGAGGAAGATAAGGTGTTTACACCGCTGGAGGTCGAGATTGCAGAAATGTTTTCAAAGCGGGTGGGTTATGTCATTGCTTTGAAAAGAATTAAATACCTCCGTAAATTGAATGTGACCAAGGACAAGGTTTTGGAGCATATCTACCAGAAATTGGCCAGAGGTGAAGGAATCAAAATGAAGCATCTGTTCGACTCAGCCATTTCAGAATTGGTCGACACCATGAAGATTCAGAGATGTTCCCTCTTTTCTGTGATGGAAGATCGGCATCAGGTTGTTTTGGAGGCTGGGTATCCGGAGATACAACATGGGATTGGAAAAGTCTTTTCTGTCAAGGAGCCATACATCGATGCCATCGTGAACCAGGCAGAACCTTTTGGTGAATTTGAAAACGAGAAGATTTCTCCTGCCTATATTCTCATTAATAATCCTAAAGAAAGTCGTCTGCTTCCAATGGATCTCAAACATTTTCTGGAGGGCCAGCAAATTCATTCGGTCCTCTACATCCCCTTAAAAGTGAATGAGGCGGTTAACTATTTTCTGGTTTTTGATGCCCAAGAGCAGCACCGACGATTTACAGATGAACAGATTGAGATTTTTACTTTCTTCGGGAAGGAATTGATGAAGGGACTGAGGTTGGAAAAGATGGACGATATCCTTCATGATTTTAAGAATCCAGCCATTGCTATTGCCGGATTTGCCAAACGAATCCAGAAGATCCTTAAAGGAGAAGACTATCCTCAGGATGAGAAAGTGGATCAGGCGTTGGATATTCTTTTAAAAGAGACTTCCCGTATTCAAGAATTGGCGCTGACCCTTCATGAGAAAGGAAAGAAATTGATCATTGACCTAACTGAGGTATCGAAGAGGCGATTTCTAATCAATGAAGAAACCCTTAAGGAGTTGAATAGGGGGAACATTCAATTGATAGAAGGAAAGTGGGAATCTCCTTTATGGGTTCGATGCTTTCCCTTACATATTGAAAGAGTGATAGATAATCTCCTTAACAACGCCTCCAATGCCATTCCTGAAGAAGGAGGAGAACTTTCTATTCGGTCCTATCGTAAGGACACCTGGGCTGTGGTGGAGATCAATAATACGGGTCAGATCTCGGAAGAAGAAAAAGATCGATTTATTCTTGGGGAAAGCAGGGGGAGGGGGCTTCACATCAGCACTC
>DCUS01000067.1:5711-7194 GCA_002327885.1 Syntrophaceae bacterium UBA2208
AAATAAGGAGGTGGTTTATGAAAACAGCAGCGAAGAAAAAATCACAAGTCGATAGAACAGAAAGGGACACAGAGTTCAGTTATCTGGCGCCTCACGCGCAAAGCGTCTTTTTAGCTGGAAGTTTTAACCAATGGAATCCGAGCTCGCATCCACTGAAAAGGGATGAACGTGGGACATGGAAAATAACCCTCCCCTTGACGCCTGGGAGATATGAATATCGCTTTGTGACAGACGGGGAATGGGAGAATGATCCTTTCTGTGAAGGTTGCTTCAGGAACGAGTTCGGGACCAATAATTGCGTGATGATCGTGGAGCAAGTCAATGGACATTCTGCGAATGACAAAGGAGGTGGTGAGTAAGCTGGATAGAAATCACCTGTTGATAAAAAGGGCGAAGAGATGACCAATGACTAAGATTAGGAGGAGAGAATGGCAGAAAAAGCTCGCACCATGGCAAAACATTCGGGCATGGGGGCCATTCCTAATGCAAAGGGTGTAACCTTTCGCGTATGGGCGCCCCATGCCGAAAAAGTTTACCTGATCGGAACCTTCAACGGCTGGAGTGAAACCTCAATGCCTCTCGTCAATGAGAAAAACGGATACTGGTCTACTGACGTGTCAGAGGCAAAAGTGGGAGATGAGTACCGATATTTGATTCACACCCCTACTGATTGGAATCTCCCTCCTCTCTCTCGCATTGATCCTTATGCCAGAAAGGTGACCAACTCAATCGGCAATGGAGTTATCTATGATCCTAAAGCCTTCGGTTGGGGTGATGATACTTTTACTATTGCCTCCTGGAATGAGCTCGTCATTTACGAGATGCACATCGGCACCTTTCACGTGAAGGAAGAGGGGCATCCGGGTACGCTGGATAGTGCCATTGAAAAATTCCCTTTCCTCAAAGAACTGGGTATCAATGCCATTGAAGTGATGCCGATCATGGAGTTTGCAGGCGACTTTTCGTGGGGCTACAATCCGTCACATCCCTTTGCCATCGCAAGCATTTATGGTGGGCCAGATGCCTTCAAGCGATTTGTTAAAGCGGCCCACGAGCATGGTATTGCTGTTATCGTAGATGTCGTCTACAATCACCTTGGCCCCTCCGATCTTGCTTTGTGGCAGTTTGACGGTTGGAGCGAAAATGGAAAAGGGGGAATCTACTTCTACAATGATCGTCGCTCGCAAACACCCTGGGGCGAGACGCGCCCCGATTATGGTCGGGGCGAAGTCCGTCAATATCTGCGCGATCATGCCCTCATGTGGCTCGAGGATTACCATGCCGACGGGTTACGCTGGGACGCCATAACCTATATCAAGAATATTGTGGGTAGTGATTCGAGTCCGGCGAATGAAATCCCTGATGGCTGGAGTTTGATGCAGTGGATCAATCATGAAATCCATCAACGGTTTCCCGGCAAAATCGGCATTGCTGAGGATATGAAGGTGAACGCCTGGATCACTCAAAGTACCGGAGCGGGCGG
>DCUS01000110.1:0-9423 GCA_002327885.1 Syntrophaceae bacterium UBA2208
GAAAAAGGTTGCGATCACAATGGGAAACCACGGAATGCCTTTGGAAATCATTTCAATCGCTAAAAATTGGCTAGCCCCCGCATAGACGAGGATACTCATCGAACCCGCCTCAAAGGGCGTGAGGCCTGCCGTTCGCGCAAGCACCCCGAAGGCCATTCCCACAGGGAGGTATCCTAAAACAATGGGAAAGGCAGCTTTGGCTCCATCTCTGAATTGGTCTTTATTCATCATGAAAAAATATTGGTGTTGTATTCAATCGGTCCAGAATTTAATAACCCCTTGACACCTCGAATCCCTGCCGGCCGGCAGGCAGGCTGGAACCCTTGAGCCCTTCTATCTAAATTTTTCTCTGGTGCGATTGAAGTAGCCCAATTGTAAACAGGGAAATTCCTTTTTTAAAATATCAACCATTTTAGAAATCCCCATTCCCTCTCCTCTTCCCATGGCTTTAAGATAGAGGTCGGGATCGATATTTAGGTTTCGCATTTGGATGAGATCGAGATTCGTCTTTCTGATCAAATCGATCAACCCCTCCACTTCACCCTCCCGGTCTGTAAACCCCGGGAAGACGAGAAGATTGATTGAGGTATAGATTCTTTTCTCTTTTGCCCGAATCAAGGAACTCACCACCTCTGTCAAGGTATACCCCCTGGGCTGGTGATAGCGTTTATAAAATTTTAAATGAGGACTGTTAAGTGTCACGCGAACGCTATCAAGCCCGGCATCACATAGCTTTTCCAGCCGTTTCGGAAAACTCCCGTTTGTATTAAGGTTAATTGTCCCCCGGCTGGTTTTCTCTCGAAGCTTAACAATCACATTTTCTAAAAGCCTCCACTGAATCAACGGTTCTCCTTCGCAGCCCTGGCCAAAACTGACAATCGCATCTTCTGCTTTCTCTAAATGTGGCAAGGCGACACCCAGAACCTCATCAACGGTAGGAACAAAATCAATCCTCTCCTGAGGAGCCGGGCAACATTCGGAGGGTTGAAGAGAAATACAACCCAGACAATCTGCATTGCATGAAGGGGAAGTCGGGAGCGGGCATTCCCATCTTCGGAAAAAAACATTTTTAGCGGCAAAGCAGTGATATTCCAAAGCACACCTGGAAAGTTGGCGAAGGAGGCGGTTCTCTGGATCTCGTTTAAGAGAAGCCTCAACCTTTCTTTTTAAAAAAGCATCGTTCTCAAAATATTTTGGATTCCAATGAGGATCGGGATCAAGGAATAATCCGGTTGTCCAAAATTCTCCATCCTTCCAGCCCACAGCGCTGTATGCCCAAAGGGGTAAGGTCGGAGCTTTCCGCTTCAATTGTGTGGCGGGAAGGAGTGACCGGATATATCCCGGCGGGAGGAAGGCAGCAACCGCTGTGCACTCCGTCTCTACCTTCCCAAACTGAAATTTTTCCGAAGAAATGAAAGATTTTTTTTCTTCATCCCATCCAACCGGGACCCTACCGGGTAAGGTAAACAGCTGACTTCCCTTAGGGAGAAGAACCAGTTCTGATGGGTGAGGGAGAAGGAACTGATCTCCAGAGCGACCTAAAAGTCTTAGAAAGGAGTGGTCAAAGAGGGTCCCGTTAGGGTCGGATACCACAAGCCGAGGATATTCAAAATTGACCATATGAAGTTTTAGAAAAGAAGTGACGAGGCCTGTTGAATATCAATGGTGAATGTTTAAGGTTTGAGGATCGCCTTGTTTGAGGCAAGAGGAAATATTTTTACCTCTCACCTCCAGCCTTCAGTCTCAATCCTCTCACCTTTGCGATTAGGTCGGATACTTCCTCTCTCCTTTTGACTTTCTCAAGGAGTGCTTCACATTTTTCCTCTTCAAGGCTGCCTTCAAGCGATTATCTTTTTTCCGTTTCATTACACTTCCCTCCGTTTTTTAGTCAGATCGTTCCTCGAGTTATTGGATTATAAAGAAATTAATTTAAGAAACACTATAACTCGATAAACCCTATAACACATCATTTGACTAACCAAATTCCCGACACGATCAATGCAGTACCGATGATTCGGTGAAGGGTGATTCCTTCCCTGAGGACCAAAACACTTAGAAGTGCGGTGACCAACGGATAACAGGCCGCAATGGGAACAATCTTGGAGGTGGCTTCCATCTTCAAGGCCATGTAATAAGTCCACATACCGAAGAGACCCGCCATCATGCCGCTCGCCCCAAAGAGAAGAACACTCTTACCATCTAATTCAATCAATGCCCTCCCCTTACCCAATAAAAAAGTGAGCACGAGGAGGGCTACTGTAACAATGGCGCTTCGAATGGTAACCCCGATCAAAGGATCTACCTTTGTCAAACCCATTTTTTCAAGGATGGGGGTCGCTCCCCATAGCAACATCGTGGTGATCAACAAAAAAATAACCACTTCTTTACCTCCCCGAATTAAGATCGATTGCGTATCGCTTTCAGATTTTCTACTATGGAATAGGGAATTTTCATTTCTCCCCTCCCTACTCCAATCTCTAACCCATTCTTTTCGATCCCATGATAATCAGTTCCTCCGGTGACCAAGAGACCATGCCTTTCAGCAATGGCCTTATACTGTATCACCTCCGTCGAAGAATGTTCCGGATAATAGACCTCTATCCCTTTCAGTCCCTCTTCGGCGAGCCGGAGGATAAGTTTCTCGAATTCTGAATGCCCAACCATACCAAGGGTGTTGGGGTGGGCAAGCACGGCTACCCCTTTGGCCTCGTTGATAAAATGGATAGCCTCTTTTGATTTAAACCTGAACTTATCCACATAGGCAAGGGCGCCCTTCTTCAGAAACCGATCGAAAGCCTCCTGGAAACTTCTGACATGTTTTTTTTGCAAAAGCACATTGGCAAAATGAGGGCGTCCAACCTGTCCTCCGCCAGAGACTTTCAGGACTTCATCAAAGGTGATATCGATTCCTAATCGATTCAACTTTTCAACAATCTTCGGGTTTCGTTCTGCCCTTGCCTTCTGGAGGTATTCCAACCTCTCGTTGAGAAAGGGATGATGAATATCGAGAAAAAATCCAAGGATATGCATGGAGCCGGATGAATGCTCGGCACTAATTTCAATTCCTGGTATCACTTCAAACCCAATTTTCTCCCCTTCTGATATTCCTTCCTCCAACCCTTCAATGGTATCATGATCGGTAATCGCAATCGCTTGAAGTCCTTTTGCCTTTGCATATCTCACGATCTCCGATGGGCTCAGCACTCCATCAGAAGCGGTTGTATGAAGATGAAGATCAACATATCCCATCTTTATAACTTTAACTCCTTTTATGAAAAATAGGGACGAAGAATTTATACCGTCATGCTGCAGGTACGATCCAAATTCTAATTTTATAAAAGATGCCCTACCCAAAGTCAACCTTTCGGTTCTTTATAAAGGCGGTTCGGCCTGAATGCCGGGGGTGGAATACAGCGCCGTCGAATGGGTCAATAAAATTACCCTTTACCAACCGGTCTGCTAAAGGTTTATTCCTATTCTTTCACATCTCTGGGGGATTGATTAAACCATGGAGCCCTACGGTCAAAGCTCACCATTTTCTGAATGGGCGGATAAAAATTCAATGAAATTACCCAAAAAATTAAGGAATAAATCCTATATGAATTCAGTAATATCAATCCATTGATTTATAACCTCTTGATAATAAAGAATAATTTATAAAAAAATAAAGCTTGACAAAGTATGTTATTTTGAATATATTATGATATTAAAGGAATTAAAATGGTTTTTAACAATTTTAGGGCAAAGGGGGACCATTCCAAAGGGTAGGGTGGTTTGTTAGAAAAGTAAATGAATAAATTCACCCTTTCCATGGACTAAGAATGGAGAGGGTTTTTTGTTATCGAAAGAAAGGGGCAAGATACCTGTGAGAAATAATAAGACCATGAACAAAAAAGGAGAAGAATTAACCTTACAGCCCGTTCAATCCTCATCTCTCTTTGCTGAAACCCAAACCTCTATTCCACCGATTGAAGCCGCTTCTTATGTGGAGGGTGAATTAGAAGAGACGATAGAGGATTTAGAGCTTCAACCAGATGAAGCCGAATTGGTGATTGAGGAAGGGGAAGAGATTTCGACGGATCAGATCGCTCAGGAAGAAATTATTTTTCAACCTCAGGATATCACATGGGAATATCTAAAAGGCCTCGAAAAGATATCACTCCTTACGCCAGAAAAAGAGGTCGAATTGGCAAAACGGATTAAGGAAGGGGAACGTCAGGTCAAGGTCCTTGAAACGAAGACCAGCCGACTTAAAACCCAATTATATTCTTCCTCAAACCCGAAAAATGGGAAGCGGACCAATCATCAAAACCGGCAGGGATATAAGTTAAAGGGCAAGAATAATGGGAAAAACGGAAAAAAACCCAAAATCACTCCCACAGATATGAGGGAGAAAAACCTTCAATACAAAAAAATGTTGAACCACTATCAACAGGCTGTCTTTGATGTGCAGCAGGCAAAGAATGAATTGATCCAGGCCAATCTCCGCTTGGTGGTTAGCATTGCTAAAAGATATGCCAATCGGGGGCTCTCTTTCTTGGACCTAATTCAAGAAGGAAATCTGGGTCTCATCCAGGCAATGGTCAAGTTCGATTATACCAAGGGTTTTAAATTCAGTACGTATGCCTCCTGGTGGATCCGAGCAGCCATTTTGAGGGCTTTTGCAGAGAAGTCGAGGACCATCCGCATCCCCAACTACCTTTTCGAAATCAAAGGAAAATTGATGAAATCCTTTAAGGATTTGGTAAAGAAATTGGGTCGGGAGCCCACCTCCCAAGAATTATCAAAGGATAGTGGCATTCCTTTAAACGATGTGGAGAAGATTCTCAACCTCATTGAAGAACCGATTTCCCTGGATATGTCGATTGGGGAAGAGGATAGTACGCTTGAAGACCTCATCCCTGACGATAAAAGCCTTTCTCCCAGTGACTGCTTGCTGGAAAAGGATTTAACCCATCAAATCCGTAAGCTCCTATCCGGTCTTTCTCCGAGGGAGGAAAAGATTCTCCGTCTCCGTTTTGGTATCGGAGAGGATGGGGAATGCACGCTTGAAGAAATCGGGAGACAATTTGGTCTCAGTCGAGAAAGAATTAGGCAAATCGAAGCAAAAGCTCTTGAGCGTCTGAGAGACCCAAAACGTTATAAAGAAATTAAAGAATATTTTGAGTGATTTTTAAGAAGAAAATAAAAGGGGGGGGTCCATGAATCGATGGGGTCCCCCTTTTTTTTATTTAAACAGGAAACTTAATTTTCAATCTGGATCGCCTCTGCTGGACAATTTTCAGCGACCCCTTTACAGGAATCCGCAACATCCCCGGCAACCCCGCCTGTTTTGACACGAACCTTGTCATCGTCCATCTCAAAGACCTCTGGGCACTCCTCCACACAAAGCCCACACCCGATACAGCTATCCTCATCTATTGTAACTCTCAACGACCCTCCTCCTCTCCATTTTTTAATTTATCATTCATCGCCATTTTCTTCTCATCAAGTCGTTCTCCTGAATTTACGATAAAGATAGACAAAAGCCAACCCCATCCCGATCAACATCAAAACCGAGACGATTGTTTCAAGGGAATCTAAATGAGTGGCTACCTTTTCGTAAGTCGCTCCGATCCACCATCCAAAAAAGGCAAGGAAGAAACATCGGAAGATCGAACCCAAAAAGGTGTAAAGGGTGAAGGATCGAACTGGAACTCTGAGCAGTCCGGCAAAAATAGAGACAAGAGAGATAGGGAACACCGGAATGGCGCGGGAGAAAAAGATACTCAATGCTTCTTTCTTTCCTCGGAAACGCTTCTCTAAATTTTCCATCTGATTCCAATCCACCCCCAAAAAGCGTTGGAACCGCACCACGATGGCCTTCCCTCCATAATAACTAATGGTATATCCGATAAAAGACCCTAAGGTGGATGCGATCGTACCAGGAAGAACAATAATCCAAAGAATCTGAAGAAAGGCCTCGGGGATGGAAAGCCCCGGCGAGATAAGGATAGCCCCTGCCCCCATGACGATTATCGGAGAAGGGATGGGAACGATGATCTGTTCAATCATCACGCCGATGAAGACCGAAAGCTGGCCATGCGTCCTCATCAACTCCATAATCCACTGGGTGATTTCTGAAATCAACGGTCCCTCCGAGTGCTGCTATCTCATAACCCCCGTTAAAAATTCCGTCAAGTCTTACCATGGAAATCCACCTCGAGTGGCATGACCGATTCAAACAGGTCTTCCGATATCGAACAGGATTGAGAGCTTACTCCTATAATTCTTTGTCCTGGGTTAATAATAAATCTCCCGTAAACTTCCAACTCCTTAAACGACCGTCACGGATTCTTGCCATGATCTCTTGGCATGCTCTTTCGTAATCTTCAAATAGATCTTCCGAAACCAAAATAACCCTGTCGATCCCTCGGATTTCCTTTACTTCAAGATGATTCGCACTAAATTTCGCTTTTTCGGCTCTTCGAATAAGTTCTAACGGTGCCTCCGGTAAAATTACATGGATGAGGCTATTTCGAAGATTCTCATACAAATCAAAGGGGTTGCCAGTCCCTTGATTGAATTTACGATAGGAGGCTGGAAAAAGGTCATAGATAGCTTTTCTGAAACGCCCAGCACTTAATCCCTTCGCTGAAAAAGGTTCTAAATCAAGGCAAGCTCCTAAAAATTCTATTCCCTGACAGATCAGGCTAAATGAAATATAGGGATGCCTCTCGTCTTGTTGAATTTCCTTAAATTCGTCGATTAACACTTTTTGAATAAAATCCAAAATTTCCATCAAAGGCGCCCCTGCCAGTCTAAAAATGATATTTTACTCAATTAACAAAGAATGCTCAACCTTTGCATCCTGAAAAAGAATCATCAGCACGACCTTCTCAGTATCCGGGAGAAACCAGGGCCCTGCTATTTTTATATGAATTGGAGTTGACTATAAATATTTTGAGTGAGTATTGATGGTCAAGAATCTTTTGGTGTATCTGGAGTATTCTGTAATGTTCAGGAGAGGGAAGATGGAATCATCCATTCCTATTTATTCTGCTTATATCGGGAGCAAAGTTCTTTATATCTGAAACAAGTGACGATATGGTCATTGACAATCCCAATGGCTTGAAGATGGGCATAAATGATGGTAGATCCTACAAATCGAAACCCTCTGCAGATCAAATCCTTACTGATTTGATCTGATAGGGAAGTCTTGGCGGGTATCTCGGAGATTTCTTTCCAACGGTTGATGATGGGTTTGTTATTGACAAAGCCCCAGATATATTGATCGAAGCTGCCGAACTCTTTTTGGATGGCAAGAAAACATTTGGCGTTATTGATGGAGGCCTCGATTTTTCTCCGATTTCTTACGATTCCGGTATTCGATAACAATTGCTCTATCTTATGATCATTGTACTTTGATACTCTCACAGGATCGAAATGATCAAAGGCCTTTCGATAATGACCTCTCTTCATGAGAATGGTCGACCAGCTTAACCCCGCTTGAGCGGATTCGAGCACCAAAAACTCAAAATGCCTATGATCATCATGGACTGGAGTACCCCATTCTTCATCGTGGTACTTGAGGTAGATCTCATTTGTCGTGGGCCAAGGACATCTATTCACATCAACTCCTGATTGACAAAGAAGAATAAGGGAAGTTAGACATGAACTATTTATGTGGTGCTATGCGACTCAGTGGCTCACCTCTGAAGTATCTCTCCATAATCCACCTCGATTCCGCCATCAATCTTTCTATAAAAGATAATCTTAATATCTATATGTTCTGGTAGTGATGCTTTCGTCTCGTATGTGTGAGGTTTTATTGACACAGGAGTATCTCCAATATAACCATCTATTCCTTTTGACTCTTCATGGGTTTCAGCAAACCGATAAGCAGTTCCTTTAACCTCTGCGCCCTTCTTCAGTATGGCCTCCTGAAATCTCAGACCGGCGAATGTTTTAACAATTACCAGGTCTCTTACCCATTGCTCGACAATTGTCCGGTCTATTTTATCCAAGGAATTTTTGAGTTCTTTTAACTTTTGTAATATCTTCTCTGTGGCATTTTTTATTGCCTCAGGCTTTTTCTGCAGATACCATTCTTCCCATTCAGGTAGCGTCTTCCCTTCAAACTCCTGAATAAGTTCACTCATTTGACCAACAACTCTCGGTCGTGTTCCCTGAGCATATTGGTTTGCTAAATTAATGAGCGGCGCAACATACTTTTGAAATTCTGGCGTCTCTATGTCAAGATACTTCCTAATTTCTTCGATACTGATTTTTACCTTCATATTAAACCTCTTTCATTAGTCCATCTCTTATCTTTAAAAACTTCATTTTATATTTATAATCAAAAGCAGTGTTGACATCCACGAGACCATTTTTAACCAGATGGGCATTTAAAAAGGTCTTATTCCATAAATAGAGATAGCAGAGCAAGTTATTTTCTCTATCGTATTTCATCGCATCGAACCTCATAAACACTTTCTGGCCGTGCGTCCTTTCTTTTAGAAACTGAACGGCTGCGCCATTTTTGTCCGGTTTCTCCTTCACTCCTAGTAACCTAATTTTTAGACCATTATCTAAAACCAAAATTTCAGGAGATGTGATTTCTTTTACTGAATAATATTTCTCTCTTTGGGGAACAACGTCTGCTGAAATCTTAGAGCCGAATCTCATTTTTTTAGGGTCAACTTTCTTATCAAATTTTATAGGATCTTTAAAGATATAGGAAAGCTTTTTAATTTTTTCCTGGAAGTCTATTGTTACTCCTTCTTGTCTAACTATTTCAACCACTGCTTCCTTGAAAATATCTTTTTGTCTTATCCCAAGCTTTTCTCTAATGATTGTCAAAAAATCTTCATTTATTTCGTAACCAATTGAATTTCTATCGAGATTTCTTGCTCCAAGGGATGTTGTTCCACTACCCAAGAAGGGGTCAAGCACAGTATCTCCAATAAAACTGAACATTCTGATAAGCCGTCTTGGTAATTCTTCAGGAAACATGGCTAAGTGCTTATCCTGCCTTTCCCCGGTGAAGTTCCAATGTCCAGTAAAGTATTGGCTCCATTCTTCCTGTGTTAACTTTGACTGTTCTTTAATTTTCTGACTGACTTTCGGCGATTCACCATACTTTTTAAAAACCAAAATGAATTCGTAATCTAATTTAATAATTCCACTGCGTGGGTATGGATACGAACCCATCACGGTGGCTCCACCGGTTGTGTGACAGGTGGTCACCTTTTGCCAAATAATGGCACCCATATAGTCAAATCCGGCGCTTTCGCAAAACTTAATGATTTCTGTCCTTATGGGGATAACCTTGTACCTTCCATAATAGACGGACCGTGCAAATTGATCACCTATGTTAACGCACAGGCGGCAACCTTTGTGTAATACCCGATGACATTCACTCCAGACCAAATTAAGGTTGTT
>DCUS01000110.1:9442-14774 GCA_002327885.1 Syntrophaceae bacterium UBA2208
TTCATCCATCTTGAATCCCCAATAATGATTTGATGGTGAGTTTTCATGTCACATCCCTCTCCTTGTATTCAAAATATCATAATGGTGGAATAAGTCAATTGTGTGCCTATCAGACCTCGAACTCTTTTAATTCTCTTCTCAGGCGTTTCACATCATAACCGAAATGGATCAATATTTCCTCGGTCGCCTTCACGAGCAGTTCCAGATATTTTTTGACATCGTAGGTGTCGTCCGCCCCCAGTAGAGGAAAAGGTCTGACTCGCTCTGCCTTCTCCCTGGATTCGGCATCTTTGATCACATACCGGATCTTCTCTCCGGGATGGATCTTGATCCCAACATCTTCCAGTTGTTGAGCGGCCAGAGCGGTGAGGCTATCCACCTTATAGGCATTGGGCTCCTGGGACATCCTCTTCCGGATAGCCAAATCTTCTTGTTTCGCCTGTCCCGCCATCAATTTCAGACTATATTCGAGGAGAAGGTCTAAAATCTCGGGAATCTTCCATTGAAAATCCTCTATACTTTTTGTCGCTGTCAAAACCTCGATCATTCGCACCTGGGCCTTCCGAATCAAAGGCGGCGTATCGCTTCGGCGAAAGGATAATCCCCTCGCCTTGATCTTCCCGTTTCGGAAGAGTCCGAAATAACGGTTGGCCACCGGACTCTCCGGATTACCTTTCGAGGGGAGAAAAGCCATCCATCGATAAATCCCTTCCAGACTCATCGTGATCCCCGTGGCCTCGCTGATCTTCCGGCAGAGTTCGAGAATCTCCTCCTCTCCGAATCCTTTTTTACGAATCCAGAGGGAATCCGTAATGGCGTGAAGAAGTTCGAACCCCTCCTCCTCACAAATCTCCTTGGCCTGGAGGAGACTTTCCCTTCCAAAGGCAGTAACTGCCTCATGGGCTTCGATCCTTCCAAAACGGGCATTTCGATAACCTAAATATCCGAAGGAGGTAACCAGCATCCATTTGAGTGCTGTCTGTTTCCGATTGTAGATTTCTCGCTTTGTCGTGCCCGTATCCCGTGCCCGCATATTCCTGTCAGAGATTTCCCGTGTGTTTTCATCTTCTCTGCTTATTCTGCCTTCTGCCTCCTGCCTCCCGCCCTCTGCTTCTTTGGCCATTTTCTTAAGCCAGGCTCTTCTCGCTAAAACGGGCTTGAGCGTTTTAGGAATAATCCCTTCCCTTTTCTCACAAATGGTATATCCGGCCTCCGGGACTCTGTGGTTCTGACAACAACCACAGAGTACGGTCTCCGGAGAGATATTGTGAATCGCCATCATCGTGGGATACATCGAGGCAAAGTCAATCTCTGCCACATCCTCGAAAATCCCCAGTCTCGGCTGAAAGACAAGACCTCCTTTGTCCGCAACGAGAAGATCCCACGCCGTTTTGAATCGTTCCGGCTCCCCCTTTCTCCAGGGAATAAGAAGACCCTCCTGAAAGGCTCGATCGAGTTGCATCGAAGTAATCGCTGTCCCCGGAGAGGTCCGCGCCATCCGTTGAACCGGAATTTTAGCCAATCGTGCCAGTTCGATCACTCCTTCTATCCCCGATTCGCCATAGAGGAAGGAATTTCTGCGATCGATATGCCACCTTCCGAGAAAGAGATGGGCAGGAGCCTGATAGTAGGTCCGGCCGTAGGAGAAGTAAGAACGGCCTTTGGAATGGAGTTGCCTTTTCAGGGGATAAGGCTCCCGATCCCAGGGGATGGAAACCTTGCACCTCTTCTCTTCTGAAAAGAGAAGGGGTAAAAGAGAGGCATCCCCATCATCGCTCAGGATGACATCAGGATCGAAATGTTTGAGAAACTTCCCGATTTCTCCAACATCGATTGTCTCCATCTCCACCTGATACCCTTCACATTCCAGCAGGAAAGACTTCTTCCGAATGGAGTCTTCCTCCGCACGCAATTCCATTACCCGGAGGTCAGAAATGTCCTCGTCGTCCATCCACACGGACTCGGATGGATCAGGATGCATTTTAAAGATCCGGTTCCCTTCAACCTCAACGATACATCGGCCTGTCGGAAACATTTTTTTCTCATAAAGATAAGTCTGTGGCAAAGGGATGTCGCAGTTGTGAAAGGTGATTTTTTCCTCCCACGGAGAGAGAACCCTGGGAAGCTGGGCATAATGCTCCGAATCTACAACCTCAATCTCCATCACTTCGACTTCATGACCACTCCAGAGCTCCTTCTTTCGGGTCCACTGGTACCCTGTTCCCCGCTGGCCTTTCCGGAGTGAGCGGAAGAGATCAAGAAGATCGTTTCTCTCTCCCTGCGCATAAAATCGAGGCCTCAAAGAATCTTCGAATCGTCGAAGCTTTCCATCCTCCTCTTTGATCCACAGAATCATCGAGGACTCCAGAGGGTAAAGATCAAACAGCCGTCCGTAAATCTCCATGAAGAAGCTCCATCTATTCACCTGGACATTATCTAAATTTCGTCACCCAAAAACGATGACAACACGATATCCGACTCTCTGCCACTGGCGGGAGAGGGTGGAGATGATAAATCATGCCCCCTCACCTTGATCCTCTCCCCCCAAGGGAGAGGGAGAAAATGAGAGATCACCTTCTTCCTCCTTTTTTTCCAAAGTCTTTATTTTCGATCGCAACTCCACCAATGCCTTCTCGTGTTCAAGAAGAATGGAGATCAGGATCGTTTCAAACGGCCAGGGTCTCGAAGCATAGACCCCGGCTTGCACATGAAGCCTCGCTTCTTCGAAGAGCCGGTCGAGAAACTGTTGATCTTCTTTTCTCAGCCCTCTTCGAAACTTCCTCCATTCCTGGACTTCTTGTTCCAAAACCCTGCTAAAAGGAAGAACCGTCCGCCCCATAACAAAACCTCGCATAGAGCAAAGTGCATAGCGCAAAGCGTAATTACATGATCTGCAATCCCTGCCAGCCGAGAAGCGGGAATCCACATTTTTCACCTGGATTCCCGTTTTGACCTCGCATAAAATTGCATAAAAAGGAGGTGGGTGTGTTGGAAAACCTTTACAGCGGCGCCTTTAAACATTTGGCTACTCCGTTCCAAACAAAATCCAAAGGCCACCTCAGGAGATATCGCACGTTACCCATAACCTATAAAACAATCCGCAATTGTAAAGGTTTGGAAGCACACCTGCCTCCTTTTTTTTGCGTTAAGGGTTACTTGCTTACCGCAGGTAGGCGGGAATGGCAGAATTGACACTCTTTTCCAAAATCATTTTTAGCCCCTCGTCGTCCAAATCAATCCTCCTGACCTCATTTACAAACTGGAAAAGTCTTCTGGGGAGATAGGTTCGCTTTGAGTTCCTTAATCCCCCCATCCCCCCTTTAGCAAAGNNGGGGAAAGGGGGGATTTGAGAAACTATCCGGCTGGAATAGAAAAAAAGGGATTCCTCTCAAAGCCATCTCCTCTATCTTTCTTAGAGATTTTTCGAAGAGGGGGCGAATCTCCCTATCCGATACATCCTCATCTAAAAAGGTATCGATCAGCCCTAAGAGGATGATCCAATGCTTTTTCGGTCGGACAATCGCTTCCTCCTGACGGAGTAAGTCGTTTAGTCTCTTCCCAACCATCATGGCCATTTGATAGCAAGTGAAAGCCCTTGCAATCCGAATTCTCTTGAGAAGACTCTCTGGGGGAATCAATGCCTTTCTTGCGAAGGATGATGCCATGTAAGGGTTGAAACGATTGGCCCCGTCCAATACGATGACCTCGATCCCCTTCCCTGCCAACCACCCCGCCGCATAGGATGCAATTTCTCCTGTCCTCTCTCCCCAAAAAAGAACTTTTCTTGGAAAAACGGGGTTCTCCTCTGGATGGCTCAGATCCAATTGAAAAAAGATCTCATCGAACGAGACGCTTAATGGGAAGTCCATCCGATTCCCTCCGAGGGTTGTAGATCTCAGATTGGTATAAACGCTATGCCCTATGCTCCATGCGCCATGCGCTATTATTTAGCACTTCCTGAACACCCCGATGACTTTTCCAAGGGTTTGAACTTCTCCTGATCCCTCCTCAATCTGAATCGTTTCCCAGCGCTCGTTATCAGGCCTCAATTCGACGTTTCTTCCCTTCCTGAAGAAACGTTTCACCGTTGCCTCTTCCCCTACCAAGGTGACCACCACATCGCCGTTTTCTGCCGAGGGTTGGGATCGAACAAGAACATAGTCATCAGGGAGGATATAGGGAGACATGCTATCGCCCTTCACTTTCAGAAGAAAGACCTCTTTGCCTTTTACCCATTCGGCAGGGAGAGGAATTGATCCTTCCACATGTTCTACGGCTAAGGTCGGTTTCCCAGCAGCCACCCTGCCTAAAACCGGAATTTCCCGGATCGGTAACTTTCCCTCCTTCAATAAACCATATCGCTCATGCCTCTGGGGTGAACCGTACGGTTCACTCTCTTGAAAGACGAGAATTTCGAGGCCTCTCGACATCGACCCCCTCCTCTTTAAATAACCTTTTTTCTCCAATGCCTTGAGATGATCGAAGGCTGCCCGGGGATAGATATTGAAGCGCTCTCCGATCTCCCTGACCGAGGGGGGATAACCTCTCTCTTTGATAAAGGCTCTGATGAAGTTAAATATCTCTCTCTGCCGGGGTGTCAGTTCCATAATTCCCCCTTTTAATTCAAGGCTCCGTTTTTAAGATTTTGCTCCAAACTACGAACCAATCACTCCAAACTGTGTGCGAATGATACTATACATTTGTTTAGCTGTCAAGAGAATTTTACGAGATTTCTGAAAAAGTGGAGAAATCTCTGATTACGACGATTTGAGACCGATTGCCTATAAATTTATTGATCTACCATTGTATTTCATTAAATTTTTAGGTTAGAATTATTTGTTTAGGGATCCGTGGATTTGGCGATGTGGGAGCGTTTGAAAGAAGACATCCAGACGATTAAAGAGAGAGACCCTGCCGCTAAAAATTATGTGGAGATTTTTCTCTGCTATCCCGGTCTTCATGCGATCTGGCTTCACCGTATTGCGAATGCCCTCTATCAAAGGAAATGGTTTACAACTGCCCGTTTGGTCTCACATTTTAGCCGTTGGTTCACGGGAATCGAAATCCATCCCGGTGCAAAAATCGGCAGACGTCTTTTTATCGATCATGGAATGGGCGTGGTGGTCGGAGAGACGACCGAGATCGGTGACGATTGTTTGATATATAAAGGCGTTGTCCTGGGTGGCACCACGCTTGAAAAAAAGAAACGTCATCCCACTTTGGGAAACCGGGTGATCATTGGTTCCAATTCCACCGTCCTGGGAGCTATCACCGTTGGTGATGGAGCGAGAATCGGGTCTGGCTCCGTGGTGGTCAAACCGGTCCCGGCGGG
>DCUS01000006.1 GCA_002327885.1 Syntrophaceae bacterium UBA2208
AGCAGATGCTCCTCGGAAAATAGAGGGATCCTGATTTTAAAGATCACCCCATCGAGCTAACTAAATGACAAAAGACAGGATTGGAGAACTTATTCGTTAAACCCCTGCCTCATTGTATATAACCTTGTCCCCTATGTTACTCCAATGAAATCCCCTTCTGTTCTTTCTCCCTACATTAGAGATTTCTATTTCTGCTTTTCCAACCCGCCCATTTCATTGAGCACACTCATCGCGATAGTCGAATGAGCAAAAGCGCCCCCTGCCCTGAGAGCAGCAGCAACGAAAATGGCCTCCGTAATTTCGCGGTCACTCGCACCTGCTTTTTTAGCCGCCCTGACATGGCCCTCGATACAATACGGACATTGAGTCGTGTGAGCGACCCCAATAGCAATGAGTTCCTTCATCTTTCTGGGAAGAGCGCTCTCCTTCTCAAAGATTTCGTTGTTAAAGTTTTTAAAAGCTTGGAACATGTCCTTCTGGACTTTCTCAAGGCCTATGTGATGCTTCCGACCATCAAGGGGATAAAAGTATTCACTCATCTGGGTCTCCTTTCTTGGAAAGCGTGATCTCTAAAAATCTGTCACATTTCTTCCCATTAAATCAAGGTCCTCTAATCGATTCCATGTTTAGGTTTCAGGATCGTAATCAGCATCTCTAAATCCTCGCCGATAGATGCGAATTTTTTTCAATATCGGGATTTGGATTTGGGTGTAAGCTTTGACAAACAAAATAATTATTGTTATAAAAAAAATCGAAATAAGAATTCGCCTCCTAAGTTGCATAGCCAAAAGATTCAGAGCGACAAGAGAAAATGAAAAAGTCTCAAATCTTTTCTAACATCGTTCCCATCTATTGGGGTTTCGATAGCTCCCCGCCAGATCTCATTTAACTTTCCCGAATTGGTTTCCCAAAAATTAATCCAACTCGTTTAACGTCCTGTTCTTGCAAAGTTGATTTTTTACGGAAAAAGAATGAATCAGGGTGCAGAAAAAATTAAGGCCGACAGGAACCGCCGTTCATTTTTTCTCCTGACGGTTATCGCATTCCTTCTTCCTGTCTTTATACAGGCCAACGCACCTTCCCAGGCGAACGCCCTCGATTGGTCCCGGATAGCCAGCTTAAAACCGGAGCTGAAAGTTTTGGTCCTTGTCGAATCAGAGCGTGGACTCTTGCTGCAGGATATAGCCACGCTTGGAGAATTGGGATTGGTTCCCGCCGATCGCGATCCTGCACTTTTAATCGGACTTCGAAAAGTCACCTTTTCCACAAAGCTTAAGAACTGGATGAATCGCCGGGGGCTCCCCCACCACTTAAAGGGAAAATTGCTGGACCGTTTTATGATGAGCGGAATCTATCGTCTCGGATTCAAAATTGAGAAGGAAGGATACCATGGTCCTTTGGTGCTTGAAATAACCACGCCGAGAGATAGTTTTGGAAAATACTTGCTGTCTTCAGAGAATATCATTCAACCACAAGTCCCGAGCAAAACTTACACTGATACCGGAGGGAATCGGTGGCTTCGAGTCGATTATCCGGAACTCAGACACGGACAGGTAATAAAATTGTTTTCCGCTTTCAGATACCTGGTTGATATGAAAACATTACTTGATCATGACCTCATGCTGGTGGACCAGCTTCAAGATGGGCCGATTCCCGAAGAGATTCAACCTTTCCAGGACTCCGGATACAAGATCGACGCCAGATTGCCTCAGGCGGTTGCCTGGGCCCTGCAAGGGAAATCGGGCTCCCCCCATGTGCGATCGGAATATCGCCGGTTAACTAAATTTCTGAAGGATGCAGTGGCCTATGACACGAAAAAAAGGGACCAGTACTTTGGCGGCAGGGCAATTTATTCCGACCTGGATGAGATGTATCAGGAGATAGAGGTAACCCTGTCCCGCCGCTTGGGCGCTTGCCCTGATACCACTCTTCTGGAATGTGCTTTCCTGAGAGCACGAGGCATCCCCTGCCGAATCGATGGTCGTTTCGGCCACTTCTTCTCTGTCCTCTATGTCCCGGGCCGGGGCTGGATGTCCACCTCCGTGACTCCGACGGGAATTCCCTTATTCGTCGCTCCTGGACCGGATCATATTCCTTATCAGAAATGGAGGCCTGATATTCCCCTGAAGACAATCCTTTTAGCTGCCCCAATTCGAATAGAACCTGTGGAGGACTAAAATGTTCATGAATTATTTGACATTTACTCCCTATGATCCCCACCGGGACGGGGATGTTGGTGAGCTCTTTCGTGATTACAGCCACAAAGATTATCAATTGAAAGTCATGGGCGTCTCAAAAGAACAAATGGTAAAATATCTCGAAAAAAGTCTTTTCAGATCTAAGATGCAAAGCATCTGTCTTAGAGAGAAGGGACGACTGGTGGGACTGATCGCCCTCCAATCGCTCCCCTGGATGAGCCAGCATTTTGGTCTGCGAATGTTCGCCGTTCCCCATCTCTTGGCCAAATCTTCGGGACCTCTCGTCCACGCGCGTCTTTTGAGATATGTGATGGAGGAGCTTCAAGATGTGGATTTTCTCGATTGCCGGGTGGCCATTGACGATATCTATTCAGCCCACGCCTTGGAAATCTGCGACTTTCGCTACGTCGGCACTGAGATCTATATGGGGCAGATTCTGAAATCCATTTCCCCGCCCGATTCCCATCCGGATTTCGAAATCAGACCCTGCGCTCCTCAAGAGCTGGACCAGGTTGCCCAAATAGCTGGGGAAACGCATGTCCATAACCGGTTTGTATACGATCCCGTCATTCATGAAAAAGCCACAAAATCATTATATGAGCGCTTGGTCATGAACTGCTTTGGAAACAATCAGTTCAACGTACTGGTCGCCCATTCACAGGGCAAGGTGCAGGGGTTTATCATCACCAAGATGAACCTTCCCTTCGGCCAAGAGGTCGGGCAACTATCCGGCAGTCTGGACTTTATCGGTGTCCGACCTGATGCACGGAGCAGAGGGCTTGGGGTGGCGCTCAATCGATGGGCGTTATTTCACCTTGCGGAGAAAAATGCAGTCTTTGCAGGAGTTAGAACGTTGGCAAACAATTATGCTGCCCTGGCAACCTGTTTTCGAACGGGTTTCAGTATTACCTCAACGAGTCTTCACTTCCACAAATGGATACAGCGCCCAGCGGTGAATCATAGGTTATCGCAGCCCTATTCACGCGACACAGTGTAGTGATAAAAGCTGTTGCCGTGGGAATCTCTAAAAATCAATTAAACAATTAGGAGGCATCAAGATGGCAGCAACAGAGAAAAATAAGGCCACTGTCCGTCGTTTCTGGGAGGAGGTCTTTAACGGAAGGAAATTATCTTTAATCGAAGAACTTTTTAGCACTGACTGGGGCTACCATGGAGTGGGGGGCCAAAAAATATTTGGTTTGAAGGGTCTTAAAGAATTCCTTACTGATTACCATAACGCCTTTCCTGACATTCAGGTAGAGGTTGAAAATCTGATTGCCGAAGGGGACAAAGTGGTGAGCCATGTGACAAGTCGTGGAACACATAAAGGTGAATTGATGGGAATCGCTCCCACTGGCAAGCAGGTAACAGTGCCGGTGATCTGTATCAGCCGTTTTGTGGGAGACAAGATTGTTGAGGACTGGGAAATGATCGATCTGTTTGGCATGCTGCAACAGCTCGATGTGATTCCATCCCCTGGCCATCAATAACGCCGGTTGAAGTTGAAAACATAACTATTGAATTGTCAACACATTATTATGGAATAGCGATGCGAAGAAGGGTTACCCGCTAACAAAAAGGGGCCAACCATTTCTCTGCATTATATCTTTTCTTTGCTACAATATTTAGAGAGATAAAATCCGGTGATGAGACAGAAAATACTACGAATATGTACGGGGATTGTGCTTCTCATAGGGTGTTGGCTTGGATCATCTATTGCTGAAGAGTTAAAAATTGGCTATGTCGATATCCAAAAGGCTGTCAACGAATGCATGGCTGGAACGGAGGCTAAGAAGGAAATCATCAAAGAGGTGGAAACTTTTCAGCGCCTTACCATAGAGAAACGGAAAGAACTTCATATGCTAAGGGAATCTCTGGACAAACAAATTATACTGCCAAAGCCAGAAGCAAGAGTGAAAAAAGAAAAAGAATTCCAGAACAAACTTCGGGATTTTCAGCGGTGGGGTGAAGACACCCAAAATGAGATCAACCAGAAACGAATGGAATTAGAACGAAAGATTGCCACTAACCTTCTGAAGGTTATCCAAAAGATAGGAACGGAAATAAAATTCGACCTTATCCTGGAAAAAAACGAGGCCATTATCCCCTTTGCTTCCAAATCTATTGATCTCACGGACCGGGCAATTAAGGTATACGATCTTCAAAAATAACAAGAAATAAAGAGATATTTGAGAATCAGATCATCGGAGGAAATGATGAAGGAAGGGGATTTGTTTTGAAAAAGAAATTTTATTGAAGGCAAGCTATGGGGAAACATTTTTCCAAATTCTACCCCCAAAAAGCCAAAATTGCCCCTGCTCGTCGTAAGATTCTTTTTTATTTTGGTAATCTGGGAGGATAGGACCTTTGGAATCCTGATGAGTTGCACTATATTGAGATTACCAGAGAGATGGTCAAGAAGAATGGATATCAGATCGATGAAGTTCCCGTTTCCTATCATCCGTGAAAGTATAGGAAGTAAAAATATAATATTCAAGATAGCACGCTCGCATGGATCTCCTGGGCCGTGAGATGGACAAAAATCGAACCATCTATTATGAAATTGGGGAAAGGATTTGAGATGGAATTTTTAACATTTTTCGGATCCACACTTGACTTTTTTAAAGACGTTTCTATCAAGTATCCCCAATTCC
>DCUS01000165.1 GCA_002327885.1 Syntrophaceae bacterium UBA2208
AGTTTCCGAGCTTCCGCCAACAACTTCATGGCCTCTTCGGTTCTGCATGCCCAGTAAGTCTCTACGCCCTTTTTCCCCAATTCCTTGGCCTTGGCAATCTTTTCTGGGCAGTACTTAGCTCCAGGTGACTTTTCGGCATTCATGACAACGGCTTCTGTTTCACGGAACTCAGGAGGTACCCCCACAGCCTGGTTTTTTACCCCGAAATAAGATCCCGGGGCGCAAGAGATGACCAGGAAAAGCGAGACAACTGCTACCAAAAAAATATACTTTTTCATTTATTCCTCCTTTCTAAAAATTTATAGAAAACTTCCTATTATTTAAGCCATTAACTTTATTGCAAAATCGTTAAAATCTTATGATTTCACTATATCTTGACTCCTATTGTTTGTCAAGATTTTTGTGATTTTTAATTTGGATGAATTTTTTGAGACATTCTTTTTTACAGAAATAGTAATCCTTTCCAGATATCCTCTTTCTTATCGCCAAGCTCTTTGGAATATAGGTTTGGCAGTAAGGGTCCTGGGCCAATTCTTCCGATTTCGTCTCATCATCCGATTTTTTTCTCCAGACAGAGATGCTTTTCATTAGGATGCGAAGCATCGCGTAAAGGAGAAGGAAAAGGATGACGAGTAGAATTAGTCTGCTCATGATTAATATGAAATCAAAGAATACCCTATCCAAAACGCCTGCCTCCGCCAAAGGCAGGCATTTAATTTGGGATTTAAGGGCTAAAGCTTTTCGACCCCTTGGTCTTCCTTGGAATTGTTTAAGAGTTCATGGACTGGTTTTTTAAAAACGGGATGAACTAAATTTCTATCGATTTCAGCCAAAGGGGTGAGAACAAATTGACGATCCTGGATATGAGGGTGGGGGATTTGTAGTTCCTCAGTATGAATTTCCTCATCATCGAAGAAGAGAATATCCAGATCAATTGTACGTGGTCCCCATCGGTACGTTTTCATACGGCCCAACCGGGACTCGATGGTTTTTAGCGTCCGGAGTAGTTCAACCGCCTCCAGGGGGGTCTCGATTTTTATGACTCCATTTACAAACCAATCCTGGGAAGTGTTGCCAACAGGTTGGGTTTTAAAGAAGGAAGATTTTGCTAAGAGTTTGTGATGGTCTATTTTTAAAATCTCTGAAATAGCTTTTTCACAGTGGTTCAACTTATCGCCAAGGTTAGAACCTATGCCGATGTAAACAATGTGTTCCATTCTGCTTAGTATGGTAAAGGCATTTGACCTTTCATCCTGCGCCTTTCAGAACAGGTCTTTTAAAAAGTGAATGAAGTGGAATTTGGTGAACAAATCTCGCATCAAAGTCTTGTCCCTTGAGAGATAAAACAGGGTTTACTTTTTTTCAGAAATCTCTTCAGAATTTTTGGGAGTGACATCGATCTCGTCTTTATCTTTGGTCGCCTTTTTGAAGTTTTTAATCCCTTTCCCAATTCCTTCACCGATCTGAGGGAGTTTTCCAGCCCCAAAAATGATTAGGATGATGACCAAGATGATGATCAACTCCGGCATTCCTATTCCAAACATTTTTTTCTCCTTTGTATGTTAATCAAACAAGATGGCGGAAGTGCATGGGAATCGAACCCACCACGGACATCTCTGCCCGTCACTGGATTTGAAGTCCAGGAGGCCCACCAGAACCTGTCCACTTCCAAATATAACCTAAAGGATTTTCTTTTTAAAGTCAAGGTGCTCTTGTATCGCTAACCCTAAGATCTTTAATGTTTTTTTACGAGAGTGATGGCCTTTGAGGATTTCAATGTGAGATGAGGAAATCCCAAATTCCCTGGCTAAAAATCGAACAAGAGCCTCATTCGCCTTCCCTTCAATAGGAGGAGCGGTCACTTTTACCTTGATCCCATCCTGGTAAGGACCTACGATCTCGTTTTTAGAGGATCTGGGCTGAAGATAAACCTTAACAAGGGTTTCTTTCATTTCTATGTCTGAAGGTATAGTGCAGAGAGCCAAAACTTTAATTTCATACTCTTTGCCCTATGCCCTTTGCTCTATGCAAGTTAGATGATTCCAATGAATGAGAGCTGTCTTCCGGTTCGGCCTTCTCTCCGGTAAGAGAAAAAAAGGTCGAACTGACAATGGGTGCAAAGATTGATCCAAGAAATTTGTTCTTCCTTCATCCCTTCTTGCTTCATCTGAGTGATATTGATTTGAGCGAGATCAACCACCCACCTTCCTTCTCCTCTTGAGGTTGAGAAAGGCACCCACTCTGGATGAAAGACTCTTTCATCGATTTCATAACAGGGAGACCCGATGGAAGGGCCGATGGCGATCAGAAGGTTTTTCAGCGAACATCCAAAATCCTCCTCCATCTTTTTCAAAACCTTCAGGGTGATGTGAAGGGCTGTCCCCTGTCTTCCGGCATGGACTGCCGCAATCACTTTCTTCTTTTGATCGACCACAAAAATGGGGACACAATCAGCGGTAAGAATGCTGATCAAGAACCCCGGGAGATTCGTTATGATGGCATCATATTCCAAAAGAGATGGGAGAGAGTTTAACCGTTCCTTAATAAGAAGAATTTTATCCTGATGCATCTGATTGAGTAAAACCAGTTGACCGGGATCAAAGTGAAAGGCTTCTCCAATCAGATTTTTATTTTTGGAAACGAATTCTTCTCTGTCACCATTCCTATGACTTAAATTAAGAGTGTCGTATGGGGGAAGACTGACCCCTCCCTGGCGCGTGAGAAAGGCATGTCGGATCCATTCGATATTTGCTAACTCAGGAATTTCAAAATAGGGAAGGTCGTTTTTTATTCTCAAATGGGTTCGATGGATGATATTCATGGGTATCAAATTTTACCTGATGGACGCCTCAGGTTGAAGGGTTAGGGCAAAGATGCCAAAAAGACAGAATTATCTGGCCCTTGACCTCAACCACTCCAAAACTTCACTCATGTCCCGAGGGATCGGTGAAACAAAATGTACTTTTTCCCCTGTTCGAGGATGTGTGAATTCCAATCGTTGAGCATGGAGGGCTTGACGATTCAATTTCTTCACACATTCTTTCAAACCGGAGTCATGGATTGCTCCCGGTTTATTTTTTCTCCCGTACAGGGGATCCCCTAAAACTGGATGGCCTATGGAGGAGAGATGTACCCGGATCTGATGAGTTCGACCGGTCTGAGGAAGGATCTCGAGGAAAGTACAGTTATCAAATTCCTCAATCTTCCTCCAGCGAGTGATTGCACTTCTGCCCTTTTTCGTTCGGATGGACATCCGTTTCCTCTGACTTGGGTGTCTTCCAATGGAGGAATCGATTAAACCTTCAACCCTGTTGAACGTTCCATGGACAATAGCGCGATAGACCTTATCAACGGTTCTGTTTTTAAATTGTTTTGTCAAATGCTGAAAGGCTTCGTTATCCTTGGCGGCCACTATCAAGCCGGAGGTGTCCTTATCTAACCGGTGAACAATACCCGGCCTCAAGACACCGTTAATTCCGGTGAGGTCTTTGCAATGATAAAGGAGAGCGTTGACCAATGTTCCGGAAGAATTTCCATGGGCCGGATGAATGACCATTCCCGGAGCCTTATCAATAACGATGATGGAGGAATCCTCATAAAGGATCGTGAGAGGGAGAGGTTCCGGTTCGAGAGAGAGAGGTTTAGGCTCAGGGAGGGATCCTGAGACAAGGTCCCCCATTCTTAGATGAGTACTGGGTTTTGTCGGTTTTTGATTCAGAAAGATAAGATGTTTTTGAATCAAATTCTTCGCCTGAGAGCGAGAGAGGTTCAGGTTGGTTTCCGAGAGAAATTGATCGAGACGCCTGCCCTGACTCTTCGCTGTTACCTGAAGAGAGAAATGCCTGCCTGGCTCAAATAAATTCTCAAGTCCCATGGTCCTGTAGCAACAAGTTTTGACGATATGACTGAGCGACTCTCCAACTTCTTCTTTATTACGCGGGAGGCTCTTTACTGGCTGCGATTTTAGTCAGGACTTTTTCGATCCCTGCAGCGAGAAGAGGAACCTCTTCATCAAAAACGGTTCTCATATCCAGGATCAACTCCTCTTTGCTGATTCGAGAAATGATGGGGGGATCCCCCCTCCTTAAATTTTCTTCGAGCTGATTGACGGAAAAGTCGGAAGGCCCGAGGGCCATGACCATGGTCGGTAATTCTTGAAGGGGAAGGGCACCCCCGCCCACTTGCGAAACATCTTCTCTCAGAGTCAATGTTATTTTCTGATTTGTTATTCCTTCCAATCTTTTCTGCAGACGTCTTCCCCTTCTTTTTAATTTTTTTGTATCGAGACTTAACATCCGAAGTGTCGGAATCTCTTCCATTGCCTTTTTTTCATCAAGGTAGAGAAGAAGAGTTGATTCGAGAGCCGCCAAGGTGAGTTTATCGATGCGAAGGGCTCGGGTCAGCGGATTGGTTTTTAAGAGATCCAACCATTTCTTCTTTCCCAGGATGATTCCAGCCTGAGGACCTCCCAGAAGTTTATCGCCGCTGAAAGTGATGGCATCCACACCCGTTCTGATCATCTCCTGGACAGTCGGCTCCCGTTCCAATCCGTACTGGGTAAGGTCTATTAAACAACCACTTCCCAAATCATGCACGACGGGGAGTTGATGTTGTTTTCCCAGTTGGACCAGATCCTCAAGAGAAACTTCGGAGGCAAAACCCATTACCCTGAAATTGCTGGTGTGGACCTTCAAAAGCAGGGCGGTCTGTGCAACGATTGCTTTTTGGTAATCATTGAGGTGAGTACGATTGGTTGTTCCGACCTCCCTGAGTGATGCCCCGCTTCGTTTCATGACATCGGGGATGCGAAAAGCGCCCCCAATTTCCACCAACTCTCCTCTTGAAACGATCACCTCCTTGCCCTCTGCGAGGGTGTTTAAAACAAGCAGGACAGCCCCTGCATTATTATTTACCACCAAAGCGGATTCTGCACCGGAAAGGCGGCAAAGGATCTCTTCGACATGAGTATATCGACTCCCCCGTTTACCGAATTCGATGTCATATTCTAAGTTGGAATAGGTTTTGGAGATATCCATCAAGTGCTTCAGTGCAGAAGGATGGAGGGGAGCCCTTCCAAGATTCGTATGGATGACCACTCCCGTTGCATTGATGACCTGACGGAGTCGTGGCTGAATTTGAAGAGCGACCTCTTTCTGGAAAATGGGATAGAGTCTTTCGAAGGAGAAAAAATCATCTCCAAATTGAGAAAAATCTTTTCTGCGAAGAAGATCTTCGCGCAATTGTCTCAGTCCCTTTCGTATGGCTTCGACAATGACATTCCGGGAATAGACCTTTAAGAGATCGACCATCTCTGGTCTTGAGAGAATTTCATCCACACGGGGTATCTTACGGAGTACCTGTTGATGAAGGGTTAAAGACATTGGGCTTTCTCCTCGCAAGGAGTGTTTTAAGGATCTTGATGAAGTTCATCCGAATGAACCGGGTGGGCCATTCCAGTTCTTTTTTCTCGCAGATGGTGGACATGCTATAGTGCTGAAGGGAGAGACGGCCGCTTGAGATGGACTTCAGGGCAATTTCCCTCTCCCTGAGATCGGGGAGGATCATGATTCGGTCGATCTCCTTCATCACCCGGACCGCCCCTTCGAGCCGTATCTCGACCGATTCGGCTGTCTTGGGATCGATCAGATCGAATTCGGCTTTCAGACGATTGAGCCTCTTTCCAGCTTCGTAGGTGCTGTAGACGATCTCATCCCGATTCATCCATTCCGTTTCATAATTGAGGATATATTTCCAACTGGGAGCCAGCAAGGCCTGGCGATGTTCCTCGACCGTTCGATAGAACAGGCGATACCCGTATTTTTCCGGTGTCTCAAAGACCAGGCTCCCCGGATCCAGGAAGGGAGCAAGAGGAGAAATGAAGGGGAAGAGTTTATGATAGTAACGAAACCGTTCTAAAAGAGTGCGACAATATTCCACTGTATCCAGTACGGATTGATAGGTTTGCTTCGGGAGGCCGGTCATAAAAAAGAGATCGATTCTCTTCGAGCCAAAATCAATAGCATCTTTAAGCATTCTTTCTAACGATTCATTGTTATAGGGCCTTCCAAATGCCCTTCTCACTTCCTCGTCGTGAGATTCTGGAGATATCTCGATATTGAAGTTCGAAATCGATTCAGCAATTCTTTCCAGTTGCGTCCTGGACGGGGGAGTAAAAAATTCAAAGGCGATATGGTTGGAGATCGGCTTCCTCTTCATCTCCCGAAGGAAGGTCGAACCATATTCTTCCCCAGCCTGGAAGATATCGCCGATGATCATGACCGGTGCATGGAGGTGGTCTGAAATATTGAAGATGTCCTGAGCTAATAATTTGGGATTCCGATAGGCTGGTTTCCGTCGATTGGCCATCTTTCGAAAGGTCTGCGCGGAACCCCCGCAAGTTTTACAAGAGTGGAGACATCCGCGGCAGGTGAAAACGGCTGTGACAGGGTAAGTATACCAATCGATAAAAGGCTGGTAGCCTGTGGGGTCAACATATCTGACCACCTTCTTCATGATGTGGGGGTAGTCGATGGTTATCTCATCGAGGTTTTCCGGCACGTGGGTGAGCGGGTTGACCTGAATTTCTTTTTTTTCATCCCGATAGGTCAGGTTTGGAATATTTTTAAAATCTTTACCTGCCTTAATAGCCTGAATCAGTTGAAGGAGAGGCTTCTCCGTTGAATCTCCTCTCATCACAAAATCAATAAAAGGATATTGGCGGAGGATCTCCTCATGATAATAGGTGGCAGAGAGTCCCCCCAGGATGACAGGGGTATTAGGATGAAACCGCTTGATGATTTCTGCAAGAGCCAATGCTCCCTGGACATGGGCCATCCAATGGAGATCAATTCCGAAGATCAAGGGCTTATTTTTTTGGATGAGTCGCTCCACATCAAATTTTTCATCCTTAAGCATCTTCATCGCCACATTGATGATCCTGACCTTAAGCCCATGGCGCTCCAGATATTCTGAAAGGCTGGCAAACCCAATCGGATACATTTCGAAGATGGGGGTGGAGGGGACCACGTCGCTGATCGGGCCATGAATGCCTGGATGAATCCTGAAGTCGTAGAGGGTTGGGGGATGCAGAAGGATTAGATCGATATTTGACATCTCTCTCTATTTAACAAAATACCCGGCTGGCATTGAGGTTTGAAGGATGTATTCTAAACCCTGAATTTCACAATTCCATTCATATATACCCTATTCATCCTTCTAAAACAAGAGCATGGGAAGCCAAACTCCGATTTAGAAAGCCGTCTTTGCGAGGGAACCGAAGCAATCTCGTTTTTCTTAATGGGATTGCCACGGTCGATGCGACCTCGCAATGACGTAATGGGAAAAAGGTTTTTCTCTCTATATCGGAATTTGGGCGGGAAGGCAAAACGCTCAGTGTTCTGCGCATAACAGTCATGAATATTAGGCAGCCCAGGGGTTGGGGACAGGTCTCTTATAGCCTTTTTGGGAGGCTAAAATATCGAGGTGGAGCGTGGCAAGGTCTTCTAAAACGGGATCCAACTCTTCCAACGTTCTATGATCGATCGTTTTAATATACTGGTGACATCTATCACAGAGGTCAATCCGGTAGTTTTCTTCTCCTTCTCCATAAAGGTAGTTAAGGGACCCCTGCTCTTGGTTACTACAGAAAGGGCAGAATAGTCGATCCGCTCTCCATTGATAACCGCAATAAGAGCAGAGGAGATACCTCTTTCCCGCTTCCCCCTTCAACACACTTAGGTGTGGGAGGGAACCACACACGGGGCAGAACCCCTTCAACCAGGTCTCGGAATCCAATTCGCTCTTAAGTTGGTCTCTCCCCGCCTCAATAGAAGGCTTCATGCTACTTTGGATTAAGAATGATAAAACGACTTCATCCAATGCCGATTCATCAGCAACCTTTTTAATCTTCTCTTCTTTCATCCCTTCGATTAATAATTTCTTAAAATCTAATCTTTTATTGTCAATGGCCTCTTTGATTTTTTTCACCTGTTCTGCCATATGAGGGTTGGAGTCTTTTCCGATCTCACAGAGGGTTGTAAAAAGTTTGGTGGATGTTTCGATATCCAGAGGAAAATCTTCTTTCTGAATCAATGAAAAACCTTCTTTTGCCAGGAGTTCTTTCCATTCCATTTTAAGTTTTATAGGTTTCTTTTTAGATGGTTTTATACTTTGCTGTGCTTCTTTGACTTTTTGATAAAAGTTCAGCATCTTTCCGTAGCCAGACCTCTTCCTTTTGAGTTGTTGAATTCTTGTTTTTAGCTTTTCCAATTCTTTCTCCCTTGTTTAAACATTTTGTGATTGCTTCGCCGTCCCTGAGACTCCTTGCAATGACGGGACGGCCAACCCAATATATTATAATTGTCATGGCGAGCACCTGCCTGCCGGCAGGCAGGAAGCGAGGCAATCTAATTTTCATGGTGAAAAAAATGGGCTTGTTTCGGGACTCCCATCCAAAACAAGCCCTCATAACACCCCCCATTCTCAAGGTTTTATCCAATTATGTCTCGCAAATGGACGATAGGCTGAAAGAGGCGTCTGAGCGCCATCTTCCTGGTGATTCCAATCGTATTTTCGGCCACAGCGAATTTGTGATAATTTTTGGGATCGTCCGTAATAAGAAAGATCACCCTCACATCATCGGGATTGGCAAGCATGGCGTCCTGATACTTCCCTTTTACTTCTGCCAACCTTTTATTCGCCTTCTCCAGAATCTCATTCCGATCTCCGAAGCTCATGGCCCCGGTCGGACAGGTTTTTACACAGGCAGGGAGCATTCCTTCATTGATGCGGTCGAAACACATGGTACATTTTGCCATGATTCCCGCACCAGAGATTCTTGGGATATCATAGGGGCAGGCTTCACGGACTTCTTTAAAGTCCGCCTGTTTCATCTTCACTTTTGGGTTAAAGATAACCGCCCCTGTCTTCTCATCGTGTATAATGGCTCCCTTCACCTTTCCATCTGCCACTTCTTTACAGGGGGGAGATACACAGTGTCTGCACTGATCAGGAAAAAAATACCACTTGGGCTCTCCTCCGGGGACTTCTACCTCGTTAAATCTCACTAATTTGAATGTCGAGGCCGAAAGATCAGCAGGATTCTGATGATTTCCTTGCTGCAGGGTTTTTGTCCCAGGGTTTTTATTCCACTGCTTACAGGCGATCTGGCATCCCCGACAAGCTGTGCACTTCGTTGTATCTATGAAAAAGGATTTATCACCCATTTATGTCACCTCCTTAACTCTTTGTTGTCTTTTTGGCCGGTTGTTTAGTAAGTTTTCTGACATTGGCCATGAAAGCCTTTGATTCGGGAATCATGGTATTGGGATCGCCAATGGTCGGTGTTAGTAAGTTTGCACTTTCCCCGCCATCCCTTGGCTGGAGCCAGCCAAAATGCCATGGTACTCCTATCTGATGAATCGTTTGACCAGCGATATTGAAAGGTTTTAATCGAGAGGTGACAATCGCCGCAGCTTCTAACTTACCTCTCTGGGTTTCAACGATCACCCTATCACCGTTTTTAATGCCTCTCAATCTGGCAAGCTCAAGGCTCATCTCGCAAAATACCTGAGGTTCTGCCTCAATCAGCCACGGAAGCCATCGGGTAAGCACTCCGGTTTGCCAATGTTCGGTGACCCGATAGGTGCTGCATACGAAAGGATATTTGGGGTCACAAGTAGCAAAAGAATCAAGCCCGCCTTCAAATACTTTGATGGCCGGGTTGATCCTCTGGTTGGATATCAGATTCTTTTCAATCGGGCACTCCAAAGGCTCGTAATGCTCTGGGAATGGTCCGTCATTTAAGCCCGGTCCGAAAAGCGAAGCCACCCCATCAGGTTTCATAATGAACGGATAGGCTCCAATTGTGCCCATAGGCGGTACAGCATTATCAGGAATATCCCCTATCCATTTCTTTCCTTCAGCGTCCCATTTAAGGAGTGGTCGCTTCGGATCGCGGGGGTTTCCATCCAAATCCACGGAAGCTCGGTTATAGATGATCCTGCGATTCAGCGGCCAGCACCATGACCATTCCGGATAGAGGCCCAGTCCAGTCGGGTCGCTCTTCTTTCTTCGGGCAGCCATATTGCCAGCTTCGGTATAGCTGGCTGAGTAGAGCCAGTTTCCGCAAGAGGTGGTTCCGTCATCCTTTAAACCGACAAAATTGGCCATCAATTTGCCGGTGGTGAGATCGTAACCATTTATTTCTTTGGCTACCTTGTGAATATCGAAATGGCCATTGGTTTCATAATCCCATTTCAAGTTTAAAATCGGTTCCGGGAAGGCTCGTTTATCCTTCTCATAGAGGGCTCGAACCTTTTTAAATAGTTCATACATAATATCGCCATCAGGGAGGGCCACTCCAGGAGGGTTCGTTGCTTTATAACGCCATTGCATCCAACGGCCACTATTGCTGATACTTCCCTCTTTCTCCAAAAAAGCAGCACAGGGCAATTGGAAGACTTCTGTTTTGATCTTCTTGGGGTTCATGCCCGGGCCCTTCCAGAAAGAGCCTGTTTCGCTGTCAAAGACGTTGACATTGACCATCCAGTCAAGTTTTGTCAATGCCTGACGAACTTTTCCAGCATGAGCGCTGGAGCAAGCCGGATTCATTCCCCATGCAAGGAGACCCGTGAAGGCTCCCTTATACATTTCGTCAAAGAGATTCAACCAGGAAGCATCTTGACCCGGGTCAAGTTTGGGCATCCAGGCATATCCAAAATCATTCTCTTTGGTTGCCTTCTCTCCGAACATCGATTTCAAAAAGCTGACAACATATTTGGGCCGGTTTTTCCACCAGTTGACACTTCGGGGATCCTTTGAAGCCGGAGTGGTCTTATTATAATCCGCAAGGGTTGCCCAAGGCGCCCGTGGAGTAGGTAAATAGGCAGGCCAAATATGGAACAGAAGGCCCGCATCGGTTGATCCCTGGACATTTGATTCTCCACGCAAAGCGTTGACCCCTCCACCGGCGATACCCATATTACCAAGAATTAACTGGATAATAGACATGGTTCTAATATTTTGTACACCAACGGTGTGCTGTGTCCAGCCCATGGCATATAATACTGTACCTGCTTTGTCCCGTGCATAGGTGGAGCCGTATGCCTTATAGACTTTTTCCAGATCTGCTGTAGGCGTTCCGGTGATTTCCGAAACTTTCTGTGGTGTATAACGCGAATAGTGTTTCTTTAAGAGCTGGAAGACACAGTGAGGGTCTTGGAGAGTCATATCCATTTTCGGAATTCCCTGTTCATCTTTTTCCAATGCCCAGGTCGATTTATCATACATCCTTTTTGCTGGATCGTAACCTGAGAAAAGGCCGTCATCAAAACTATACCTGGGATTCACGATGAAAGAGGCATTGGTATAGTTCTTGACATAAAACTCATCATACATGTTGTTATCAAGGAGATACTTGATCATGCCACCCAGAAAAGCAATATCGGTTCCCGAACGAAGTCGAACAAAAATATCTGCCTTCGTCGAGGTCCGGGTGAATCGAGGATCCACATGGATGAAAATAGCCCCTTTGTCCTTAGCTGCCTGGATCCATTTGAAGGAAACCGGGTGGTTTTCAGCGACATTACTGCCCATGTTCAAGATGACATCGGCATTTCTAAAATCGATATAATGATTGGTCATCGCACCGCGTCCGAACGACTCTGCCAGAGCCGCTACAGTGGCGCTGTGTCAGATACGCGCCTGGTGCTCAATATAAATTAATCCTAAGGCCCTCAACATTTTGGAGTAGAGCCAGCATTCCTCGTTATCTAAGGCTGCGCTTCCTACGGAGGCAATACCATTGGTCCGGTTCACGACCTGACCCGCAGCGTTTTTCCCCATGAAGCTTGCATCTCTACTCTTCTTAATTTTGGCTGCGATTTTCTCTAAGGCCCATTCCCATTTCACTTCTTTCCAGGCGCTGCTGTAAGGGGCTCTATAAAGAACTTTTTGGAGACGGTTCGGATTCACTGCAATTTGGTAGCTCGCGGCCCCTTTGGCACAAAGGGCTCCTTCACTGATGGGATGATCAGGATCTCCCTCAGCATTGATGACTTTCCCTTTGTTATCGGTATGGACGATGATCCCGCAGCCCACCGAACAATAACAGCAGATGGATGTTGTTTCCTTCGCCCCTTTAATTCTGAGCTCTTGGGCATAAACTTCAGCCGGAGACAAGTCGAACCCTAACCCACTCATCACCGTCCCAGCGGCTGTCGCTCCCGAAATTTTCAAAAAGGTTCTTCGGGTAATTTTCATAAATGTTATTCACCTTCCTTTCTTAAATTTTTTAAAACGGGATAATCTATTTCACCTCCCTTCTTTTATAGACATAGGAGGACCATTTAAAACTCAGATTTCTCTATGGTCTCCCCAATTTGACCTAATAAATTATTATAAATTAGATGGACAAAGATTAAAATGACCAAATTCTTGTGAAATATACCACAAACCACTTTTTTGTCAAGTGGAAATTTGTAAAAATTTATAAAAAATGGAAGCCTCAAAAAGTAAGAAAGAATTGGGATGACCGGGCTTGGGAGAATGTCGAAATGAAGGATGAATTAGGGGAGATGATCAAATTTTCTTTTACAGATTTTGGAAATAAACTGAATGCCGGAGAGGCCAGAAGCAAGCCCCTTTTTTAAATGGGTTTCCCATCATTTACGCTTTAGGTTAATTTCGGCCACCCTGTCCGCTCCTCCTTGGTGGCCACTGATGTCCGAAGCAGCAAAATAGCATTGGGAACTTCTCAATTCCTCATTGAGTCTCCGGAGTATTTCCTGCTGTTGTCGAATCGAGAAGTCAGCATATTTGGGGTCCTTTTTCTCATAAATTCTTTCAATAAAAGCAATGCAGTCTTTGGCCGTGTGGATCTGTGCAAGGATCATCTCACACTTTTTCATTCCCCAGCGAGTTTCTACCGAATCTTTCGGATGAGGGGAAAACCACGAACAGTTTTGATAGACATCGTAGAAGGTGATGGAGCGGTCCTTTGTGATTTTGATAGCGATCGATTCCATCTTCTTTTTGACCATTTCTTTGTCGAGACGATTCGATTCAATAATACGGGAAAGATGATCCATCAGGAGGGTAATCATTCCATCACCGCTCATGGTGTTATGAATTTCCCATAGGTCCGAACCCTCGGTACACCCCCCCTTGGTACACTGTTCGTATCCTGCCATAACGATCGGAATTCTATCCTTGAGAAGGCGGGTGGTTGTTTCCATTACCTTCGACATCTTCTCCATGGGGTCGTATTCTTTTGAATCGATCCTCTTGGCCACCGCTTCAACAAAGTCGGCAGACCTTTTATAAAAAGCAGGTTGATATTGCTCTTCAGAATAGAAGGGGTGTTCTTTATTAGAAGGATACTTCCATTCCCCATTCTCAAAAATCGGCCATCGGAACTTCACCAGACCTAAAGGGTGTGTCCATTCCGGTTTGGGTGAGAAGAAATCCCTTAAAATCAGCTTTCGAATCTTGACCGGGAGCATTGACTCCCAGGTCTGAAGGGGATGGGCCCGGCTTCCGTCGAGACAGACGTGAGCGATGATGCCGACGTGACCTCTATCCATAGCGAGGAGCGTTCCCGGCGTGATCGAATCAGGAGAAATGCGGATGGGATAGGTATCGCGGGATAGAGTTCCTGTCCATGTTTCTGAAATGAGACAGAGAAGAGCGGCACGGAAACGTTTGTCCTGGTGCCACTCCGAATGGGTAGGAAGATGCTTCCAGTTCTTAGACCAGTGGCCGATCAGTTTTCCGTCCTTTGTCGTAGCAGCAGCGGGAAGATGGGCGATCCGGGCATAAATCCATCTGACCGCATAAGGGACATCGGCACAGTCAGTGGGGATTTTATAACGAATGAAAAAATCTTCCATAATATTTTCATCAACCCATTTTCCAAACCGATACTCTTCTTCAACCGTCCACCGGTGATCGCCGACTTTCCAAATTTGACCAGAAGATTCATCGAACATCTGGCTGAGGCATGGGGTCGAGAAAAAGATAACCAGAGAGAAAATAAAAAAGTGACAGAAAATCTGTCGGGAGGAAATAATAGAGTAATTTATCTTCATCATTGGAAATAATAAATGCATAACAGGTGCCAAACGCTTATTTTGCATATTTTAATGAATAACCCCTTGATTATTAATGGTAATCTGCGTTTTAGCGAGTGACCTTTGTTCGGAAAATCTCGAGTTGTTAAGAGTAATATTTTGTCAAAACTGACAAAAATTTTGCTCCATGATCAATTCGTGTTAAATGAGATTTATTCAAGAGGTATTGGAGTAAACCCCGTATATCCCTGCCCTAAAGGATGGGGCTTTTGGGATTAAATGGGGGCAAGTTGAGTTAAATTAGCCTGACAAGGATTCAAGGAGGGGTCAACATGATTTGTTTTCCACGACGAAATGCCAAAACCCGTTTGGGGGACTGCGTATAGAGTACCCGCGCTAAGTCGTGTGGGAAAAAGAAAGATTCCGGAACGGTCATCGTTTTAGCTGCAAAGCGGTGTAAGAAATCACTCAATACAACGCTACAAAATCCCCCCATCGTCGGAGTCGTGAATCGCCCTGCGGGATGATTTTTATCCGTTCCCTTAAGGAGTACATCATACATCTCAAGAGCATGTTCTATCGTCAGATCCCATTCGAACACTTCCACCTCAACGCTACTATAAATCCAGGTAAACTGAAGATAGGTTTCAAGATCAGGGGGACTGATCAGGATGAGATCCCGGCTCCTTATATCCTCTTGATGAAAGAGGCCGTAACTACCGCCAGGATCCCAAAACAGAACGGGGCGGTCCGGGCAGACCAACCTCAATGCTGAATGGTGGCACCATGCCGGTCCATACACGATGATTACCTGCAGTAAGGGTTGGTTCGGAGGGTCTCCAGCGGATTTCAGGTTAATGGGAGTGTTTATCCAATAAGTTGGCCGATTGGGAGCTGGGGCGTGAATGCAGCCGATGATGAGACAGGAAAATAAAATCAAAATCAGGACGAAACAAAGCTTGGGGGTTTTCGTTTTTTTGAATAACGTCAAGAGGGCACCCCAAAATAAAATGCTGTGAAGGTTTTCAGAAGGTCCAAATTCTATTTCTTCTCTTTTTCTATATACCCTCCGGCTAAGGTGATGACACAAACCGTCTCATAACGTGGGTGTTCACCGCATGCGACTCCAATCACTCGAAAATCTGAATTGAAAATATTCTTTCGGTGTCCACGGTGGGGAACCCCATCGTCTATAATTAGGCTCACCACAATATTTCTGGCCCGGTCATGGCCGAACGATATATTTTCAACGATCACCTTCTGCCATGTTCCATACCGGTTCACCCTATCCCGAGGTTGACTCTTATCACTCCCCCGGTGCTGTGAACCCCGTAATGAGGCTAAGTCCTTTACGTGATCTTTTGCCCCCCAAGACATGCCCTGAGATAAGATAAGCGGTGGAATTGGTTTGGTGGAACGGAGAAATCGAATGGCTTCAATCAATGCCCCGACTCCCTCTTCGGTGATGATAGGGGTTTCGTTGGGGAATTTTATGAGTTTATCATGATAGTATTTTTTGAATTGTTCAAGAAGCGATGCATAATCTTTTGGGGCACTCCTGGCAAGGTTGATTTCATGCACCACTTCTTTTTCCAGAGGGGAAAGGAAGCTGGCCTGATCAACATTATCCGAATAAGCAAACCCTTTGATAGGGAGGAGCAAAAGACAACAAAGAATAATTGATATTTCAAGTTTGGATTTCACAGTCTCTATTTATCTTACGGACCCCCCCCACCGAAAAATTGGGTGAGAGATTATCCTCCACACGCTTGTCTTGCTTCGCAAGAAGCAATGAATAAGAGCTAAAAAGTATTAGCGAAAGAGAGAAAGGGGGAGGGTAAGAAATGAATTTAAAAGAGCGCCTGGACAAATTCCGTAGCGTTGAATTCCTTCAAGTCGTCGATTCCCTCCCCCACGCCAATATAACGGATGGGGATCTTCAACTCCTCTGTAATCCCTACGATGATTCCTCCCTTGGCTGTCCCATCCAATTTGGTCAGGGCGATCCCTGTCACCCCCACCGCCTCGTTGAATAGTTTTGCTTGAGAAATTGCATTTTGGCCGGTGGTGGCGTCGAGCACAAGGAGACTTTCGTGAGGGGCCCCCGGGCATTCTCGCCCGATAATACGTTTCATCTTTTTAAGCTCCTCCATGAGATTGACTTTAGTGTGTAGCCGACCGGCCGTATCAATAAAGACCAGATCGATATCTCGAGATGTTGCCGCATGGATGGAGTCAAAGGCCACCGCAGAGGGATCTGATCCTTTGGATTGTTTGATCAAATCGGCTCCGACTCGACTCGCCCAGATTTCAAGTTGTTCCACCGCAGCCGCCCGGAAGGTGTCCGCGGCACCAATCAGAATTTTCTTGCCCTCGGATGAATATTGATGAGCGATCTTTCCGATGGTGGTCGTTTTTCCCACACCATTGACTCCCATCACCATAAAGACGAAAGGTTTTTTTTGAGAGAAATCGATGGAGAGGGGTTTTTCCCCTGATTTGAGAATCCGAAGGATCTCCTGTTTGATAAACTCTTTTACCTTCTCAGGTTCCTGGAGTTCCCCCCTTTTGAGTCCCTGGCGAACTCCCTCAATAAGCCAACCGGTGGTCTTCACCCCTAAGTCGGCTTCGAAAAGGAGAGCTTCCAATTCCTCCAAAAGATCTTGATCAATGGTTTTTTTTCCCAGGAAGAGTTGGTCGACCTTTTCTATAAAACCCTGATGGGTTTTTGAGAGGCCGTTTTTTAATTTTTCAAAAAATTTCCACATGCCTCCCCCCGGAGAAAAAATGGAACCACGGAATACCGGAATATGGGGTTGAAGAAAAAATATTCACCCACATTATTCCATCATTCCAGATGAACGGGTGTCAATGCAAAAAGAGCGAAGGGTTCCCTTCGCTCTTTTCATAAGAGATACCGTCCAGTTATTTTTTACTCACATCCTCGAAATCTGCGTCCACTACATCTTCCTGCGGTTTTTGTCGGGGACCTTCTTGAGTTTCCGCTTCGGCACCTGCTCCGGCACCTTTTTGAGAAGCCTTCGCATACATCGCCTCTGCCAATTTATGGGAAGAACGAGTCAGTTCTTCTTCGGCAGATTTAATAGCGCTCAGGTCGTTTGACTCCATCGCTTTTTTGGCCTTGACGATCGCCTCTTCAATATTCTGTTTGTCAGCGGAATCGACTTTATCCCCATATTCTTTTAAGGATTTTTCTGTCGTGTAGATCAGTGTGTCGAGATGATTTCTTGCTTCGGCCAACTCCCGTCTCTTCTTGTCATCGGCGGCATGGGACTCAGCATCCCTGACCATCTTTTTTATCTCATCCTCGTTGAGACCACTGGAGGCAGTAATTTTAATGGATTGTTCTTTCCCTGTCCCAAGGTCTTTTGCCGAGACATGAACGATCCCATTGGCGTCGATATCGAAAGTCACTTCAATCTGGGGGATACCCCTGGGAGCGGGGGGAATCCCCAGCAGTTCAAATTGGCCAAGGGTTTTATTATCAGCGGCCATCTCCCTTTCGCCTTGGAGCACATGGATCGTCACAGCCGGTTGACTATCCGATGCCGTGGAAAAGATCTGACTCTTTTTTGTTGGAATCGTGGTATTTCTTTCAATCAGCTTGGTGGCGACGCCGCCCAGGGTTTCGATCCCGAGGGAGAGCGGAGTGACGTCGAGTAAAAGTACATCCTTCACCTCGCCCTTCAAAACGCCTGCTTGGATGGCTGCACCAATTCCAACCGCTTCATCCGGGTTAACGCTCCTGTTAGGTTCTTTCCCAAAGATTTGCTTCACTTTTTCCTGGACCTTAGGCATCCGGGTCATCCCACCCACGAGGATCACTTCGTCGATATCCCTGGCTGAAAGCCCGGCATCGGTAATCGCCTGACGGCATGGCCCTTCCACCATGTCAATGAGATCCTCTGTCAGTTTTTCCAATTTCGCCCGAGTCAATTTCATGTTCAAATGCTTTGGCCCCGAGGCATCCGCCGTGACAAATGGGAGATTGATATCCGTCTCCATCATGTTGGAGAGTTCAACCTTTGCTTTTTCCGCAGCTTCTTTCAATCTTTGAAGGGCCATTCGATCTTTTCTCAGATCAATCCCCTGATCTTTTTTGAACTCATCGGCCAGATAGTCAATGACGCGTTGGTCGAAATCATCTCCGCCCAGATGGGTGTTCCCGTTCGTCGATTTCACTTCAAAAACGCCCTCACCCAACTCGAGAATGGAAATGTCAAAGGTTCCGCCACCCAGATCAAAGACAGCGATCTTTTCATCTTTCTTCTTGTCTAACCCATAAGCCAGAGAGGCGGCGGTCGGTTCATTGATGATTCGTATGACATTCAAACCAGCGATCCTTCCCGCATCTTTTGTGGCTTGACGCTGGCTATCATTAAAATAAGCGGGAACGGTAATCACTGCATCGATCACCTTTTCACCGAGATAGGCCTCTGCCGTCTCCTTCATCTTCTGGAGGACGAAGGCGGAGATCTCGGGGGGGCTGTACTCTTTCTCCCTGGTCTTTACCCAAGCATCCCCGTTCTTATTTTCGACGATTTTATAGGGAAGGATCTTCAAGTCTCGCTGCACCTCACGGTCTGAAAATTTTCTTCCCATCAGTCGCTTGATGGAGAAAATGGTATTTTCGGAGTTGGTGATTGCTTGACGTTTTGCAATCTGTCCTACCACCCTTTCCCCCTTATCGGTAAAGGCAACAACAGACGGAGTCGTCCGGCTCCCTTCTGGATTGGCGATCACGACAGGATCCCCTCCCTCCATGATGGCCACCACTGAGTTCGTTGTTCCCAAATCAATTCCTATTGTCTTAGCCATTTTAATTTCCCCTCCTTAAATAAATAGTCAAAGTCACTCCGATGTCCGAGCCTCTTTCTCAAAAGGTTTTGACACGGAAACGGTTGCGGGTCTCAAGAGCCGATCATTCAAGAGATACCCCTTCTGGAACTCCTCGGTCACCTGATTCGGTTCAACCTTATCCGTCTCCACGACCAGCATGGCTTCATGCACGGCTGGATCGAAAGGTTTCCCGACAGATTCGAATGAAGAAAGCCCAAATTTGCTTAGGGCCTGGAGGAGCTGTCGAAGGGTTAATCGAACTCCTTCTATTAAAACTCCGGTGTCCAACGCCTTTTGGGCATGGTTGACCGATCTCTCCAGATTATCAATAAATGGGAGGATGACCCTGAGTAAATCCTCATTGGCAAATTTGGTCCAACTCTCTTTTTCCTTGGCCGCTCTCCTTTTATAATTTTCAAGATCGGCTGCGATTCTCAGCAAACGTTCGTAATTCTCCTTTGCTTCTTTTTCTTTATCCTCCAGCCTCTTTTTCAATTCCTCAACCTCTTTTTCCCTATCCTCTTTTTGTTTCTTATTCTTTTGAGGTTTTGTTTCCGTCAATAAGTCTGATATTTTTTCTTTCTCCCTTTCCATCGAGGGTTCAAGGTTCACAGGGATCTTTTTCTTTTCCGATCCATCCATGATTTCGACTCCACTTTTTTAATGAAGATGCCTCTCCAGGATTTCTGTAAGTAGTTTTGCGGAATAATCCACCAGGGGGATGATTTTGGAGTAATTCATCCTCCGAGGACCGATGACTCCCAATGCTCCCCAGACCTGGCCTGCACATCCATAGGTGGAAGTGACCAGACTACATGTTTCCATTTCTTGGACCTGGCTTTCAGAACCGATGGCGATTTGAACGCCACTGGGATCGATAAATTTATCTAACAGCTTGACCATGGTGGCCTTTTCCTCAAAGGCTCGAAAGAGATCGGTCATTCTTGACACATTATTGAATTCAGGCTCATTTAAAATATTTGTCTTGCCTTCGATGAAGACATCTGTGTCGTCGATAGGAGAAAAGGCTTTCTCTCCAAGTTTCAGCGCCTGTTCCAGGAGACGATCATAGGCATTCTTTGCGACCCTCATCTGTTCCAGAAGTTTCTCCCTCACCTGATATAGAGTGAGGCCCGTTAAAAAACTATTCAGATAATCTGAGAGATGTCCTAATTCAGATTGAGAAAAATCCTCTTCCATTTCAATAATTCGATTATGGATAGATCCGCTCGTGCTCACCACAATCGTCAAAACAAAATGTCTTCTTAATTTCACAAACTCAATATGTTGAAGCGCAACGGAATTCATTCTGGGTGCCCAGACAATTCCGAGGTAATGAGAAGAGGACGAAAGGATTCGAGAAGTCTCCCTGAATAAATCCGGTCCCTCAATGAGATGACTCAAATATTTGGATCGAATTTCCTGTTGTTCCAAATCACTTAGGTCGTGGACATTTAGAATCGAATCGATATAAAACCGAAGTCCTTTCTCCGTGGGGACCCTCCCGGCTGAAGTATAGGGTTGAAAAAGTAATCCCAGTTCTTCCAAATCTGACATAATATTCCGGATGGTTGCAGGGCTGAGGTTGAGGTTTGATTTCTTCGAAATCGTTCTTGACCCCACGGGTTCTGCCCAGCGGATATAATCTTCAATCACAATCTCTAAAACCCGTTTCATCCTCTCTGAAAATGAGACATCCATTAAACCCATCTCCATACCAAATAAACGATTCAGGAAAGCCTTAAAACCCAAAAAAGTCC
>DCUS01000046.1 GCA_002327885.1 Syntrophaceae bacterium UBA2208
CATTGGGTTCTTTTTTGGAGGAGGTCCTATGGGAAATAAACAAAAAGTAACAATCACTATTGATGAAACCATTTTAGAAGAGATTGACCGATTCTCGGAGGAGCATGGAGAGAGCCGGAGTCGTCTCATCGAGGAGGCCATGAAGGAATGGAAGAAGAAAAAAATGGAAAGAGAATTAATTGAAGGATACCGCTCTATGGCCAAAGAGAATACTGAAACGGCAGAAGCCAACCTGGAAGCTGGCTTAGAGGTGCTAAGATGACGATATGCAAACGGGGAGAAATATGGATGATCAATTTTAACTCTGGCAGAGGCAGTGAACAGAGGGGGATCAGACCGGCATTAATTATTCAGAACGATACCGGCAATCAGTTTGCCTCGACCACCATTGTGGCCGCTATCACTACAACCATTAAAAAGTATCCTGTGACCGTATTTGTCCCCAAGGGGAAGGGTGGCTTAAAAGAAGAATCAATGGTTAACTTCACCCAGATTCTAACAGTTGATAAGGGGAGGCTTACCAAAAAGGTGGGGACTCTTGAAATAGGCAAAATGAGGGAGGTGGATGAGGCGATCAGGATAAGCCTGGGAGTTGCTTAATCGGTGACCGGGGGATAAACAACTTCGGTCATCTATATTTACCTGCTTTTTACTCATTTTTAGCAGAGGCCTCCCTACCATGAAGATTGATACTGGGTTGCGACGCGTACCGACTTTGCCAAAGAGGGGTGATATTGGTCCATACAATGGATTGATTAAAATGTGGTCCAGTTTTCAACCTTCAATCCATCAATATAATAAAAGTCTCTATCCCGACTTATGAGTGTTTCATCTAATGCTAAGGAGTCCCTATGTGGGCTCTTTAATAGACGGCCTCAGAGGGCCGCCCCTACAGATTATTTCAGGTTTTTGATATCGGAAATTTTGTCGATGCGGATGCGCTAAGGTTCTTCCCTCTTTATTCCTTCAATCGCATTAAAATCTTCGTCATACGAATAAATTGATTTCAAATCATGCGATCTCATCAGGACCACATTGTAGGCGTCGATATAATCAATGTTTTTGATGCCATAAAGGAGAAGGGCATCTGATATTATTTCCTTATCGGGTATAAAGAGTTTGTCCGTGGCGACAATAATCGAAATCTTTTCGATTACCTCTGCCTTGGGGACTTTGTAATAGGAGAGAAGGGTCCATATCAGTTCAGCAATAACCATCCCGGAGGTTGCAAGAGCTATTTTGCCTTCGATTGCATCCTTGAAGAGTGTTCGACAGCTCTCATACTTTGAGGGATCATCCTTGGTCAAGTACCTGAGAAATAGGTTGGTGTCAACAAATTTGATCTCCATGCACCTAACCCCTCTTAACAGCTTTTTGGGCTACCTTTTTTTTCACCTCTTCCCTCGTCTTTGAAAAATCAATCGGTTTTTCTCTTTTAGGAATGGTTATTGAGCCGCCGATATCAAGAAGATTCCCTTTTAAGGGTTTCATAATGGCTTGATCTCCTTCCACCACAATGACCACTTTCTCAGAGGGTTTTAGGCCCAAAACCTTTCTTACTTCTCTTGGGATTGTCATCTGACCTTTTGATGAAATAACGGCAATTGGCATTTTATCCTCCATTTATTATAATGTCTTACATTTTAATATTTTTACAACATTTTGTCAAAAGAAAATTCTGGTTAATTTAGGGACATTCATGTCCGCCACTCTATCCTCAAAGGGGGAGGGTTAGGGTGAGGGTGATGCAGTTATTAAGGGGGGCGTATTATAGTAAACTATTTGATACTCTCAGCCAAGCAACCGCATTTTAGCCGAGACTGGAAAGTCTCGGCTATCCTTGAAGCACCACCTTGTGGGCGCGGAGCTTCACTCATTTTCTAAGTTCCTCTCTCACTCCTGAGAAATCTTCTGAGCTTTCTCCCACTGCTGCTCCAAGCCGTATTTCTTAATTTTCTCAAGGAGTTGATCGAAGTCTATCCGATCACCGTAGATGGTAAGAATACTGGCAATATCCCTTAAGTGTTTTTCGGATCCACCTTCTCTGAAATATTCAAGTTTCCTCAAAATGACATACTCCGCCGAAGCCACCCAGATGGATTCCCCTTCAAAGTTTAATTTTTTACGGTTTAACATCCCCCAGTGATGAAGCGGATCCTCTCCCATGATATAGCAATCTGCTTTAAATGCAGTCTCCAGGTGGATAATATTAAAATGTCCCCTTAAGGGACGATTAATCTCCACCTTCAGGCTTTCCTCAGGCGGGCAATAAAACTCCTCAGGCGGAAAGGCTTCTGCGAGCTTCCTGGCGTCTCCTGTTTTCAGTTCTATCACCAGGTCGATATCCTGTGTTAAACGTGGCTCTGCGTATATGATCACAGCAACCGCTCCAGTGACCATGTAACGGACGCCCATCTTGTTCAGTCGAGATATAAATATTTGGAAAAGGTTAGGTTCTTGCATAGAGGAAGATTTCTCGCACTTTTTTTTGGATTTCTGTCTCGGTCCAATTTGGATGCTCGTGATGAAGGGCGGCTGCCTTCAATTGCTTAGCCGAATAATAAAGCCTTAACGCTATCCGAAGCTTCTCCTCGGGGGCCATGGATTGATAGATTTTTTTCTGTAGCGCAATCATTTCTTCTCTCTTTTCTCCAGACCGTGAGGGCTTCGCTGCACATCCCTCTGCCAGAATAAAGAGCCATCAATTTCTGATACGACTCTTCTAATAGTGGATCCGTCCGGATAACTTTTTAAAGTGGGGGGAAGCTCTTGCACAATAAACTTTTTCCTCAAGCCACTCGAAAGTCTTAGAAGGTATTCAGAAATCAGAATCAATCCACCCGCCCATCCCTCTGTGGCCGCATGAATTTTTCTTATTTGATCGTCATCCAAGGATATCTTTTTTACCCTCTGAAAAAATTCCTTGACTTCCTGCTGTGTAAAGGCGAGATCCTCATTTGATAGGATGAACGCCTCCTGCCCGATTTTAAGGTGTTGAAATTCAAAGGAGAGGGGCGGAGTCCCTCTGGATAGCATGATGAGGTGAACATTCGGAGGGAGGTTTTCCATCAGTACCTGTAAACATTGAAAAGGCAGGTCATCATGGAAGAGGCAATCTAACCCGTTGAAAACAAGTTGAACGGGCCTTAGAACATTTTTGGAAATAAAATCTGCGCACTTTCGATAAAGAGAGAGCACCGAAGTCCACCTTGCCATTCCAATAGTTTCGTAGAGAAGAGGAGATAAGTCGATCTCTTTCAATACGTGTTGGAGAGATTGGACAATGAGATGGAAAAGATTGATCGGATCAGAATCCGATTGATCCAAGTTTAGCCAGGCGTAGTGGATTTTAGCGGTTTTCACATGGGAGGCAACCAGGGTCGTTTTACCTTGGGCTGCCTGGCCCATAATGAGGATTAATTTCTTCTCCTGATTTTTTTTGAGCAGGTCGTGTAGGCGTGATCGATATAAAATAGGGGGCAATTGAGGAGGCGAAATCTTTGAGATACTGATCGAAGTTTTCATCTAAAGTCCTCCGAACTCCCCAAAAGCCGATACAATATAGCATAATCAATTAAATAATCAATTATTTTTTTCTTGACATAATGGGGCGTTTTTCCTATAGGTAAGTTAAAAATGTCTCGAGAGAACCCCATCCCGATTAAGATTCTTCCTGAGAAGCGTCCTCAAGGCGGACGAAAAAAGGTCTTTCGTCCGAACGGAGCTCAAGCTCGGGGAAAGGATTTAGACGCCAAAACCCGTAAATTTCAATCCCTGCTCGACCTCGGCCGATTAATCGGTTTAGACCTTCAAATCGACGAGATGCTCTTAAAGATTTCACAGAAGGCCTGTGAGGTCATGGAGGCTGACCGGTGTAGCCTTTTTCTCCATGACCCCAAAACAGACGAACTTTGGTCAACGGTTGCCCTTGGAATGGCAGGGGAGGTCATCAGAATCCCTTCCAGCACTGGGTTAATAGGCAGTTGCTTCCAAACCGGTAAAACGATTAATTTAGAAAATGCCTATACTGATCATCGGTTTAATAAAGAAGTTGATTTTCACACCGGCTATCGCACAAAAAGTGTCCTTTGTGTCCCCCTCTACAACCGAGAAGGTTCGAGATTGGGAGTCATCCAGCTTCTCAATAAAAAGGGTGGTGTTTTTACGAAGGTAGATGAGGTCTTTCTCCAAACCTTTGGGAACCATGCTTCCGTTTTTATCGAGATAGCCCAACTCCAAAAAGCCCGAATCGATGCTCTTGAACAATCACAGAAAGAGTTGGAACGATTAAATAGAGTAAAAAGTAAGGCTCTCGATCATCTCTCTCACGAACTGAGAACCCCCCTTGCCGTGATCGGGGGGAATATTCGGCTTTTAAAACGAAAAGTCCAGGCACAAAACCCTCCCTTCGTAAGGGAAGAAGTTTTCGGATCTCTGGAGAAAAATTTGAATCGCCTGTCTGATATTCAGCAAGAAACAGATCAGATTATCAGGGCTTACCAAGAGATAGAGAGGGGACCTCGACCTGAAAATCCCGATTTCCAATGTCCCATCTCCCCGGAAACCATTGATCTCTACCCGTTTATAGAATGCCTCCTAAAAGATGTTCAGAACAGGGCTTGTCACCGAGATATTCAGATTGAACTTGATGGGGCAAAGGATCTTGTTTTACAGTTTGATCCAAACATCCTGGAAGAATCTTTCACGGGACTTCTGAAGAATGCGATCGAAAACACGCCTGATGAAGGAATGATCAGGATTATTTTGGAGAGGAAAGCCCGGTGGGTTCAGGTCAAGTTTATGGATTTTGGCGTTGGGATCACCAAGGAAAACCAGCGGCATCTTTTCGAAGGGTTATTTCATACCCAAGATACGGAGCTCTATACCTCTAAAAAGCCTTATGATTTCGGCGCGGGAGGGAAGGGGCTGGACCTCCTTCGGATCAAAACCTATGGGCGGCGTTTCGGTTTCGATATTTTAGAGGGGAGTCAACGGTGTATTTACTTGCCGACAGACTGGGACCTTTGCCCTGGGAGGATCTTTTTATGTCCTCACTGTCACACACGGGAGGATTGCTTGAAATCCGGAGGAAGCACTTTCTGCGTCTCTTTTTTGAGTTAAGAGGAGAATGATTTGAGAGGGTTTAAATTCAAGAAGGTTCATCCGGGGAAGGAAATGCCGGATACACGCGAGAGTGGAATGGAGAAAGAACGATTGTTCGATCTCCTCATTCACGACCTGACGAGTCCTCTGTCCATCGTGTCCACCACGGCGGGTAACCTCCTTCATAAATCCGAGCGTTACGGAACTCTGACCGATCAACAGAAGCGGATGCTCGATCGTATTTTGAGAAATATCCACAGGGCACAAAGATTACTTCAAGAGATGATTGAAATCCTTCGCTCGGAAGAAGGAATTTTTCAAAAAGAATTTTTTTCTATTGAAGACACACTCCGAGAATCGCTCATGGATGCTCTCGAGGTCGCTCTTCCCCATGATGTGGAAAATTTTTGTCACTCAAGGAGTCGTGAGGAGTTCCAAAATCTTCTCGACACCCAGCACATTTTTATTGAGGTGTCAGGAAGATATTGCCAATCTCCTTTCTGTCATGATCAAAAGAAGATTCAACAGGTCCTTCGTAACCTGATGAGCAATGCTTTAAAATACCGGCGGGAACGGATGGGGGTGGCGATCAGCGGTGAGACGGATCTCGTCGTTTCCGTTGAAGATGACGGCATCGGAATTCCAGCGGCGGAACAAGAGGCGATCTTCAAGCGATTTGTCAGACTGCATAACAAGAAAAGCGCCCATATTCAAGGACTCGGGCTCGGCTTGACAGGAGTCAAGACTCTGATAGAGGCGATGGGAGGAAACATTACTCTGGAAAGTCAGGAAAACGTCGGGACGCGGTTTGTCGTCCGAATTCCTCCCATTCCGACTTCACCCTGAGACCAGCGATTTTTATTTTCTAATAAAGGAGGAAACACTATGGCGGAATCTATTCTAAACGGTTCACGAATCTTGGCGGTGGATGATGAACCGGATGTCTTAGCGATCCTGGAGGATGAGATTCTGGGCGCTGCTCCGGAGTGCAAACTGGAAAAGGTAACCACCTATGAAGAAGCGGCTAAAAAATTGGAATCAAAGACCTATGACTTAGTGATTCTGGATATCATGGGGGTTCGAGGGTTTGACCTATTAGATCTGGCGGTGAAGAAAAATTTTCGCGTCGCCATGCTCACGGCCCATGCTCTGAACCCCGAAGCCCTGAAGCGTTCTTTCGAAATGAAGGCTCGGGCTTATCTCCCCAAAGAAAAACTGGGCGAGGTGGTCCCGTTCCTGGAAGATGTGCTCAAGTATGAATATCTCCCGGGATGGCGGCGGGTTTTAGAAAAATTAAAGGGATTTTTTGACAATAAATTTGAGTCCGATTGGGAGAAGAAGACCGGTCTGCACTGGCAAGAATGGCATAAATGGAAATACGAATAACAGGGCCTGATGGGAGGTTGGGATGTCTGATTTGGGCTGATCGTTCTACACCAGGCCTACGTTAAGGAAAAGGGACAATCTGATGGTAGAATCTATTTTGAATGGAAAAACGATACTGGCCGTGGATGATGAACCCGATGTCCTGGAAGTCTTAGAGGAGGAAATTATTGCGGCAGCCCCAAAATGTAAATTAGATAAGGTTACCTCTTACTTTGAGGCTTATAAAAAGTTAAAAGCCAAACCTTATGATATCGTAATCTTGGATATCATGGGGGTTCGTGGCTTTCATCTCTTAGACCTCGCTGTGAGCCGTCACCTCCCGGTCACCATGCTGACGGCTCATTCCCTGAATCCGGAGTCTCTAAAACGATCCGTTGACAAGAAGGCCAGGGCATACCTCCCCAAAGAAAAACTTGGTGAGATTGTTCCTTTCTTGGAAGGAATAATGGAAGAGAAAGAGTTTTTATATGGATGGGCGCATTTGATGAAACAGTTAGGGGGATATTTTAATTTACGCTGGGGCAAGAACTGGCAGAAGCCCGATGCAAAATTCTGGAAGGAATTTGAAGCGAAGATCTCTAAGATAAAACGATGAAAGCCATTTTTTAAATGATTACCCTTCAGGGTAAATCATCGCAATCGATTTTAAATTGAATAGGAGGAGATGCCATGGGAGAGTCTATGTTAGATGGGAAGTCAATACTGGCTGTGGATGACGAACCGGATGTGTTGGCCGTTTTAGAAGAGGAAATCAAGGAAGCCTGCCCCCATAGCAGGTTTGATAAAGCGACCACTTATGAGGAAGCGGTGGAGAGGATGATTTCCCTGACTTATGACGCGGTCATCCTTGACATCATGGGAGTTCGCGGATTCGACCTTCTGGAACTGGCTGTTAGCCGAAACTTCCCGGTGGCAATGCTGACCGCCCATGCCCTGACTCCTGAAACCCTGAAGCGTTCTTTTGAGATGGGAGCCAGGGCCTACCTTCCCAAGGAGAAGCTGGGAGAAATCGTCCCTTTCCTGGAGGATATGCTAAAATATGAATATCTCCCCGGGTGGAAGCGTCTCTTTGAGAAGCTGGAGGGATTTTTTAATGAGCGCTGGGGAAAATATTGGAAAAAATCGGAAGAGAAATTCTGGAAGGAGTTTAACGAAAAGACGTCTCAAAACAATAAGTGAAAGATTGGGATATGGAGATCAAGGTTCTGGGCTGTTCCGGGGCGGAGTTTCCCGGATATCGGCCCCCCAGCTTTTTATTGAATGATAAAATATTATTCGATACAGGCAGTCTGACCCGTCTCCTTGAAATTGAAGGGCAATGGAGAATCAAACATATCTTTATTACCCATTCCCATCTTGACCATATCATGGGAATTCCATTTCTCGCAGACAATCTCATTTTTAGGAAAAAAAGGCACAGGGTGAATATTTTCAGTATCCCTCCGGTGATCAGGGTCATTCGAGAGAGTCTTCTGGATGGTTCGATCTGGCCTGATTTTACTGTCATTCCTGATACGCATGAAGGGATTTTAAACCTAATCGAATTGAAGACGGGAGATTCCATCAAGATAGATGGTTACAGGATCACTCCATACCCCGTCCAACATTCTGTTCCGGCCACAGGATATCTGGTAGAGGACAAAAAAAAGAGGCGGTTCTTTTATACCGGCGATACAGGACCGACGGATAACACCTGGATTAAAATGGAGGGGAACCAGGTCCACAGCCTGCTCATTGAGGTTTCTTTTCCGAACCGGATGGAGGAAATTGCCTTGAGGACAGGGCACTTAACCCCTCGATTATTAAAAAAGGAACTCTTAAAAATGAAACCTCAGCCGGAGAAAATCCTGGTCATTCATATCAAACCACAATACTTCGAAACCATCCAGTCAGAACTCCGAAAACTTAACATTAAGAACCTCAGATTATTGAAAGACGATCAGACCATCCAGGTATAACCTCAAAGGCATTGTCGCAATGTCCTTCCGAGGCCTTAGCCGAATAATCTCTTTTTTTAACTCACTCATTCAAAAAAGGGAGAGGCGTCCCTTTTCGATAAACCAGGGCCTCGCAGGAGGCGATTAAATGGCCTTGCTCGTCGTGCAATTTGATGTCATAGACGGCTGTCTTTTGGGTCTTGCTAAATTCTCGCGCTTCGGCAATGAGGTTGCTCTCCGGTGAGGGAGGGGAGATGTAAGTGATATTCATATTCAACGCCACGGCTATGGTTCCGTGGGAGTTAGAAGCCGTCTCAAAAGCCTCGTCAATCAGGGCGAATAGTGCTCCCCCATGGGCCATGCCCAGGAAATTTTCCATATCCGGAGTGAATTTCATCCCCACCTTGGAATACCCCTCCTCAAGCTCTAAAAGTTGGATCCCGAACTTTTGAGCAAAAGGTTCCTGCCCTACTTTTCGGAAGATTGTTTCTCTCACTTTCTCATTCATGCTGTTCCTTCCCATAAGATGCCTTTGTATTAATCCCATTCCTTCAACGTTTTTAGAGTCTCTTGCCTCACTCGTTTCTTTTTGGAACGGGCCTTTTTTTCCTCTTTTCTTCTCTCAATGGCTTTTAATGAAACCGAGGTCGGGATCCGGCGTCTTCGCGGCTGATTCAATTTCACAAGGCGCTGACGAAGCCTTTCAAAGGCGAGTTTGCGATTTTCGGCCTGGGAACGATGGTCCGTGGCAATCACCGTGATCCCTGAGGGGAGGTGTTTTAAGCGGACAGCGGTTTCAACCTTATTCTTCCTTTGACCGCCCGGCCCTCTGGATCGGTAGGTGTCAAGGGTGACCTGGTGCTTAAGGATATCGGGGTCAGTATCGTATCTCATCGCCAAACGTCTAAAGGCAGAGGTTTACTTTCCCCTGAATTTTACCACAGGGGTGAGCTAAATGGCAAAAAAATGAATTAAAGAGAAAGATGGAATCTTCGGGATTTGCGAGGAGCGGCAAGCCATACGAGGAGGATAGAGAAGAGGTTGAGGATCATGGCGATCATAAAGGCCCAGAAGTAGTTCTCGGTCTGATCAAAAATATATCCCGCGATCCAAGCTCCCAAGGCAGATCCTAATCCGATCATTCCTTCCAGCATGCCATAGATGAGTCCAAAATGTTTACCCTTGTAAAGATCTGCTGTGATGGACATGAACATCGGGGCCGATACCCCCCATCCCGCTCCGAAGAAAAGAGCGAACAGGTAAAGCAAGGTATATGAGTGAGCATATTGAAAGAGGAGAAGAAAGAGGATTCCTGAGGAAAAGCAGATTCCGCCCATCGTAAAGGTAATCTCCCGACCCACGCGATCAGAAAACCATCCCCAAAAAAGTCGGAACCCTGCGGATAATATGCCTACAATGGCGAAGAGGGAGGCTGCCCATATTTTATCCACACCGAGATCGACAAGGTATCGTACATGATGGACAATGATGATATAGACTCCCAGGGTGGTGAACGAGGGGTAAAGGATGGCATACCAGAATTGGGACGTTTTAATAATTTCACTAAACTCCTTCTCTCCATAATGGAGGAAACCGCGCGGACCCTCTTTGTCTTTGGAATCTCCTATTCCCTTTTTGTCAGAAGGGGCCGGCGGATCACCGTCCGTGAGAAGGCCCATTTCCTGAGGCCGATGTTTCAGAAAGATTGCATTGAGGGGAAGCGGGATGGCAAGGGTGAGAAGAGAGAGGATAAAGAAAGCAAATTGCCACCCCCGGGCGGAGATCAAATATTGAATCAGCGGGACCAGGATAAAAATTCCAAGCCCAATCCCCACTCCGGCCATACCGTTCGCAGTGCCCCTCTTTCTTTCAAACCAATGAGCAAGGATCACGGTGAAGGGGGCAATGCTTAAACAGGTCACTCCGATTCCAACAATGACGCCGAAAAAGAGATAAAATTGAAAAAGGGTACGGATTTGAGTGCAAAGAAGAAATCCCAACCCGGTCAAGAGAATTCCCGGCACGATCACCTTGCGAGGCCCAATTCGGTCGACCAATGTTCCGATGATGGGAGCCATGACCATATAGACCATCATGGCAATGGACTGAGCTCCAGCCGCCTCCGCTCTACCCCAGTGGAAATGATCGATGAGGGCCACAAAGAAGATAGAGAACGTCGTTCGAGTGCCGAACCAGAAGGCCATGGAGATCATGGAGAGGCCGACGATCAACCAACCGTAATAAAAATGTTTATGGGGATCAGGAGATGAATGTCGTATCATAAATCTTTTAATGACAAAGAAATAATACTACTTGATTTGCTGCTAAATATTTGTTAATGAACCAAAAGAGTTTAACATAGGAGGGGACATTTGAAAACAATTGCGAAAACTTTCTTTATTTTTGCCATGGTTTTTATTCTGATCTCTTGCGCAGGGGGAAGCAAGACCAATAAAAAAGACAAAGCCGTTACCCTTGAGGAACATTTTCAATTAGCTTATGGCGCCGCCGAGAGAGGGAATCTGGAGGAAGCCGCATCCGAATATCAAAAAGTGCTGAAGTTGGATTCTAAAAATGCAAAGGCCCACCTTAATCTCGGCATTGTCTACGGCAGGCAGGGAAAGTGGAAAAAAGAGATTTCAGAGTATGAGAAAGCCCTCCGTATTGATCCGCAATTTGCCGAAGCCCATTTCCATTTCGGAGTCGTTCACCAGGAAAGAGGAGACCTCAAAGAAGCAATGACTTCATATCAGAAGGCCCTCCAGATCAACCTAAATTACGTGGAAGCCCACAACAATCTGGGAATTATTTACTTTAGAAAGGGGATGCTGAGCGAGGCCCTGGCTGAATATCAGAAGGCTATCGAGATCAAGCCGGATTATGCCAAAGGTTATTACAATATCGGAAGTGTCCTCCGGGAGAATGGCAAAATCGAGGAGGCGATGGCTTCCTTTGATAGAGCATTGGAAATCAATCCCAAATATGCAGAAGCTCATTATGCTCTGGCAGTCATTTATTATGAGAAAAAGGAATTTAAATCAGCTATTGATCATTGTGACCAAGCAGAGAAGTTAGGAATGTTTGTGGATCCCAAATTTTTAGAACGATTGAAGCCCTATCGGTAATCCCCTTTTCGCAACCTGCTGGAAAACATATTCTTCAAAGGCCGGTCAAAAATGCCGTAGGTAAAACACCGGAAAGTCAATGCAGCAGGGGCGCTTCCAAAATATTATCGAGTGATCGCACAGAAATAAATGGAAAGAGTGAAATATCGGGAGAGATAATGATATAATACCTTGGAAAGGGAGAGGGGATGGAGACCCGAGAAGCGATTTTGGACTTTCAATATTCCGAGAAGATGAAATCGGGATTGATTATCGGAACGAGCCTGATGGACCAACTGGCAGCTCTTAAAAATGAAGAAGAACTGTCCGGAGGGAAAAAGGTGCTGGTGTGGTATCTGGAGGGATTGCTTCGGGAGATTCGAGTTGCTGAGAACGTATTGGGATTGGGCCATTATGCCGATCTGGAGAGAAAAGTAATGGAGGTGATCGGAAGGATTCACCTGTCTCAATTTCAGGAGGCCCAGAGGTCTTTTTCCGAAGCTATCTCTCTATCCACCACGTCCTGCCAGACCGCGATGAATTTTCTGATGGGGAAAAAACTTGTTTAAAGAATATTAAGGAGGGCTACGATGCCAGAAAGAAACTTAGAAAGTTTTGAATTCAGAGGACCAAAACCCCGGACGATCGGAATCTTAGTCATTTTTCTCATCATTTTTATTTTTCTCTGGGGTTCCTTTGCTATTGTTCCTGCAGGCCATCGAGGGGTCGTCCTCTGGTGGGGAAGCGTCGAAAAGAGAGTCATGGGGGAAGGGCTCAATTTCAAAGTGCCTATTGCGGAACGGGTGATCCGGGTCGATGTCAGAGTTCAACCTCATCCCTTCAAAGAGATTGATGCCGCTTCAAAAGAGTATCAAATGGTGAAGCTGACCGGAATGATGAACTTCCATATTGACCCCTCTTATGTCAATGATCTCTATCAAAAGGTTGGCCTTGATTTTGCCAACAAAGTCATCGATCCAGCTTTTAATGACTTTGTCAAAGAAGTCGTCCCAATTTATCAGATCACTGAGATCCTTCCTAAAAGAGAGGAAATCCGGAAGAGAGCGATGAAAAAATTAGGGGATAATCTTTCCAGGTATCATATCATTGTCGATGATATTTACTTTGCCAATATCCGCTTCTCCCCGGAATATGAAAAGGCGGTAGAAGCGAAACAAGTTGCCCAGCAACAGGTGGAAACCCAGAGACAGGTATTGGCCCAAAGGGAGATCGAGGCACATCAGAAGGTGGCCACGGCCAAAGGAGAAGCCGAATCCATTCTGGTCGTAGCTCAAGGACAGGCGAAGGCGAATGAAGTCCTTTCCCGCTCGATCAGTCCCATCCTGGTCGAATATAAAGGGATTGAGAAGTGGAATGGAATCCTACCCCAGGTTTCAGGAGGAGCCGTGCCCTTCCTCGATATTGGGAAAATGGGGGGAGGAGGAGGGAAGAAATAAGAGGGAAGAGGGGAGAGGGAAGAGCATTTCGTCAGGCAGTTAATTAGTCTCATGGTCGAATAATTAAGAGCTATGGGACTGCTCGACTAATACACTACAGGACTTTTGGGAGCACCACCGTAAAAGTGGTCCCTTGACCCAGTTCGCTTTCTATTCGGATATCTCCGTGATGGAGTTTTACAATTTCTTGAACGAGGGAGAGACCGATTCCTAACCCCTTGGCATTTCCAAGGGGTTTTGTTTTTCCCTGGAAATGGCGTGTAAAAACTTCTTCCAGGGATTGATGGGAAATTCCAACCCCTGTATCGGTAATGCGGGTGAATGCAAATTTTGCATCCTGATGCAGGAGGATACGGATCTTCCCCCCCTGACGGTTATATTTGATGGCATTCGTAAGCAGGTTATCGAAGAGCTGGTTGAGCTTTTCCTCGACTCCGGAGATTTTTATGGGTTCCGAAGGGATTTGAGCCTCCAGTTGGATTTGATGCTCTTTCGCCAGGGGTTCGATGGTAGCGCAAGAAAATTCAATGACCCTGGCAAGGTCAACGGGCTCAAGTCTGAAGGACTCTTTTTGAATCCCTAACTCGGCCAAATCCAAAAGTTGGTCAATGTTCTTTTCAAGTTTTAGCAGGTTTCGATAGGAGATCTCCAAGTATTTTCTTTGTTGCTCGGTCAATGAGCCAAACTTTTCCTTGAGCGTCATTCCGATATAGCCCATCACCGAGATCATCGGGGTTTTGAGTTCATGGCTGACATTGGAAAGAAAGTTATCCTTAATCTGGTCCATCCGTCTTAATTCTTCGTTTGCCCTCTCCAGTTTTTTTAATGTCTCTTTGAGTTCATCCTCCGCCTGTTTTCTTTTTGTCACCTCTTGGCTGACCACGATCACCCCTAAGTATTTGTTTTTGGTCCCCCACACGGCAGAATAGGTGTTGTCATAGAATTTTTCCCCCCGCATCAGGATGTTCATCCGGTGGTGTCCCTTTACTTGACCGAACTTTAAATCTTCGATAATTTTAAGAACTTTTTGATGTGATTTGTTGGGATGGCAGTCAAGGATTGATTTACCTAATATCTCGGTCAGCTTAACGTCTCGGATTTTTTCTAACGTCGGATTGCCATAGGCGATCCGGTTTTGATCGTCGATATAAGCAATCCCCTGTTCCATGGAGTCAAAAATGGCTTTCAGAATAGATAAGTTCATTTTTCTTCATACCTTCTCAATGAGGGATGCGATTAGCTCGACTCGGTCGAGAAGGATTTTTGGAGAAGATTTTCAAATGTCAAGGCCTTCAAGGGATCGGAAAGGATTAAGATTAATTCTAAGAGGTCTAAGACTTTGAACTTCTTTTTCATCTTCTTGGCATTGAGAGAGATCGTCCGTTTGCACTGCTGACAGGCGGAGAGGACCACCTCCGCTCCGGTTTCGTCAATTTCTTTGATCTTAAGATCGGCAATATCTTTTGAAATTTTTGGAAAAAACATTTCCAGATCGCCCCCGCCCCCGCAGCACATGGCATGCTGTTTATGATTTCGTAATTCGACAAAATTGATTCCGGAGATCATTCGAATGATCTCCCGAGGGGCCTCATAAATGCCTGATGCCCTTCCCAGGTCACAGGGATCGTGATAGGTCACGGTGGCTTCTAAAGAGTGGATCGGGATCTTTTCTTCCTTCAATAACCTCAAGAAGTAATCTGTGCTATGGATTATCTCAAAGGGAAGGTTCTTCTCCGAGGTAAGCCGGGGATATAGATATTTCCATACATGATAACAGGAGGGACAGCCAAAAACGATGGTTTTTGCCCCCATCGCTTTTACCGATTCAATATTGTGCTTCGCCAATTCAAAGACCCTCTCCTCCTGTCCCATTCCGATGAGAGGCCAACCGCAACACCATTCCTCCGGACCAAGAAGCCCGAAGTCCACATTTGCCTTCTCAAAAAGATAGAGCATGGCCTGGGGGATGGAGTAGGTGGCCGGGAAAAAGGAGGCGACACATCCCACAAAGTAGACGACCTCGGCACGCGTTTTTTGACCGCTATGACGGAAGATTTTAGGCATATTCTGCAGCCATAGCAACCGGTCATTGTTGGTGGGGTAGGTGAGATTTCTTCCTTTCTGGAGATTCTCAAGGATGGGGCCGGGGGGGGGGATCTCCAGACTCGCCTTCACCATATTTTTACGCAATGAAATTCTGATCTCCTTCGCCTGGATATTGACCGGACAGACGACGTCACAATGGCCGCAGAGCGTGCATTGATAGATCTCCTGGGAGAAATCTTTTAACCGCTCGGGGTCCATCTGCCTTCGCTTCAGAAAAAACTTTCTGAACCAGGATTGACAGATCGACCAATCTTTGGTGGTCTGTAAAGCATTAAAGGCAGTGACCCGCTGATCATTGGTCACCATGAAGACGGGGCACTGTTGGATGCATTCCCCACAACGGGTGCAGCCATCGATCTCCATCAATTGTTTAAACGAAAGCTCAAGATTCTTCATTTTTCCTTCGTCACGGAGTGGACCAGCAGAACCAGCGGACTGACCAGGATATGAAACATTTTACTGAAAGGAAGATAGATGATGAACAACCCGGTCAGTATGGCATGGACGGTCCAACCATAGGGATAAACCCATTCCCACCGGATGGGGAGGAGGCCTAAAAATAGGGAGAGCGGATATCCGATAAAAGAATAAAGGGCGATCGAAGGGGGAACGCCGGTCAGAAGAATCCTCAGCCCCTCCACAATAAATCCAGTGATGAGGATTGCTCCAAGCAGGGTCAAGACAATCATATCCTGTCCTGCGGAAGGGCGGTTCCGAAATGTCTTTTGAAGTCGTCTCATGGTGGCGCCCCCTACACCTATTATAACACATAGACCCAGCAGGTCGTAAATGAAGGCGATCGGAGGATGATTTTTATCAAGCCACAGCGCAATTTCCGGGCTCATCGGAAAGCACCTGGAGAGGATGAGGAGAATCAATCCGATAAAGAAACGGAGAAAAAATGGAAGGTAGATGAAGGTATGGATGGTCCATCGGCTCAAACTTTCTTTGAGAACCCTCCTCAGCAGGAGGACATCGATGACCAGTACCTTGAGGAGGGTTAGAATTTTTTTCGAGAAGATTACTTGCCAAACCTTTTCAGCAAGGTAGGAAACCTTTTCATGAGCGGAAAAAGAAGGATCGCCGATCGTTCCCCTAAACCAGAGCGAGAGGTTCATGCCAATCCCTCCAAGAAAGAGGAGCAAAGTGATGATGGAAATGGGATCATTGAGAGTGATCGAAGCGCTGTGGCATTCGATGCAGATCAGGCTTTTTGCCGGAAGGACACGAACCGGAGCCCCCAATTGATTTTCTGTGAAATGACATTTCTCACAGGCTTTTTGATTTTTAAAATCGGCAAGGCGATGAGAGGTCATTTGGAGAGGCATGCCTTCCTTCACTTTCAACAAAACAATCTTTCCGGTTTTCGGATCCTTCATTACTTCTTTCGATTCATGATGACAGGCCTCACAGTGAACCGTTCGATGCGGGTCGTGGGCGGTCCCCTCACCATGGTACCCATGGCAGGAGGCGCAATTGAAACGCAACGTTCGATGGGGGGAGGAGGCAATCCCGTCATGGCATCGAATACAGGAAATCCTACGATGGACGGTCTTTCCATATTCTTTCGGGTCGATATAAACAGAAACTGTTTTTCCCTCCACCTTTTTTTTCGCATCCTTTTTCCCGTGGCAGTCCAAACAAAAAAGAATGGAAGCCGTGACTCCCTCATTACTGTTAAGATTCGGCTGACGATGGCAACGCCAGCATAATTTCTTCTCCGCCTCCATGATTTCTTCATCCGTCAACCCCCGGGCAAGAGAGAAAGCGGGAAGCAGTCCACCCATGAAAACGACGAAGAAAAGAACGAGAAGATCCCTTCTCACCTTTCGTTTCTCTTTCCTTTCAGGATGTTGATTTAAATACTCCCACTCCAGAGGATGATGCTCGATGATCTTTTTGGCTTCCACCTTTCCCGTAAAGATGGATTTGTCCATCGGAAAGACATTGGCGCGGAGATGAGCATTGAAGATGTGAACGACGAAGATGAACCCGGTGGCCAAGAGCGCTTCGTCACTATGGATCGTATAAGCGATGTTGAGAAAGAACCCCGGTAAAAAGCGGGAAAAGAATTCCGGAAACCAGAGCAAAAGCCCCGAGCCGCCGATAAAGGCGATTCCCCAGAAAACGGCCCAGTAATCGAATTTTTCCCAGTAGGTAAACCGGTCGAATTGTGGGGGCGAGCCGTTGCCTAAAAAGTAACGGATGTGCTGACAGAGGTCCAGAAAGTCTTTTCGAGACGGGACCATGGAATGGGGCCCCAACAGCCCTCCTTTTAAAACGGCAAGGTAATAAACGACCCAGAACAGATGAAGAGCGAAATAGCCAAAAGTGACCCCCGCACACCAACGGTGAAGGATCCCGGCTCCCTTCACCCCTCCCCAGAGGGACATCAACCCTTCGGCCCAGAAGGCACCGGGATATTTGAGGGGAAGTCCCGTCAAAGCGAGGCCGATGAAGGTGACCATCATCACCAGATGGATAAAACGATGAAAGGCATTAAACCTCCAATAGACCTCCCCGTGATTTTCCTTCATTGCCATCAGGTTAATCCTTTTTCAACCATTCATGAACCTTCCTGAGAATCCAAACCAATGTATGAGAATAAAAGAAGGCCAATACCACAAAGACGAGGATCCCGAAACCGATCTCAATCCACCGGAGGACCCTTAACTTTTTGAGTTTCTCCACATCCTCTTTCTTCACCCCTTCTTCTGCAGCATGAATCACGAAATCCGTAAACCGAATCCGGGCATTCGGGTGACACATCTGACATACTTCGAGAGTCTCTTCCTTTTTCTTTAAGGAGAGACAGGTATGGGCGCCATGGCAATCCGTGCAATAAGCAGAAGCCTCGTATCCCAGAGAGGCGGCTGTTTTTCCGTGATAATTTTCAAGATAAGTCCTTTTAGCGATAGGATGGCAGAATCCACACATTTCGGTCATCCATCTTCCCAGTTCAAGGCGAGACTGATTTGGGAAAACATAATGGGTAACGTGACAATCTCCACAGGTCGGGGCATCCTTCTTTCTTTGCACCAGCGCTTTGGCATGGGCCCCTTTAAGATATCGCCGGTATTCTTGAGGATGACACCTTTCACATTTTTTGTAATCATAGAGAAGGGTCGAGGACCTCCCCAAGAGTTTTGTGTCAGGATGTTTTACCCCTTTTTCTTCAATGTCTGAGTGGCACTCGGAACAGGAGAGACGTCCATGAGAAGAGGATAAAAATTTTCCCATGTCAATAAACCAGGAACGTTTTTGGAGAATTTCCGACCCGGACGTTGGACCAGACCATGCCAACATAGAAAAAAAGCATAGGGTGAAGGCATTTAAAAGAAGTCTCATTTCAATTGTCTTTTATAAAAATTATTGTGGAGAGAGTCAATCTTTTTTTATCTTTTTTAAACTTTAATTTTTCGCTTATTGACACTCAATTGATTTTACTCCATACTGAATTTTGTATAAGAAAATTTGCTGATTCATGAATGAACCAGGAAAGGACGGAAAAAAATGAAGAAAAAGGACTCAGAGCTTTTTAAACCATTGGTCGACACCTCAGAGAAGTATCTGAGGGATTATTGTGATGGAAAGCAGGAAGATGACAACCGAGCCAAAATTGCCTTAAGAGTCCTTTCTCTCTATCGCCAAATTTTAAAAATTGAGAAGGAAAGGGAACAGATCAAATCAGAATGGCAAAAATTGGTGACAGGTGTGGCGGAATTGAAAAAAGTTTCAGCGAGGAGGCCGAAGAAAAAACAGGGAAAGGGTTTCAAGAAGATCAAATCAAAGTGTTCGTAGAAAACCGATCCTATTCTAAATTCATCTGGAAGGAATCGGGTAATCTCCGGTAAAGCAGGCATAGCAAAAAGACTCAGCGTCCTCTTTCATGCATTTTTTAAGACCTTCTAAACTTAAATAATATAAAGAGGTTGCATTAATAAATTTTTGAATCTCCTTTAACTTATGAGAGGAAGCGATCAGCTCCGATTTTTTTGGCGTATCAATTCCGAAGAAACAGGGATGGGTGATGGGAGGAGAGCTGATTCTTACATGAACCTCTTTGACATCGGCGTTTCGAAACATCTTGTTGATCTTTCGGCTGGTGGTCGCCCGAACGATGGAATCATCCACGGTAACGATCCGTTTCCCTCTTAATAATCCTTTTACCGGATTTAACTTGATCTTGACACCGAAGTGACGAATACGCTGCTCGGGTTCAATAAAGGTTCGCCCGACATAGTGATTTCTGATCATTCCGAGTTCCAAAGGAATCTCGGATTGAGCCGCGTATCCTAATGCAGCGGGAAATCCGGAATCCGGAATCGGGACGACCATCTCCACATCGACAGAGGACTCCCTGGCAAGTTGAGCCCCGAATGATTTTCTGACTTCATAGACATCTCTGTTGAAGAGAAAACTATCCGGTCGGGCAAAGTAGATGAACTCGAAGATGCACTGATGACGGTGTTTTTGAGGGAATGGTTTGAATGATTTGATTCCTTCCTCATTGATGAGGAGGATCTCTCCAGGTTCGATCTCCCTGATAAACTTAGCGCCGATGAGGTCAAAGGCACAGGTCTCCGAAGCAACGACAGGCACCTCCTTCAATTGACCGAGAGCCAGGGGTCTGAAGCCAAAAGGGTCTCTGGCGGCAATCATTTCCTTTTCGGTTAAGATGAGCAGGGAATAAGCTCCTTCGACCTGTTTCAGGGCATGGACCGTACGCTCGACAATGGTTTTCTCTTTGAAACGGGCAATGAGGTGAACGATCACTTCTGTATCCATGTTCGATTGGAAAATGGATCCTCTGGATTCGAGTTCGCTTTTTATGAAGGAAGCATTGGTGAGGTTGCCGTTATGGGCGATGGCGAGACTTCCCCGGTGGTAATCCACGACAAAAGGCTGGGCGTTTTTGAGTTCACTCGAACCCGCCGTGGAATAACGGACATGGCCGATGGCACTTCTTCCGGGAAGTCTCTTCAGGGCCTCTTTCGTGAATATTTCCGAGACCAGACCCATCTGGCGGTAATGGTGAAGTCGTCGATTGTCGGAAGAGACGATTCCAGCGCTCTCCTGGCCACGATGTTGAAGGGCATAGAGACCTAAGTAAGCGAGGTTTGATGCTTCGGTGTGATTATAAATACCAAAAATCCCACACATGGTTTCCCTCAAGAAGCATGGCCCAAAGCGCTTAGCGTTAGGCGCTTTGTGCCATGCCTATGTCATCGTACCCATTGGGGTGGTTTCGATGCCATTCCCAGGCAGTTTCAACAATCGTTTTCATATCAGGGTATTGGGGAGCCCATCCGAGTTCTTCCCTGATTTTTTCTGAACTCGCCACAAGCCGGGCGGGGTCGCCTGGCCGCCTGGGTGATTCGACGGCCTTCACCTCTCTCCCGGCAACTTTTTTTACTGTTTCAATCACCTCTCTCACCGAATATCCGTTCCCGTTTCCCATATTATAAATCCCGGAAAATTTTTTTTGTTCTAATTTTCTGAGGGCTAAAATATGGGCATCGGCAAGATCGGTAACGTGAATATAGTCGCGAATACAAGTTCCATCGGGGGTATTATAGTCCGTCCCATAGACAGGAACCGAAGTTCCATCCAATGCGGCTTTAATTACCAGGGGGATGAGATGGCTTTCCGGGGAGTGATCTTCACCTAATTCCCTTTCCGGATCGGCGCCGGCTGCATTGAAATATCTGAGAGAGATGAAATTTAATATTCCCTCATCATGATAAGCCCGCAGGACCTTCTCAAAAATCCATTTCGTTTCGCCATAAGGGTTTGTCGGGGAGCAGGGGTGATCTTCGGTAATAGGTATCTCTTGAGGTTCACCGTAAACGGCGGCGGATGAAGAAAAAACAAGTTTATTTATTCCAAATTCTTTTATTATTTCAATGAGTTTTATGCTGTTTTTAACGTTATTGTCGAAGTATTTAAGGGGTTTTTGAACCGACTCACCCACCAAACTATTTGCTGCAAAATGAATGACGGCATCAATGGCATGGGTTTGAAAAGTCTCTTTAAGTTTTTCCGGATCAGAGAGATCTCCTTCTATGAACAGGGCATCCTTTACGGCTTTTCGATGACCTGTCTGAAGATTGTCAAAGATGATCGGATGATGGCTCTGGCGGAGAAGTTCCTTTACGACATGACTTCCAATATATCCGGCCCCACCTGTGACAAGAATATTTGACATTGAACATCTTATAAGGGATTTTAAACGGTGTTGTCAATAAAATAACCCCTTATACTTCCTTCAATCGAACATTGGCAGGCATTTTCTCGATGCTCCCAGAAATTTCTTTTAAATAGTTAGAAATTTTCTCTGCCTCTTCCGATTGATTTTCTGGAATGTGTATGATTCCGTATTTCTCGTATTCATCCATCGCAAATTTCATGGTGATGTTTTCAATGGTCCGTCCGGGTTGAAAGGCCACTTCCCCTTTAACTCCTTTTGCTGTTTCGACGACTAATCCCACATCGGCTAATTCATGGAGAAGTTGCCGAACCAGACGGACTGGAATTTCCAAGGTTTCCCCGATCTGACGGTCAGAGAGTGGTTTCTCCCCCAGAGAAAACTTCTTGATGAGGAGGTGAAAGATTCTGAGCATCAGAAA